>CAYZJD010000288.1:0-6119 GCA_964478455.1 uncultured Solibacteraceae bacterium | reverse complement strand
GTTCCTCAACGCCGTGGCCGCGAGATCATCGAACCGAAGTCGCAGCTCGGTCCCCTGTCCGTAGGCACACACAGCCCCGGCGAATACGCCAATGAAGATCATGAGCTTCATCAAATCCCCCTTTCCTCCAACCGGCACGTCGGAGACCGCGTAGGGTATGCCTCCGGCTTGCCTTCTGTGAGCGAATGCCGTGGCTTGTCAGCGTTCGGCGTCGCCCGAACTGAAAGAGAGGATCAGATCAGGAGAGAGGAGTGTAGGAGGTAGAGGTCCGGCGGCGAGTGAACCGGGACCGGGGCTTCGCATCGCACCCTCGCCTGCGGCGCGAACGCGGCCTCGGTCGCCACGTCGCCAATGACCGCAACGGTCACCGCTTGCACCAACCGGAGGGAGTCAGCCTCCGATTTCTGGAGGCTTTGCGCCGGCGCCGGGTGCTTGGGGCAGTCCTTCTTGTCGCCGCCATTCTCCGGAATGCCGCAGTGAACCGGCTTGGCCGGCTTGCAGCAGCCGTGGTCTTCCGAGGTGTTCTCCACCACCGGAGCGCAGAGGACACACTGGCCCCATGCCAGCATGGCCGGCATCACAAAAGCCAGAATCAGACTACCCAGCTTGCGCAGCACTTAACTGTAGTCTAGCACGGAAGCGGCAAAACAATCCCGCCGCCTCACTGGTTGGACGAACTCGCCCGGCTTGAGGTTAGCAACCGTTCTCGACGAGCCACGGGCACGATTCCTGGCAACCCGATGGGCAAGAAGGGAGTCATTTGTTGTAGGAGGGCGGAACCGTGTCCAGAAGATTGCCCTTGCTCGTGATTGTCTGCGTCTCCGTTGCCGTGGCTGCCGATCCATCCAAGTACGACTACCGGCTGCTCGCCACAACCAAGACATCCACGATGGAAAAGGAGATGAACGAAGCCGCCGATGCGGGCTATGTGTACGCCGGTGTGATGGGCGGTGAAACCGCCCTGGGCGGAAACGAGGTCGTGGTCGTGATGGCAAGGGACCTTTCCGCCCAAGCGCCGGCTCGCAAGAAGTACAAACTGCTTGCCACCTCCCAGACCTCGACGATGCAGAAGGAATTGCAGCAAGCCCGAGATGAAGGGTTTGAGTATCGCGGGCAAACTGTCTTCGCCTCCAGCTTCGGCGGCAGGGAGGTAGCCGCGATCATGGAACGTGACCCGGATGCGCCTCCTCTACGGCGTGTCTACCGGTTGCTGGCCACCTCCAAGACCTCGACGATGCAGAAGGAACTGCGCGAAGCCGGCGAAGCGGGCTTTCGCCTGCTTGGCTTGACGGTTGCGGAAACGGCACTCCGCGGTAAGGAAATCGTCTGCATCCTGGGCAAAGAGGACGAGTGATGAGAACTGAAAAAGGGCCGGCGGGCTACTTCTTCACTTTCCCCTGCGCGGCCACCGCCTCCATCGCCGCCTTCACCTTTTCCGGATCGCCCAGGTAGTAGCTGCGGAGCGGCCTTAGATCGCTGTCCAGCTCGTAAACCAGCGGCATGCCCGTCGGGATGTTCAGGCCGACAATCTCCTCGTCGGAGATATTGTCGAGATACTTCACCAGCGCCCGCAGGCTGTTGCCGTGCGCGGCGATCAGCACCCGTTGCCCGGCGCGGACGTCCGGTGCGATCCGCTCGTGCCAGCAGGGTAAGAAGCGCTCGACCGTGTCCTTCAGACACTCGGTCAGCGGAACCTGCTCCGGCCTCAAGTCCTTGTAGCGGCGGTCATGGCCGGGCCAGCGCGGGTCGGACTTCTCGAGTGCTGGCGGCTGAATGTCGTAGCTTCGCCGCCAGATCTTCACCTGCGCTTCGCCGTACTTCTCCGCCGTCTGCGCCTTGTTGAGCCCCTGGAGCGCGCCGTAGTGCCTCTCGTTCAGCCGCCAGTCGCGCACCACCGGGATCCACATCAGGTCCATCTCATCGAGCACGAACCACAGCGTGCGGATGGCCCGCTTGAGAACCGAGGTGTACGCGATATCGAAGGTGTATCCGCCCTCTTTCAGCGCGCGTGCTCCTTCCCGGGCCTCCTCGATCCCCTTTTCCGAGAGGTCCACGTCCGTCCAGCCCGTAAAGAGGTTCTCTTTGTTCCACGTGCTCTCACCGTGACGAATGAGTACAAGTTTGTGCATGAGCTTAACTCCAGGATGAACCGCAGAGACGCCGAGAACGCAGAGAGTTTCAGATTCCTCCGCGTCCTCCGCGCCTCTACGGTTGACTCCTACTGCCGGAACGCCTTCCGGCCCGCGTACTTCGCCGCTGCCCCCAGTTCCTCCTCAATCCGCAGCAACTGGTTGTACTTGGCGATCCGGTCCGTGCGGCTCGCCGAGCCCGTCTTGATCTGCCCGGCGCCCGTGGCCACCACCAGGTCCGCGATGAACGTGTCTTCGGTCTCCCCCGAGCGGTGCGACACCATCGCCGTGTAGCCGGCGCGCGCGGCCATCGCCATCGCCTCCAGCGTCTCGGTCAGCGATCCGATCTGGTTCACCTTGACCAGGATCGAATTGGCGACGCCTTCCTCAATGCCGCGGGCCAGCCGCTGCGTGTTGGTCACAAACAGATCGTCGCCGACGAGCTGAATCTTCTTGCCAAGCCTGTCTGTCAGCAGCTTCCAGCCGCCCCAGTCGTCCTCGGCCATGCCGTCTTCGATGGAAATGATGGGATACTGCCGCGCCCAGTTCTCCCAGAACTCCGCCATCTGTTCCGAGCTCCGCTCGCTCTTGTCGGACTTCTTGAAGATGTACTTGCCCTTCCCGCTGTCGTAGAATTCGCTGGCCGCCGGATCCAGCGCCAGCCCGACGTCGACGCCCGGTTTGTACCCGGCCAGGTGAATGGCCTCGAGAATCACTTCGAGCGCCTCGTCGTTGGATTTCAGGTTGGGGGCGAAACCTCCCTCGTCGCCCACCGCCGTCGAGTAGCCCTTCTTCTTCAGCACGCTCTTAAGCGAGTGAAACACCTCGGCGCCCATGCGCAGCGCTTCGGCGAAACTCGGAGCGCCGTACGGCGCCACCATGAACTCCTGCGGGTCGACCGAGTTGTCCGCGTGCGCGCCTCCGTTCAGGATGTTCATCATCGGCACCGGCAGCAGCGAGGCGGAAACGCCGCCCAGGTAGCGGTAAAGCGGCGTCTTCTGCGAAGCGGCCGCTGCCCGCGCCGCCGCCATCGAAACGGCCAGGATCGCGTTCGCGCCCAGCTTGCCTTTGTTCGCAGTGCCGTCGAGGGCCAGCATTCTCCGGTCGAGGTCTTCCTGCCGGGTGGCGTCCATTCCTTCGAGCGCCGGCGCGATCTCCCGGTTAATGTTCTCGGCCGCCTTGCGAACGCCCTTGCCGAGATAGCGCTTCTTGTCGCCGTCGCGCAGCTCGATGGCTTCATGTTCGCCCGTGGAAGCGCCCGAAGGCACGGCCGCCCGGCCCATGCTGCCGTCGGCCAGCCGCACGTCGGCTTCCACGGTGGGATTGCCGCGTGAATCCAGAATCTCTCGTCCGAGGACCTTGACGATCGTAGTCATAATTGCTCCTTGTGGGATGTAGTACAGGAACGGTCCGCCACTTCCGCCCGGCCCGTCGTTCAATCGAACAAGAGGCAGTACGTCGAAGACGCGCGGCGAAATCGGCTCAACTTGTTATGGTAGCGTAACTCTCCTGCTGGCTTGGCACCACGACCACCCCGCCGTCGGTGACGTGATACCCCTTCTGGCGGTCTTCCCCGAGGTTGAATCCGATGACGCTCGACTCAGGGACCTTCACGTTCGCGTCAATAATGGCGTTCCGCACCCGGCTGTAGCGCCCGATTTCCACGTTGTGCATCAGAATCGAGTTCTCCACTTCGCTGTAGCTGTTGACCCGAACCCCCGGCGACAAAACGCTTCGTATCACGCGCCCGCCCGACACAATGCAGCCGGCCGACACGATCGAGTCGATCGCGATTCCCATCCGCCGTCCCTCCTGCGCGAAGACGAATTTCGCCGGCGGTTGCTGGAACAGCTTTGTGCGGATGGGCCAGTTGACGTCGTAGAGATTGAACTCGGGCGTCACCGCGACCAGGTCCATGTTGGCGTCGTAGTAGGCGTCGATGGTTCCCACGTCGCGCCAGTACCGCACCGTCTTGTCGTTGAGATCGTGAAAATCGTATGCGATCGCCCGCGCCTTCGAGATCCACTTCGGAATCACATCACCGCCGAAATCGTGGGATGAACCCGGGTCCTCGGCGTCTTCTCGCAACGCCTGCAGCAACACGTCCGGCTGGAACACGTAAACGCCCATCGAGGCGCTGACCATGGCCGGATTGAACGGTGAGCGTGCCGGGTTCCCATGGCTCGGCTTTTCCTCGAAGCCGACTATGCGCGAACCAGGGTCGATCTCCATCACGCCGAAGCGGTGCGCCTCTTCAGGCCGCACCTGTGTGGTGGCGATGGTCAGCTCCGCGTCGTGGTCACGGTGCCAGTCCAGCATCTCGCGATAGTTCATCTTGTAGATGTGATCGCCGGCCAGGACCAGCACGTCGCGGGGCTTCTCTACGAGGATGCTCTCGGCATTCTGGAAGACCGCATCGGCCGTCCCCAGATACCAGTCCTCGTGGACACGCTTCATCGGCGTGATCACTTCGATGAACTCACCGAGCTCCGGATTCAGAATGCTCCAGCCGTCGCGGATGTGGCGGATCAGCTCCAGCGCCTTGTACTGTGCTAGGATGAAAACACGCCGGATATCCGAGTTGATGCAGTTGGATAGCGTGAAGTCAATGATCCGGTAGACGCCGCCGAAAGGTACTGCCGGCTTGGCGGTGTTCCGGGTCAGCGGGTACAGGCGTTCGCCGACGCCTCCCGCCAGCAGTATTGCCAGCACGTCCTGCATCCGGCACTGCCTTCATTCACGAGTTATAGCAGATTGTCCGGCGCGCGATTCTGGCAGGGTCTAGCTTTTCGAGCGAGAGGGGGTGAACGTCGAGTGGCTGAAGTCACGATTCAGGATGGTGAAAGCCTGGAGGCCGCCCTGCGCCGCTTCAAGCGCAAGGTCCAGCAGGAAGACATCATCAAGGAGATCAAGCGTCACTCCTACTACCTGAAGCCGGGTGAGAAGCGCCGCGTCAAAGCCGCTCTTGCCCGCAAACGCAACCGCAAGAAGCGCTCCCGCGATTTCGAGTAGGACGATGGGGCAGTGCCGGCAGGCCTCAAACAGGTCCCCGGCCTGCTCCGGATCGCCGCTTACAGGCTGCCGCCTCTCGCTCGCAGCAGTGCGGCCACGGCCGCATGCCCCCGATCTTCCGCCAGCTTCAAAGGAGTCAGGCCCTCCTCGCTTCGCTCGTTGAGCTTAGCTCCGTGAGCGAGCAGCAACTCCACCATGTCAAGCTGGCCGTTGTGGGCCGCCGAGTGGAGCGCCGTGAAGCCGCTTCGCTGTTTCGCGTCAACGTGAGCGCCGCTCTCTAGCAGCAGCTTCACGATAGCCGTATGGCGGCCGGCGGCGGCGCTGTGGAGCGGCATCACCGAGAAGTCGTTGCCCGAGGCTAGGTTCACCTGCGCGCCGTGAGCGACAAGGCGCCTGGCGACGTCGAGGTGCCCGAAGAATGACGCCAGCCCGAGCGGCGTGAAACCGTCCGGAGCGAAGGCATTCACGTCACCGGGCCTTTCGGCCAGCAGCTCCTTCACCCGCTCGAGTTGCCCAGTAGCGCAGGCTTCAAACAGGTCAGTCTGCGCGCCTGCCTCCACCAGAAGCTGCGCCAAATCGCCGCGCCCGCGGTACACGGCCATCAGCACGAGCGATTCTCCTTTCCCACCCCGGGCCTTCGCCAGGCCGCGATTCTCCGACAAGAGCCGCTTGACCTCTTCCTCGTTGCCCTCCTTGATCGCCTCGATGATCGCCTCTGCGCCGCTCATGTCAGCCTTCTCCTCGACGGCTCACTCTATCACAGCGCGGCGTAGCCGCAGCCAAACCAATTCACCGCGGAGGCGCAGAGGACACAGCGCAGCAAGCCGCAACCAACCAGGCCGCCGATAACCGCCGATGAACGCCGATTGGATCTCTCCTCGCATCGGTGTTCATCCGCGTTCATCCCCGGCCACATCAGCAGCCCTCTGTATACCAAGTTCGCAAGAACTTGTTTTTTGGGAAAGGAATTTATGCGGC
>CAYZJD010000287.1:0-6144 GCA_964478455.1 uncultured Solibacteraceae bacterium | reverse complement strand
CGCGCCGGCGCGAATGCCGCTGAAGTCCGAGTGCGACAGCTTGCCGTACTCCGGGAACGCGGCGATCCGGAAGTAAATCGAGCCCTCGCTCAGGTAGGTGCATCCTTTCTCCACTAGCCGGCGAATCAGCCCGACCATCTCCGGGATGTGCTCCGTGGCCCGTACCAGCCGCTCCGGCCGCTCCAGCCGCAGCGCCGCCGCGTCCTCCAGAAACGCCTTCGCGAAGACTTCCGTATACTCGCCGAGCGGCTTGCCCGCCGCCATGGCTTGCTGGATGATGCGGTCGTCCACGTCCGTCAGGTTCATCACGTGGTCCAGCCGGTAGCCCCGCGCGCGGAGCCACCGCCGCAGGATGTCCTGAAACGTGAACGTCCGCAGATTCCCGATGTGCGCGTAGTTCCACACCGTCGGGCCACACGTGTACATCCGAACGGTGTTGCCCTCGAGCGGCGCGAACTCCTCCACGCGCTGCGTGAGCGTGTTGTAGAAACGTAGAGCCATAGAGGGACGGGCTGGAACCCTCTATCGTAGCCAATGGGGAGGAGTGCCCGCAGGCCGGCGGCGGAACGCACGGCCTTGTGCAGAGATCCACCTCATTCGAGCTTCAAGGCCGGACGCCGTGCCGGCTTGACCTTCTCACTTCATCCGCGTCGCCCACCGCGCCGCATTGCGGATGAGCCGCTGCATCATCGGATGATTCAGCGCCTCGGGCGTGTGGCCCGGCGCCAGGTACACGAACCGTCCTTTGCCCATCTCCCGCCACCAGCCAGCCGGCGCCGAAAGGTTGCTCCTCGCGATCGACCGCAGCAGCAGGTGCTCCCGGTCCAGGTAGTACTTCACCGTGTGCTGCTCGTCGAAAATGTCGAAGTCCTCCACGCCGGCCGTCACCGGGTGGTTCTTGTCCTCCACCCGGACGGTGAACACGTACGGCTCCGGGTGGCCGCCGTAATCGCCGCCGAACAGCTTGTAGTACAGGCCTCCGGCGGGATAAATCCCTTGGGCGTTGTGCAGCGCCAGGAAACCGCCGCCGGCGTGGACGAAATCCCAGATGGCTTTCTGGTGCTCGTCCGTCATCCACTGGACGTGTTCCGCCTCGTAGCCGTTGGGCCAGTTCATCCCGTCGCGCAGGATGATCAGCAACTGGCGCCCGCCGAGCGATTCCGCATCGAGCGCGCCGGTGTTTTCGATGAACGTCACCGGGATGTTCTCCAGCACCAGCGCCCGGCTCAACGTGTCGCGCGCGTGGATCGGGCTATGGTACCGGTCGCCCACCAGCGCCAGCGCCTGCGGGCGCTTCGCCGTCATGTAGACCGACGAGCTGTTCTGAACCTGCGCGCCCGCCGAGGCCGCCAGGCACAATCCGAGAAGGAAGATCCGCATCGTTCTTACCTTTCGCCGCCCTGATTCTACAATAGGTCAGTGTCCCCGCTGCGCTTCGAGGTCGTCGCCGAGTGTCCGGTCACGGGCGCGCGCGCAGGCTTGCTCCACACGCCGCATGGGGTGGCGGAAACGCCGGTGTTCATGCCGGTGGGCACGCAGGCCTCGGTGAAGGGGCTCACGCAGCGGGATCTGGCCGGCGAGCTTGACGTCCGCATCCTGCTCGCGAACACCTACCACCTTTTTCTGCGGCCCGGCCATGAGGTCATCCGCCGCCTCGGCGGCCTGCACCGGTTCATGAACTGGCCCCGGGCGCTTCTCACCGACTCCGGCGGTTACCAGGTCTTCAGCCTGGACAGCCTCCGCAGGGTCACTGACGACGGTGTGCTGTTCCGCTCGCACCTCAACGGCGACGAGCACCTCTTTACCCCCGAATCGACCGTCGATATCCAACTGGCATTCGGCAGCGATATCCTGATGGCGCTCGACGAGTGCCTGCCCTACCCCGTGAGTCACGAAGCCGCCCGCCAGTCGATGCACCGCACCATCCATTGGGCCCACGCCGCCTTCGACCATTACAGGCGCCAAATCGCCAGATCCGCCGATCAGCCGATCGGCGCCTTGTTCCCCATCGTCCAAGGCTCCATGTTCCCCGACCTGCGCCGCCAGTGCGCCTCCGCGCTTGTGGAGCTTGACGCTCCCGGCTACGCCGTCGGCGGCCTCTCCGTCGGCGAGCCCCGAGCCCTAAGCCTCGAGATGGTGGAGCTCACGCTCCCGCTGTTGCCACGCAGGCGCCCGCGCTACGTCATGGGCGTCGGCATGCCGGAGGAGCTGCCCGAGTACGTCGCCCGCGGCGCCGACATGATGGACTGCGTGCTGCCTTCGCGCAACGCCCGCAACGGCTGCCTGTTCACCTCGCGCGGCCGCCTCGTCATCAAGCAGGCTCGCTACAGGGATGACCCGGCCCCGGTGGACGAGGCCTGCTCCTGCTATACCTGTCGCAATTACTCCCGCGCCTACCTCCGCCACCTCTTCCAGGCAGGCGAGATGCTCTTCTCCACCCTGGCCACCCTCCACAATCTCACCCACTACCTTGACATCATGCGCCGCCTCAGGCAGGCTATAATATTTGGGTCGTTCCCCGATTCCCTGCGACTAGTACGCCCCGCTCCGGGTGAGGTGGACTAACCGGTTCGGAATCCCTTCGCGATCGTCGGCTCCAGTGGGCCAGCGGCTCTCCGGTGGTTTCGCGGGGACCGAAGCGTGAACGACGGCACGAGGTGAACAGTGTTCTGGAGTTTCCTGGCGCAGGCGCAAAGCCCGTCCAACCCGATCATGGGCTTCATTCCCATCCTGCTGATCTTCGCCATCTTCTACTTCCTCTTGTTCCTGCCCATGCAGCGACAGAAAAAACACCAGCAGAAGATGCTCAAGGAATTGCAGCCGGGCCATCTTGTTCTGACCTCCGGCGGTCTTGTCGGCACGATCGTCTCCCTCGACGAGGATTCGATCATCCTGCGCGTCAAGCCCGACAACGTCAAGCTTCAGCTCGCCCGGAGTTCCGTCTCGGGGCTGGTCCCCGAGAAGAAGTCATGACTCGTCGCCGAAGGCTGGAAGGAGCCGCATGTCAAATCTGAGGTGGAGAGGACTCTTCATCCTGGCGATCGTGCTGATTACGGTTTATGGCATCATCGGCCTGCCGCGATCGAAGGATGACCTGCGGGCGGCGCTGGCGAGAAACATCCGCCTCGGCCTGGACCTCAGGGGCGGGAGCCATCTGATCCTCCAGGTCCAGGTGCAGGACGCGGTAAAGGTGGAGGCCGATCAGGCCATCGAGCGGCTGAAGGAAGATCTGCGCAAAGCCGGCATCGACTACGGCGCCATGGACCGTAACGACCCCGCGAGTATCGACGCAGCCGACTCGATCCAAGTCAACGTCCGCGGCATCCCCCAGGCCCGCTCGAGTGACTTCCGCCGCCTGATCAGCGAGCGGTTCCCGGTCTGGACCCTCACGCCGCTCAGCTCCACTGAGTACAAGCTGAACATGCGGACAACCGAGCTGATCGCCCTCAAGAAGGACACGGTCGAGCGCGCTATCCGCACCATCGAGCAGCGCATCAATGGTCTTGGCCTTACCGAGCCCGTCATCCAACAGCACGGCCGCACCGACGCCGAATACGAGATCCTGGTGCAGCTTCCCGGCGTCGACGACCCGGCCCGCGTGCAACAGATCATTCAAACCGCCGCCATGCTGGAGGTATCGGAGGTCAAGGACGGGCCCTTCCCCAGCACGGACCAGGCCCTCTCCAAGCACGGCGGCGTCCTCCCGCTGAACACCAAGCTCGTCAAGGTCGCTCTCGGCAAGGAGGAAGGCGACTCCTGGTACCTGTTAAGCCGGACCCCGGTCATCACCGGACGCGATCTCCGTAACGCCCGGCCGGGCCGGGACGAGTTCCAGAAGTGGGAGGCCAACTTCACGCTCAACCAGGACGGCGCCCGGCGGTTTGCTCGCTTCACCGAGGCTAACATCGGCAACCGCCTGGCCGTGATCCTCGACAACCAGATCCGCAGCGTGGCCACCATTCAGGCTCGCATCGAGGACAGCGGAAGGATCACCGGTTTGTCCGGTGAGCAAGAGGCTTCCGATCTGGCCCTCGTGCTCCGCGCCGGCTCGCTCCCAGCCGGGATTGTCTACCTGGAGGAACGCACGATCGGCCCCTCGCTCGGCGCCGACTCGATTCGCCAGGGCGTGGTGGCGGGGCTGGTCGGCCTCGCTCTCGTTATCCTGGTCATGGTCGTTTACTACAAGAAGAGCGGCGTCAATGCCGTTATCGCCCTGCTTCTGAACGCCGTGATTACCGTGGCCGCCCTCAGCTACTTCGATGCTGTCTGGACCTTGCCCGGCATCGCGGGCCTGATCCTCAGCATCGGCATGGCGGTGGACACCAACGTGCTTATTTTTGAGAGAATCCGCGAGGAAATCCGCAACGGAAAAGGTATCGCGGCGGCCATCAGCGCCGGCTTCGATCGGGTATTCCTGACCATCATCGACACGCACACTACGACCGTGGTGGCCTGCGCCTTCCTTTTTATGTTCGGCACGGGGCCGGTCAAGGGCTTCGCGGTGACCCTCGTTATCGGATTGATAGCAAACGTGTTTACAGCCGTATTCGTGTCTCGGGCGATGTTCGATTTCTCGCTCGTCCGACACCCCCGGCTCGCCAGGCTTAGCATATGAGGCAAACTGCGCTGCTTTGGCCGGATAGCGAATCGGAACTTAACTCGAACTGCCGGTGTCTATACGTCCGAAGCGCCGGCAAGGCTGGCTGAATGGAACTCTTCAAAGAGACGAGTATCGATTTCGTGTCCAAGCGCTGGCTTGGACTGGGCATCTCCCTGGCGCTGATGGTCGCTTCCGTGTTGAGCCTGGTGTTGAAAGGCGGGCCCAACTATGGCATCGACTTCCGTGGCGGGACTCTTGTGTACGCGAAGTTTGCCGGCCCTCCTCCCGTCCAGAAGATCCGGTCGGCCCTGAGCGCCCGTATCGCGGGGGAAGTTACCGTCACCACGGTTCGCGACACCGCGGTCGGCCAGACCGACGAGGTCGTGATCGGAACTGAACTTAGGGAGGAGCGCGAACTGGACGCCGCCAGGCGCACCATCACTCGCACCCTCCTCGAAACCTTCGCCAATACCGGCACAAAGCTCGAGTTCAATAATGCCAGCCGTCAGGAGCTGGCCGACCGGCTCCGGGACCCGCTGGTGAGCGCCGGTGCGGGGCTGGCCGATGAGCAACTGGCCAAGCTGGTCGATGACCTTTGCGGCTTCCGCGACAAGAACCGCTCCGGGCTGGTCCGTTCCTTCGACGAACTGAGCGCCGTCGCCGGCGTCACGCCCACGGTGCTTCAGGTTCTGAAGCAGGAACTGGGCCTGGCGCCGTTCGCGATCCGGCAGGTGGAAGTGGTCGGGCCGAAAGCCGGCGCCGACCTGCGCCGGCAGGCGATCCTGGCCACGCTGTACGCGCTCGGGGGTATGCTCGTCTACATCGCCTTGCGGTTCGAGATCATCGCCGGCGTGGCCGCGGTCCTGGCCATCATTCACGACACCGTGATCACCATCGGCTTGTTCTCCTTTACGAACCGGGAGATCTCTTTGACGGTGATCGCCGCTCTTCTCACGTTGATCGGGTACTCGATGAATGATAAGATCGTGATCTTCGATCGGGTCCGGGAAAACCTGAAGGTGATGTACCGCATGCCCCTGCCGGCGCTCGTCAACAAGAGCATCAACCAGACGCTCAGCCGAACGCTGTTGACCGCAGGTCCCACGCTGTTGTGCACCGTCGCCCTCTATTATTTGGGAGGACCGGTGCTGAACGGCATTGCTTTCGCGCTGTTCATTGGCATTGTCGTTGGAACCTATTCCTCGATTTTCGTTGCCAGCGCCATTCTGGTACTCTGGCAGGGGTTCCTCGAAAGCCGGAAGAGGAAGAGTAGCGTTCCGGTCGCCGCGACGACCGGCAAGCAGATGCAACGACGGTGAATCAGGGCCGCTCCGTGCGGGGTGGCCTGGAAAGGTAGTGAGTCATGTTTGAGGACGTTTTCATTGAGGGAACGGGGAAGACAAGGAGAGCCACCAGCGTGGTGGTTTCGTTCATCGTTCAGACCTTTCTGGTCCTCTTGCTTGTTCTGGTCCCGCTGATCTACACCGACACGCTGCCCAGGGCGCAGTTGACCAGTTTCTTCACGGCCCCGCCACCTCCGCCCC
>CAYZJD010000286.1:0-6230 GCA_964478455.1 uncultured Solibacteraceae bacterium | reverse complement strand
TCTCCTGACTTGCCTATTTTGCGAACGGGTTTCTGACTCAGAACATTAGCCGTTCGCCGCCCGCTTCGCCGGGCGGATCCCGCGGCTTCCCGACCTGCCTTGCGCGCCCTTCCCCGTCATGGCAGCCTGGAGTTTTCCGGTCTGGGCCCAAATCATGTGCGGAATCGCAGGCATCGCTCGCAGCCGCTTCAACCCCGAACAGAGCGTTGAGGTGCTCGGGCGCATGTGCCGCGCGCTGCACCATCGCGGGCCGGACGAGGAGGGCCTGTTCTTTTACCCCGAAACCGCTTCCGGGATCGCTTGCAGCCGGCTCAGTATCGTCGATCTGGCCACAGGCCATCAGCCCATCGCGTGCGAGGACGGGAGCGTCTTGGTTGTTTGCAACGGGGAGATCTACAATCACCGCCAGCTCCGTGCGCGCCTTGAGAACCGTGGACACTCCTTCCGCACCACTTCCGACGTCGAGGTCATCGCCCATCTTTACGAGGAGGAGGGCGAGGAGTGTCTCGACCGGCTCGACGGCATGTTCGGCCTCGCGGTCCTTGACCTGCGACGACGCAGACTCCTGCTGGCGCGCGACCGCTGCGGCATGAAGCCGTTGTACTACGCGGACACCCCGTCGGGCTTCTTGTTCGCCTCGGAGCCCGGCGCGCTGCTGGCTTCCGGGATGATTTCCGCCAAGCCGGACTGGGGCGCGCTCGACACGCACCTCGCCGCCGGTTTTCTGCCGGCGCCGCGGACCTGCTTTCTCGGCATCTCGAAGCTGCCCGCGGGTGACCGGTTGGTGGTGGATGCCTCCGGCGTTCGCCGGCAAACCTGGTGGAGGCTGCGATATCGCGCGCCGGAGCGAGCGCGCAGCGACGAGGACTACGCGCGAGAACTTGAGACGCTGATCGAGAGCGCGGTGAAGTCGCACCTGGCCGCGGACGTACCTGTTGGAGCCTACGTCAGCGGCGGTTGGGACTCCTCGCTGGTGGCGTGGTTCGCGGAACGGATGTCCCCGTCGCAACTGAAGACGTTCTCCGTCACGTTTCCGGACGTTCCGGCCCGTGATGAGGGCAGGTTTGCGCGCATTGTAGCTCAGGACATTGGGTCCGACCACCACGAGATCGAGTTCCGGCCGGAGGACCTGCCGCCGCTACTGCCGGCGCTGGCCCGGCACTTGGGCGAGCCTTGCCATAGCACGGCGTCGCTGGCGCTGTACCGTCTTGCCTCGTTGGCGGCCTCGAGTGTCAAGACGGTCGTCGGCGGCGAGGGGGCCGACGAGTTGTTTGCCGGCTACACCTGGGTCCAGGCCGGGACCGAAGTCCATTACCGCCTCCGCCGGCTTGTACCGCGACGCCTCGCCCGCGCCGTGGCCGGTTACGTCACCGAGCCTCGATGGAGGCGCTTGTGGAGGGTCCTGGCGTGCGAGGCCGAGTCGGCAGCCGACTCCGAGTGGCACCGGGTTTTCGACGCGAGCGAGCGGGACCGGTTCCTGTGGGCCGACCCTGCGGCCGACAAACCTGATCTGCTGCCCTTGCGGCTCGACCAGGAAACGGCGATGACCTGCCGCAGCCGTTTCGAGCGCCGCTTGGCCCTCGATTTCACCCATCGTTTGCCGGAGCGTACGCTGCTGGTGGACGACCGGATGAGCATGGCGAATTCCGTCGAAGTGCGCATGCCGTTTCTGGACCGCGCGATCGTGGATTTCGCTTCCGGCCTGCCCTCCCGAATGAAGCGCCGGGGGCGGCAGGAGAAGTACATCCTGTCGTTCCTGGTGCAGCGTCTGCCGGAACGAATCGCCTGCCGGAGGAAAAGAGGCCTGGTTACCCCGGTCGACCAGTATTTCCGAGGACCGTTGCGCGGGTTCGTGAGGGAGTTCCTGCTCGATGGAAACGGGCGAGGCTTTGGACCCTTCGACCGAGACAAGCTGGAGCCGTTGCTTGATCGCTGGCTGGCGGGCCGGGATACCTTCCCGGGGCGTCTCTGGGCGCTGGTGATCCTCCAGGCGTGGTGGAACGAGTACATCGGCCGCTGAAGAGCCTGTGCGGACCGTCCGGCAGGAAGGGGCCGCGCCCCGGCTACAGCCTGTAGGTCGCCGTAGAGGTGTCCGTTTCCCAAATCTTCACCTGCGCGACCTCGACCGGAACCGTGAGGCCGGCGCCGGCCAGTCCCTGGCTCACTTGGTCGTGGAAGTACTTGGCCATGTTCTCGGCCGAAGGGTTCTGGACGTCAAAGGGGGGCACGTCATTGAGGAACTGGTGGTCCAGCCGCTCGATGGCGGCGTGAAGCAGGCGCTTGATCTCGACGAAATCCACCAGCAAGCCGATAGAGTCCAGCCGCTCGCCGCGGATGGTCACCTGCACTTTGTAGTTGTGGCCATGCACGTTCTCGCACTTCCCGCGGTAACCGCGGAGCGCGTGGCCGGCGGCGAAAGTCTCCTCAACCGACACCTCAAACATCGTTGCCTCGATTTCAGAGTTCCGATCAGGCGGACCCGAAGAACTTCCTGACGTCGTTCAAGTCCGTCGTGAAGCTGTAGTCCGGCAGGCTGTCGAAGAATACCTGCCCGTATCGCTGCCTGGTGATCCGGTTGTCCAGCAGGGCGAGCACCCCGCGGTCCGTTTTGCTGCGGATGAGCCGTCCGAAGCCCTGTTTGAGCGCGATCGCGGCCTGGGGAATCTGGTACTCATAAAACGGGTTGCCCCCCTCCTCGCGAATGCTCCGGATGCGCGCCTCGACCACCGGATCGCTGGGAACCGCAAACGGCAGCTTATCTATGATAACGCAGCTAAGTTGCTCTCCCGGTACGTCGACGCCCTGCCAGAAGGAAGACGTCGCGAAGAGCACGCAGTGGGGGGTGCGGCGGAACTCCTCGAGGAGGGCGCTGCGCGGCCCCGTCCCCTGAAGCAGCGTCTCGTACTCGATGTCGAAGGCGATCAGGTCGTAAATGACCCGCATCTGCTGGTAGCTGGTGAAGAGCACGAAGGCCCGGCCGCGGCTCAGCTCGAGGATGCGCTTGATTTCCTCGGCGGCCTTGGACGGAAATGCCTCGCTTCTCGGATCGGGGAGGTGCTGAGGCACGTAAAGCAGCGCCTGCTTGTGAAAATCGAACGCCCCGGGAACGATCAGTGTCCGCGCCCCGCGGATCCCAAGCCGCCGCTCCGTGTATTCGAAGCCGCCGGCCACGGCGAGCGTCGCCGACGTGAGAACCACCGTGTCCAGTTTGTCGAACAAGCGCTCGGCGAGGATCGGCGCCACATCGATCGGCGTCGCCTGCAAGTAGCAGCCGCGCCCGCGGCGTTCGACCCAATAGACGAACGAGCGGTCGCCGCTCTCCATCCAGAACCGGAGGCTCTCGCCGATTTCGCCCGCGCGGCGGCAGAGCGGGATGGCTTCCTCGGGCGTACTCTTGATGAGCTGCAAATGAGAACCCACGAGCTCCAGCGCCAGCAGCAGATCCTGGTACTGCTCGCCGTGGTTTTCGAGAAACGTGCTCTGCTCGCGGAATCCGGTTCGGCCCTCTGAGCCGCTGAAGAGGCTGAAGAACCGTTCGCTGTGCTCGTCGAGCGACAGCAGGATGCGGTCCAGTTCCTGCGAACCGAACTCCTTCCGGCGCGCCAGCGCCGCCACGTCGCGCCGCAGGTCCTGCACCTGATGGTTGCTGGCGGAGATCCCGAAGTAAGTACCGGCCACATCCTCGATCTCGTGCGCCTCGTCAAACACCACCGCGCTGTAGCTTGGGATGATGCTGCCGTACTCGCTCTCCTTGACCGCAAGGTCGGCGAAGAAGAGGTGATGGTTGACGATAATGATGTCGCTGTCGGCGGCGCGCTGCTGCATCCGGGTGATGAAGCAGCGCTCGTACTGCTGGCATTTCTGCCCGGCGCACAGCTCGCGCCGCGCATCAATCCTGGC
Organism: uncultured Solibacteraceae bacterium; assembly: GCA_964478455.1. Lineage (GTDB taxonomy): Bacteria > Acidobacteriota > Terriglobia > Bryobacterales > Bryobacteraceae > CAYZJD01. The sequence continues at coordinate 2,330 of CAYZJD010000286.1, read as the reverse complement.
CCAGACGGCGCTGGGCTCGGGCAGGTTCCGGATCTCGGCGCGGTCGCCGGTCTGGGTCGTCTTTTCCCACTCGCGGATAATCTCAAAGTCAGCGACTTCCTCGAGTCCCTCCAGAATCGGCTCTTTCTCGGCGTCGTAGATCTTCTGCCGGCAGGCGTAATTGCCCCGGCCTTTCATGTAACAGATCTTCAGCGGGCGCGCGAAGTGTTTCTGGAGGAAAGGGACATCTTTGAAAAAGAGCTGCTCCTGGAGATTCTTTGTTCCGGTCGAGATGACGATGCGCTTTCCCGACAGGATGGCGGGTGCCAGATAGGCCAGCGTCTTGCCGGTGCCCGTACCTGCTTCGACGATCAGGTGACGCCCGTCCGCCAGGGCCGCTTCGACCGCCTCGGCCATCTGGAGCTGGCCGGGCCGGAACTCGAAGCTCGGGTGCCACCGTGACAGCAGGCCGCTGCGCGAAAAGAACCGGCGTGCCGCAAGCTGGCTGACCTCGGAGGACATCAATTGTTTCAGTATAGAGCGGCTAACCGCGGTGCGATCCTCACGCGAAGGTGCGACGGCCAGACCAGCGCGATCAGGACATTCACGTCGAGACGATACGTTTTCACAGCTCGTCTTCGGCCTGTAAGGTCTGATCGAGCGTGATGGGCTTGGCGTCCTTGGGCGGGACGAAACAGGGAAATGGCTTTCGTGTGTTCACCCGAGCAGGCGGCTTGAGGCCTTGTCGCACGAATTCGGCTGCCGCCTCGCACAGCGAAACTCCTCTGACGTCGCCCAGAGACTTGGCGATGTGGTGGACGTCGTCAGGAAGTTTCAATATCCTGCGCATCGGGATGATTATCGCTCCACAAATGGGTCTGGGACCGGACCCGGACCACTACCGGCGCCCGAGGAAAGCGCCGAGGAGTGAGCCCACGGCAACTCCGAGCAGGCAGACGGTGAGGTCGCGACGCCAGCCGAGGGGGATCGAACTGGGTGGTCGGCGGCGCACCATGCCGCCCACTCCCATCCAATGCGTGATCCAAACACTGATGAAGTACGTGACGATGAAGGCTCCCAGCGCGAGGGCCAAGGCGGCGCCGATGGACGCGCCTGAGCGGTAGGCGGCTACCACCGCCGCCAGTGCAGCGGCGAGAGCGGGGATGGCGGGCTCGAGCGGTGACCGGCCGGGAAACGGCTCTCCGAGTTCCCTGGCGACCACACCAATGAAGACCATGAGGAGACCGGCGATGATTCCGCTCAACACGGCGACCGGCTGGCTGACGCCAACGTTGCCCTCGGGCGGATTATGCACGCGGAGCCTCCTGGTGTTTACGCGCTGCGTGGATCAGTATACACCCGGCCATGGCTAAGCAAGAGCGGGGCTGGCACGGGCGCGGCAACAGGTGGGGCATTCCGACGGCGCCTCGGGCTGCGCAGTTCGCCTCCCCTTAGCGGTTTTCATATAATCAATCAACAGAGGGGCATTCTCTCTTGGGAGTCAGATAACAGGTTATGTCCACTATCGAGGTCACTCCCGCGCAAGCGCACCCTAAAGAACTCGAGCGCCGCATTGTCAACGATTTCAGCATCCAGGTGGCCACCGTCAACGGGTCCGGGAGCCAGACGGCGAACACGGTGTTGATGCGTGCCATCTTCCAGATGGGGATCCCCGTCTCGGGCAAGAATCTCTTTCCGTCGAACATCGCCGGCCTTCCGACGTGGTTCACCATCCGGACCAGCAAACAGGGCTGGATCGGACGCAAGAAGGAGATCGACTTTCTCGTGGCGATGAACCCGGAGACGGCGCGCGAGGATGTGATGAACCTGGAGGGCGGCGCGGCCGTGGTCTACGACGAGCCGCTGAAGCTGAGCGAGCTGCGCCCCGATCTTCACTTCTACCCGGTGCCGTTCGACAAGCTGGTGGCGCCGGTCTGCCCCGAGGCCAAGCTGCGGAAGCTTGTCCGCAACATGATCTATGACGGCGTGGTGGCGCAGTTGCTCGGCATCGAGATGGAGGAGGTCCGTAAGGCGCTGGTGAAGCAGTTCGGCCCGCGAAAAGCCAAAGCGGCCGAGCTGAACTGGAACGCGGCCCAGGCCGGTTTCGACTTCGCGGCGAAGAACCTCGCCAAGAGCGATCCGTTCCGCGTGGAGCGCATGAACGCCACCCAGGGCAAGATCATCATCGACGGCAATTCGGCCTGCGCGCTGGGCTGCGTCTTCGCGGGGTGCGCGGTGGTGACGTGGTATCCGATCACGCCGTCATCGTCGATGATCGAGGCGCTCGTCGGCTACCTGAAGCGGCTGCGCATCGACAAGGAAACGGGCAAGGCGACGTTCGCCGTGGTGCA
>CAYZJD010000285.1:3807-6244 GCA_964478455.1 uncultured Solibacteraceae bacterium | reverse complement strand
CTGCGCGCTCCACAGCCAGTGAATCAAGCACTTACCGCAACTCCTCCGGCTTCGCCCCCTTCCTGAAGCCGCCGAAGGCAAACGGGAGCGGCTGGTACTCTCCCACCAGATCCACATTGGAGCGCGCCGGGATTTTGTCTTCGAGCCCCATGGCCCAGTAACATGCGTTTACCAGCAATCTCCGCAAGCCTTCACTTAGTAAGTCCTGGGAGGCGCCCATCGTCGTCGTAAACACCCGCGCTTTGTTGGCGCGCGCGGTCGTGTACGTCTTTACCCACGCCACCGGCATCATCGGATCGTTCTGCTTTCCGGGCGCGGGCGCATCCGCCGGCGCCATGCCCTCGAGCACCTGCCCGAGCACCAGCGGCCGGCTGTCTCCCAACAGCGGCAGCCGCACCGCGTAGACATCCGTCGGCCCCCAGATGTCCCCGTCCCGGATCCCGCGCAGAATCGGATGCTTCTCCTCTCCCGTCGCTAGCACTCCGCGCGTGCTTTGCTTGCCGTGAAGGCCGTGATGATCGATCCACGTCTCCCCCAGCACCTGCCGGCCGAAGCCGCCGTCCCACTCCTTGCTCTTCCAGCCGTAGCGCTGGTACTTCCTGCCCGGGGAGGGGTCAAAGGCGTGCGTCGCCGTCCGCATCCCGATCACCGGGCGCCCCGACTCGACGTAGTCGACGATGTGCTTCATCTGCTCGTCCGGCAGGTCGCGGAAGCGGGTGAACAGCACCATCAAGTCGGCTTTGTCCAGCGCTTCGAGACCCGGGATGTTGTCGCGCCGGTTCGGGTTGATCGTGCCGTCTGCCGGATCGATGGCAAACAGCACGGTGCATCGGAACCCGTGACGCCGGGCCAGGATCTTCGCAAGCTGCGGCAGCGCCTCCTCCGACCGGTACTCCTCGTCTCCGCTGACGAGCACGATGTGCTTCCCCTCCCCCGGCCCGCGACTGCCCTCGAACGTAATCCCCTGCCCGAAGACGGCCGTCACCGCCGCCAGCCATATCATCAGCTTCATCTGTTTCCTCCAGTCCACCCGACGGTTACCACAGGCCACTACCACGAGCTACAATCGTTCCACAACGATGACCACCAACGCACTTTTCTCGCGCCGCTCCTTCGTCGGGGCCGCTTCGCTCTTCACCATCGTGCCGCGCCGCGTCCTTGGAGGCGCGGGCTACACGGCACCCAGCAACCGCATCAACATCGCCTGCATCGGCGTAGGCTCGCAAGGGCTCCGCGTGATGCTGGATTTCATCCAGCAGCCTGACGTGCAGATTGTCTCCGTCTGCGACCCCAACGAGCAATCGAGCGACTATCCCGAATGGGGCGCCGGCGAGTTCCTCCGCATCAGCCGGCGCGCGCTCGGCCCGGGTTACGAAAACTGGGGCGAGCACCTGAAGGGCCAGGCCCAGCCTATCGAACTCACCCGCAGCATGAAGGTCACTGGCGGAACCGCCGGCCGCGAGCCCGCCCGCCAGATCGTCAACGCGTACTACGGCGCCCACAAGCCCTCCGGGGCTTACAGCGGTTGCACCGCTTACAACGATTCCCGGGACCTGCTCGAGAAGGAAACGGGCGTCGATGCCGTGGTCGTCGGCACCACCGACCACTGGCACGCCCTCATCTCGATCGCCGCGATGCGGAAGCGAAAACACGTTTTCTGCCAGAAACCCCTCACCCGCACCGTTTACGAGGCGCGCCGCATCGCCGAGGTCGCCCGCGAGACTGGAGTGGCCACGCAGCTTGCGGTCGGGAACCAGGCCTCGGAAGAAACACGGCTCCTCAGCGAGTGGATCTGGGACGGCGCGATCGGGCCGGTGCGGCGTGTCGTGAACTGGTCGAGCAGGCCGTTCTGGCCGCAGGCAATCGATCGCCCCGCCGCGGAAGAGCCGGTGCCCAAAGGCCTTGATTGGGACCTGTGGCTCGGTCCCGCGCCGATGCGCCCTCACCACCACGCTTATCATCCGTTCGTGTGGCGCGGCTGGTACGACTTCGGCTGCGGCGCGCTCGGCGACATGGGCTGCTACAGTTTCGACACGATCTTCCGCGTGCTGAAACTGACCGCGCCGGCGAGCGTCGAGGCCAGCTCGACGGAAACGTATAAGGAGACCTTCCCGAAGGCGTCCATTGTTCATTACAGCTTCCCTGCCCGCGACGGCATGCCTCCCGTCACGTTGACCTGGTACGACGGCGGTCTTAAGCCTCCCCGCCCGGAGGAACTGGAGGACGGCCGCAACATGAGCGAGGGCAACGAGGGCCTGATGTTCGTCGGAGACAAGGGGACCATCCTGTGCGGGTTCACCGGCGAGAATCCGCGGCTCATCCCCGAGGCGAAGATGAAGGCTTACCGGCAGCCGCCGAAGTCGCTTCCGCGATCGCCCGGCAATTATCGCGAATGGCTCGACGCCTGCAAGGGCGGCAAGCCGGGCGATCGCGGAAG
>CAYZJD010000285.1:0-3797 GCA_964478455.1 uncultured Solibacteraceae bacterium | reverse complement strand
GGGGCCAATTTCGCTTTTTCCGGCCCGGTCACCGAGGCCCTGGTGCTCGGCAACGTGGCGCTGCGCACCGGCGAGCAGCTTCGCTGGGAGCCGGCCCGACTTGACCCGGCAAACGAGTTGTTTAATCCGCCGGTGCGCGGACCCTGGAAGCTGTAGCGGCAAGCCGGAGGCCGGAGACGCTGCCCCGAGCGAATTTCGCGCGGGGATTGCGTAGCCTGTCACCGGTTTCGGGCTACAATCGCCGAAAGGAGGTTCCGCAACGATGAGCAGCTCTGTCACCCGCCGTTCCGTTCTTGGCGCGGGCTTTGCCGCCCCGTTCCTCTCGAGCCAGGCCACGGCAGCCCAGGCCCCGAGGCCGCAAATGAAGGTCGGTCTCTATACCATCACCTACCTCGGTCTCTGGTACCGCGGCGACGCCCTCTCGCACGAGCAGATCATCGGGCGCGCCAAGGAGTACGGCTACGAGGGCATCGAACTCGACGGCAAGCGCCCGCACGGCAATCCGCTCGACATGCCACCGGAGCGCTGCCGCGAACTCCAGAAGCGGGCTACGGGCGAAGGCGTTCCCATCTACGCCGTGTCAGGCAACAACGACTTCAGCAGCCCCATTCCCGAGCACCGCGAGGCCCAGCTTGTCTACATGCGCGAGCTGATCAAGATGACCGCCGACCTCGGGGCCAAAGTGCTGCGGGTTTTTCTCGCCTGGCCCGGGGTCACCACGGTCCCTCTGCCCAAGGGCGGGGGCAGCTACGGCTTCTCGCGGCCGCTATGGAACACGACCCATGCACCCTTCTCCCAGAAGCAGATCTGGGATTGGTGCCGCCAGGGCATGATCGAAGCCGCTCGCTGGGCCGGTGACCACGGTGTCACTCTTGCTCTCCAGAATCACTCCCCGGTCATCAACGACTATCCCGACGTGCTGCGCATGGTCCGCGAGGTCGATTCCCCTCACCTTAAGGTTTGCCTTGACGCTCCGCTGCTCAAGCTTAAGGACGATGCCTCCGTCCGCAAGGCCGCCCTCGCCGTCGGCCCGCTCCAGGTCCTCTCGCACTTCGGCGGCGAGTTCGACGAAGCCCCGGACGGCTCCGTCAAGGGCCATGGTTTCTACAAGGCTTTCGCCCGCGGCATGACCGAAATCGGCTACTCCGGTTACATCGGCTACGAGCTTTGCCATCCCCTCCCGGTCGTGGATGGCAAGACGGTCGGCCTCGAATTCGCCGATAAGAACGCCCGCCTCGCGGCCAAGTTCATGCGCAGCGTGATTACAGAGGTTGCCAAGGAGTCCGCGGCGTCGTAGTGCGGTGGGGTAAGCTTCCCAGCTTGCCGTGGATCCTTCAGCCACCCGAGCGTCGCGGACGCCGGGAGGCCAGCGCCAGCGCCGACATCACCGCAAGGTATCCGCCGTAGCAGAAGCCGACGAGGGCGGTACGCATGAAGTGCGCGTTCGTCTGAGGTAAACTCTGCATCTTGATTCCGTTTTTTGAACTTCCGCCCATACCGATCGGTCCTTTCACGGTCAAGCCGTTCGGCCTGCTCATCGCGGCCGGCATGGTCGCCGGTTACTTCTGGCTGCGGCGGCGCGTACGGCAAGTTGGGGAAGACGCCGCGCGCGTTCCGGGCATGGTTTTTTGGATGCTGCTGGCCGGCTTCGCCGGGGCGATGGCATTGCGGCCCTTGTACGTCTCGGACTTTGTGGAGACGCTACGGACTGCTCCGGGGGATCTGTTCCGCAAGGCGGGGGGCATTGCTTCCTTCGGGGGACTGCTCGCCGGCCTGGCGGGCGGCTGCCTCTACCTGCGGCGATGCGGGCTCGGGTGGGCGGCAGTGCAGCGCTACCTGGATGCGCTGGCGTTCGTGTTCCCGCGGGCATGGGTTTTCGGCCGGCTCGGGTGTGCGCTGATGCACGATCATCCGGGCATCCGGACGGGGAGCTGGCTGGGCGTCCGCTACCCTGACGGCACGCGGTATGACCTGGGGCTGATCGAGGTGCTCTTCACCCTTGGATACATCGGGCTCCTGGCCGTCCTAGACGGGCGCGCCCGGCCTGCCGGCTTCTATCTTGGACTGTTTCTCTCTGTTTACGGGGTCTTCCGCCTGGCGCTCGACCGCTTACACCAAGACCCCGTACGCTACCTGGGTTGGACCGTGGACCAGTATGGGTCAGCGGCGGCCCTGGCAGCGGGTCTAGCCGTGCTGGCGGCCGGCGCCCGGCGGAGGACGTAAGCGTCGTCGCGCGGGCGCCGGCACTGTGCAACAGAGAAGCGCGTGTCCGCCGGCGGGCGGCGGGCCGTGGCGGTTACTCTACCGGGCAGGCGTGGGCCTGGATGTTGCCCTGGACGGTCTTATCCTCTAACTCGTAACCGTCGTAGGGACCATCACCAACGATCATCTTCACCAGTCGTCCGTGGGGCTCTGTTCCCTCACCCGTATCTTCGACGCAGAGCACGACGTCACCCGTCTGATCCGGCTCGTCCTTGAGCTTTGGGTTCTTGTTCCTGTACATCACCTGAATCATGTACGAGCCCGCAGGGCAAGTTTCGCCAGGGATATCCGTTACACTGCAAGCTGGACCCTCTGGATCGCACAGGCCCACCTGCTCGACGGCGCCCTTCATCATCACGCCTCCGTCGTACTGTGTGGCGGACTTGTCATTGAAGTTGAAGCGGCCCATGACGTTTTCAAGGCCGTCACAACTTGACGCAACAAAAGCGAAGTTCGCCTTGCCTCCATCCGTAGCTACGGTTCCGCCCCCTGTCACTTTGCCCGCGAGGGCGGTGCCGGTTTGGCCAGGGCAGTTGGTGAACAGCAGCAAAGCCACGACCGACAGGGATACGATCCCCAACTGATACAGTCTAATCCTCATGTGAACACTCCTTTTCTTCAGCTTGTGCGAGGTGTTGAGACCATAGACCGTCCAAGCCTCCGCTGCCCCTCTTGGAGACAATTATACACAAGTCTGCGCCAATGGCAAGAATTTTTCCTTTTTTTTGGTAACGGTACTTACTGTAAGTAATGGGATGTATGGTTCTGTATTGTCTACATGCCCATCTCGACCACGTCGAAACGGAAGCGCTCGGGCGGGAGCGAGGAGACCGGCGCGGGGGTCAGCGCCGCCCACTTTCGGTAGGCAGTCGAGGCGACCGTGGCGTTCAGGTAGAAGAGGAACTGGTCGGAGAAGCAGGCCAGCGGCGGCGGCTGGCGGAAGGTGAGCCGGAGGCCGACGGCCTTCTCCAGGGTGACTTCTGTGGTCACTTTCTTATCCGCCAGCAGCTCGACCAGGCTGCTGCGGCCGGCGTGCGGCCACAGGTCGGGGCGGAGCAGCGTGCGCAGCTCGGGGCGGCTTTCGAAGGTGATCTCACACTGGCGGATCCACTCCAGCACCGAGTCGCCCCACCGCCAGTGGGCGAGGAGGCCCAGATACTGCTCCACGAGGTTGAGGGCGAGGTCCATCTTCCGGCGATGGGCTTCTCCCTCAGGCAGCCAGTCGTCCGCCGGGACGCCCGGGACCATCTGCTCGGATTCGACCACGCCGGCAGCCATGTCCAGCACTTTGTCCAGGCGCCTGGCCTCAGGTTTGGACCTTAACAGCAAGGGGGGCAGTTCGTGCGTCCTGTCGCCAGGGATTTCCACGTACTTCCGTTCACCGAGGATGTCCATGAGCATCCCTCTCCTATTCTCATCGACGCGCGGAACGCAACCGGGATTTCTGGGTATTATAAGGCCGCCCGGCTAATCGGTCACTGTCGAAGTCAAAACCGGTGACAGGCAACGCTGCCACTCGCAAGGAGCGCAAGCCA
>CAYZJD010000284.1:0-6316 GCA_964478455.1 uncultured Solibacteraceae bacterium | reverse complement strand
CCTGGCGACCCGCTCCACCGAGGCCCGGCCGGTTTGTTGTCTGGCCGTGCTTCAGGGTAGAATAGGACTTTCGCAAGCAACCTCTTGATTTTGCTAGCCGGCCTCGTGAAACGAAACAGCGTCTGTGTGCGTCCTTCAAGCGACGCGGGTGTTCCTCCCGTGTGTCGCGTGGACGTAGAGTGGAAAGGAACCTGGACTGATAATGCCTGACAGGCTCCGCCGCCTGGCCACTCTCTTTGCCTTCCTGTGGTCCTTGGCCCCTGTTTCTCTGGCTGCGCAGGAGAGTCCGCCGCCCAAGACGCCACCGCCCGCGCCCGCCAAGCCGGCGCCTCCCAAACCCCAAAGCCCGTTCGAGGCCGTCCCGACCGCCGAGGAACAACCAGCCAGGCCCGAACCTCAGCAGCCGAAGCCCGAGCCCGCCAAGCCTGCCTTCGAAGCGCCGCCGGCCGCCGCCGAGCCGGCCCCGCCGGCGGCCGTGGAGAACGTCATCGAAGCCATCGAGTTCCGCGGCACGCGGCGCGTCCCCCAGGACACGCTGCGGGCGCTGATCTTCTCCAAGAAGGGCGACAAAGTCGATCAGGAAGCGCTGCACCGCGATTTCATGGCGCTGTGGAATACCGGCCGCTTTGATGACATCCGGCTGGAGATCGAACCCGGCCGCAAGGGGCAGATCGTCCGGTTCGTTGTCGTCGAGCGGCAGATCGTTCGTTCGATCAAGTACGAAGGGCTGAAGTCGATCACCACCTCCGAGATTCTGGACCGCTTTAAGGAGCGGCGCGTCGGTCTGACCGTCGAGAGCCAGTACGATCCCAATAAGGTGCAGCGGGCCAAAGTCGTGCTCCAGGAGTACCTGGCTGAGCGCGGGCGCCAGTTCGCCCAGGTGGAGCCGCAGATCCGGCGGATCCCGCCTTCCTCGCTCGAGGTGACCTTTGTGGTCAAGGAAGGGCCCAAAGTCAAGGTCGGCAAGCTCAAGATCGACGGCAACAAAGTCTTCGGCGACCGGGCCGTGCGGCGGGCGATGAAGAACCTGCGCCCCATCGGCATCCCGAAATCGATCCTCTTCGAAAGCATCTTCGCCAAGTCCTTCGACTCAACCAAGCTCGAAGAGGATAAGGACCGCATTCGCAACCACTACCAGGAGCGGGGCTACTTCACCGCCCGCGTGCTCGAGCACGACGTCGTCATCCGCGACGTCGGAGGCGGCAAGTTCCGCGTGCCGCCCTTCTTCCTGAGCCGGCCCGGCAAGCGGGCCGACATCACGGTTGCGCTGGAAGAGGGCAAGCTGTACCGGCTGAACAAGATCAATTTCATCGGCATGAAGCTCTTCCGCACCCAGGACTTCATCGAGCGGGAGATCTTCCAGATGAAGCAGGGCGATGTCTTCTCCACTGCCAAGTTGCGAAAGGGGATGGAGGACCTGCGGAAGCTCTACGGCCAGTTCGGCTACATCGACTTCGTCCCCGAACCCGACTTCGAGATCCTGCCGAACTCCGACCGGCTGAACCTCATCATGAACGTCGATGAGGGCAAGCAGTTCTTCGTCCGCCGGATCGACTTTTCCGGCAACACCACCACCCGCGACAAGGTGATCCGGCGCGAGCTGCTCATCGACGAAGGGGACATGTTCAGCACCCGGCTGTGGGAGCTGAGCATCCTGCGGCTGAACCAGCTCGGCTACTTCGAAGTGCTCAAAGAGAACGAGGCGGCCGACATCAAGCGCGATACGAGAACCAACACCGTCGATATCACCCTCAAGGTGAAAGAGCGCGGAAAGAATTCGGTCGGCCTGCAAGGAGGCGTCTCCGGCATTGCCGGCAGCTTTGTCGGCTTCAATTACGCCACCAACAACTTCCTCGGTCTCGGCGAAACGTTGAGCCTCGACGCCCAGCTCGGCGACCGCATCCGCGCCGCGACCTTCGGCTTCACCGAGCCTTACTTCCTCGACCGGCCGATGCAGGTCGGCTTCACCGTCTATTTCCAGCGGTTCAACTTCGACCAGGGGCGCGAGGTCTCGCTGCTGAGCGGCCGCAACCTGCTGCCGATTTTCGATGCGCTTGGCAGGGACAACCTGCTGAACTACGTCTCCAACGGGCGCGGTTTCACGGTGTTCACAAGTTATCCGCTGAAGCGAACCTTCGCGCGCTTGAGCCTCTCCTACGGCTACGACATCTCCAACATCACGACGCTTACCACCTCGGCGGAGCAGTATTTCCAGTACCTTAACTTTCAGGGACTGGGCGGCCCCAATTCCCTTACCGGCATCCGGACCAGCCGCATCACTCCCGCCTATTCCTACAACACGGTGAACCACCCCATCACGCCGACGCAAGGAAGGAGCCTCTACATCGGCACCGAATTCGCCGGCAGTGTCCTCGGCGGCAACGTGAACATGGTCCGGCCGGTGATCAGCACCACGTATTTTCGCCGGGGCATCTGGAAATCGCACGTGATCGGCATGCGCGCGATGGGCAGCTTCCTCAGCGGCTACGGCGGGAAGCTGGCGCCGCCGTTCAGCCGGTTTTACATGGGCGGCGAGCAGGACATCCGCGGCTTCGATATCTGGTCGGTGGGGCCGTGGGCCTACGTTCCGAGCGAGGGCGTGGTCCAGGTGTACAACGATGACGGCTCGGCGCGCACGCAGAAGATCATCGTTGACGGCAAAGACACTTTCGTCCCGGTTACCCAGACGATCCCCATTTACCGCATGATTTACCCAGGCGGCGACACGCAGCTCATCGGCAATTTCGAATACCGGATTCCGATCGTGGGGCCGGTGACGCTGGCGGGTTTCTTCGACGCGGGCATGAACAAGATCAGCCGGCCGGCGCAGCTCACCATGAATCCCGGCCGCATCTCGGAGTTGAACGGCCGCTTTCCTCAGGCCGGCTTCGAGAACCGGGCGCGCATCGCTCCCGGCACTCAGGCCTTGCGAACCTCGACCGGGATCGAAATCCAGGTGCTGATGCCGGTGGTGAATGCTCCTTTCCGTCTCTATTGGGCCTACAACCCAACCCTGGTGCGTGAATTCCTGCAACCGCCCATCGTGGCCGACCGCTCCTTCTTCCCAAACCAGGCGACGTTCCTCAACGCGCTGGCGCTGATCGGCCGTCCCTATCCGTTGTACGAGCAGCGCCGGACGTTCCGCTTCACCATTGGCAGAACCTTCTAGATGCATCCCAGGCTTGCTATGATGCAACCGTACACTTCATCAGGAGCTGTCAGAGTGTCCCACAAACTGATCCTTCTTCCATCCCTTGCGTTCGTCGCCTGCATGGCCGGCGCGCAGACCAACCCGCCCCAGACCAAGGTCGGCGTCATTCACGTTCAGAACGCGATCCTCGGCACGCGCGACGGCCAGAAAGCCGCCGCCGACCTCCAGGCCCGCTATGAGCCGAGGCGGAAGGCGATCGAGGGCAGGCAGACCGAGATCGCGGGCTTGCGCGAGCAACTGAGCCGCGGCAGCAACACGATGAGCGAGGAAATGAAGCAGTCCTACATGAGGCAGATCGATCAGAAGACGAAGGCGCTGAACCGCGACGCCGAAGACGCCCAGGCCGACCTCGAGCAGGACCAGAACAAGATCCTCCAGGAACTCGGCCAGAAAATGATGGTCGTCATCGACAAGTACTCCCGTGATAACGGCTTCGCGCTGATCCTCGACATCAGCTCGCCGCAGACGCCGGTGCTGTACGCCGCCAACGCGATCGATATCACCCAGGACATTATCGGCCTCTACGACAAGAACACCGCCGGCGCGCCGGCTGCGGCCCCCGCGGCTCCGGCCAAACCCGAACCGGCCCCGGCGAAGAAGTAGCGCAAGACTCTATCTTCGATGTGGAGTGCGCAGTCTTGCGCGCCACGCCGGAAGTCCTGCCGGCGGAAAGTCCTTTTGCCGGCGCGACCGCCGACATTGCAGTCCTGGCGGCCCGCTCCACCGAGGAGGTTCGCTCCTGAGTCCGCGTGCTAGGATGCGGGCATGGTGCGACTCTTCTTAGCGCTCGCGCTCGCCGGCGCGGCATCGCCGGCCGCCCCGCCCGGCTGGACGCTCACCTGGAGCGACGAATTCGACGGCGCGAGCCTCGACAGCACGAAATGGACTTGTGATATCGGCGGCCACGGCTGGGGCAACAACGAGTCCCAGTACTACACGAGCCGCCCGCAGAACGTCTACCTCGAAAACGGCAAGCTGGTCATCAAGGCCGTCAACGAGGACTACACCGGCGCCGACGGCGTGTTCCGCAGGTACACTTCCGCGCGCATCTTGACCCGCGGCAAGTTCTCCCAAACCTATGGCCGTTTTGAAGCCCTCCTCAAGATCCCGTACAGCCAGGGCATCTGGCCGGCGTTCTGGATGCTCGGCGACGACATCGGCAGCGCCGGCTGGCCCGCTTGCGGCGAGATCGACATCATGGAGAACATCGGCCGCGAACCGTCCACCGTTCACGGCACGATCCACGGTCCGGGTTACTCGGGTGCCAGCGGCATCGGCGCGGCTTACTCCTTGCCCTCCGGCCGCAGGTTTGCCGACGATTTTCATCTCTACGCCATCGAATGGGAGCCGGACGCGATCCGCTGGTACGTCGATGATCACCTGTACAAGACGACAACCCCCGCGGACCTGCCCGCCGGCGCGCGCTGGGTCTTCGATCATCCGTTCCACATGTTGTTGAACGTGGCCGTGGGCGGCAACTGGCCCGGCTACCCCGACCAGACCACCGTGTTCCCGCAGTTCATGCAGGCTGAGTACGTTCGGGTGTACAAGCGGGCCGCCAAACCGGTCATCGCCGCCGGCGGCGTTGTGAATGGAGCCAGCTTCCGCCCGGGTTTCGCGCCCGGCTCGTGGGTGACGATTCTCGGCACGAACCTCGCCCCGACCACCCGCGCCTGGCGCGCCGAGGAGATCGTCAACGGCAAGCTGCCAACCAAGCTCGACGGCGTCGAGGTCACCTTCGACGCCAGGCCCGCCTACGTCGCCTACATCAGCCCGGAACAGATCAACGCGCAGGCCCCTGACACCGGTCTTGGACCGGTGTTGGTCGAGGTGCTCAACAACGGTCTGAGGAGCGACGCGGCCGTTGCGGAAGCGCGAATGTTCGATCCGGCTTTCTTTCTCTGGGCGGGCAAGTACGCCGTGGCCACGCGGACCGATTTCAGCCTCGTGGGTCCCCCAAGACTCTTTCCGGATCTCTCCACCGCGCCGGCCAAGCCCGGTGAGATCGTCATCCTCTGGGGCACGGGCTTCGGACCCGCGAATCCCCCCGTCCCGGCGGGTGAGAACGTAGAGGGTGCTCCAGTTGTCGTCGCCGACCCCGCCGTGCGCATCGGCGGCCACACCGCCGAGTACATCGGCGGGGCGCTATCGCCCGGCTACGCCGCCCTCTACCAGATCGCAGTTCGTGTTCCGGACGCCGCCTCCGATGGCGACCTGAGCGTTGTGGCGGAGGTGTCCGCCGTTCGGTCCCCTGAAGATGTCTTCCTCACGGTCGACCGGGGTCAGCCGGCCGCGGCAGTTACGACGCCCCCATCTCCGCCGCGTACACCCGCACTTCGACGCGCCGGTTCTGCTTCCGCCCGTCCCGCGTCTTGTTGTCCGCCGCCGGCGACTCGGCGCCGTATCCCATGACGTGGATCCGGTGCAGCGGGATCTTGTGCTGCACCGTCAGGTGCCGCACGACCGACGCTGCCCGCTTCCGGCTCAGTTCCAGGTTGTAATCCGCCGAGCCCGTCTTGTCGGTGAAGCCCTGCACTTCGATGAGATAGTGCTTCATCCCGGCGATCTTCCGGGCTGCCTCATCCAGTTGTGCCTGGGCCTCCTCGCTGAGATTGCTCCGTCCGAAACCGAACAGGATGCTCTCCGTCGAGACCGGCTTGAAGTTGTCGGCGTTCTCGATCCGGGTCGCCAGCACGCGTTCCGCGTCGGTCGCACGGCCTGTCTCCTTTTCTGCCATGCCCCGCGCGTTCTCCGCGGCCTTCCCCGCCATCGCCGCCTGCTCGTTTGCCCGCGCCGCTTCCCGCGCCGCTGCTCCCGCGCGGTTATCGGCCGATGTCGCGCGCTCGTCCGCCCGCGACACCCCCTTCTCCAGCTCGTCAATCGAGCTGGCCTGCTCGGCCGTCTTCTTTTCGAGATCGCCCACTTTCTGCTGCACGGGAGCGAGCGTTTCCCGCACGTACTTCTTCGTCGCGCAACCCGTGGCCGCCACGGCCAGAGAAAACACGACAGCGCACACTACCACCTCAACTGTCTTCCGCATAGTCATCGCGCTTCCCTTTCAGTGCTGATCATAGCGCCGCCGGGCGAATCTGTCACGCCTTGACG
>CAYZJD010000283.1:3279-6358 GCA_964478455.1 uncultured Solibacteraceae bacterium | reverse complement strand
CTTCAGCTTGGCGATGAAGCGCGGCATACCGACGGACCCCTGCCCGAGCGGGCGTTCCGTCCCGAGCGCGCCAGCCACGTCCTTTGGCGGCCAGTCGCCGTCCTTGGCGTGAACAGAAACGACGTGCGGGCCGAGCACGCCGAGCGCCTCGATCGGGTCGCCCGTGCCGTAAAGGATCATGTTCGCCGGGTCGAAGTTGATCTTGACGTTCGGCCGGTTCACGTCTTTGAGGAAGGCAAGCAAGACGGGAGCCGGCTCCTGTCCCGTTTCGAGCGCGAAGGTCTGCCCGTTCCGCGCGGCGCGATCGCAGATTCGCTGCACCATGCCGCGCACGGCGACATAGTCGGGGTGGCTGGTGTCTTCGGGGACGAACCCGACGTGCAGCGCGATGCTCGTCACGCCGAGGGAGGCAGCGAAATCGCTGATCTCCAGCGTTCGCGCTTCACGTTCGGCGCGCGTCGCCGGCGGGATGAAGCCCACCGTGCGCTGGACGGTCGGCCCATCGGCGTAGTTCTCGCCTGTGAACGCGGCGAAGACGGTCACCAGCGTAAACTCCTCGGCCTCAAGGGCCGACTTCCAGGCAGGCGCGGCCCCGGTCAGCTTCATGTCGCCGGGAATACCGATCTGGCCGCAGCGCACACCCAGAGCCTTGACACCACGGATCGTCTCCACAGGGTCTGGCCCCGCCCAGAACATCACGCCGACTTCCAGTTCCTTCAGAGCTTGCATGCGATCTTCTCTCCTTTTCTCGTTCGAGCTTCCGCCATCAGCCGCGTGAGCTTCACCGCGTTGGCCGACTCCGCCGGCGGGCAGAAATCAGGCTGCCGCCCGTCGCGAACGCAGCCGACGAAGTACTCGATTTCCTTCTGGTACCCGTCCTCCTGGGGGATGGCCAGCGCTTCCTTTTCTCCGTCGGCGCGATAGAGCGCCGGCGGATGCCCCGCCGAGCTGAATTCGATGGTTCCGCCGTCGGCGACCACCGTGTATTCCATCGAAAACGGGAAGGATTTCGGATGGTGCCAGCCGCCCGAGACCACCACCGCGCCGATCTCCGGGTAGTGAAACTCCGCGGTGATCCAGTCGATGCCGGTGGCCATGTCTTCGTGGCCGGCAGCCGAAACCGATTCGGGCAGACCGAACAGGTGCTGGCAGAAATCCACGTCGTGGATCAGCAGGTCGAACACGCCGCCTCCGCTGATCTCTTTGTTGCCCATCCAGATGCTCCAGGCGGGCGCCGAGCAGCGCCGCCGGAAAATCGCCGAACGGACCGGGCCGAGCCGCCCGGACTTCACCAGGTCCGCCATGACGCGGTACTCGGGCACGTACCGCAGTACCTGCGCGACCATGAGGATGCGGTTGCTCGCTCTGGCCGCGGCGATCATTGCGTCAGCCGATTCACCGTCCAGCGCCATGGGCTTTTCCACCAGAACGTGCTTGCCCGCCTGGAGGGCGGCAATGGTGGCCGGCGCATGCGCTTTCGTTGGCAGGCACACGTCGACGGCCTCGATACCCGGATCCCGTACCGCGTCTTGCCAGTCGCAGTAGCGGCGCACGTTCGAGAAATCGAGGCGCTCGCCGGGCCCACCGATATTGCCCTGGATGTGGCTGAGATCGCCGCTCAAGGCGCGTTCATCGTCGCTCGCGACGACAGCTACCTCCACCCCAGGGATGCTCTTGAGGGCTTTCAGGTGGGTGCTGCCCATGAACCCCAAGCCAAGAACTCCGATTTTCATAGAGACGAGTATAGTACGGCCCTGCGGAACAACCCAGTCAGAGGCAATTGTCAGGGATCGCGCGGACGCGCAGAAACAAGAATGGGCCCCAACAAACCTTCGCGTTCGCCTCGACCAGCAGTTAACTTAAGACCCTTGCGGACCTTGCGTCTCCAGCGCTCTTGCGAATGCCGGATTCGCCCGATCTCGCTTCGGCCCCGGGCTCACCACCAATCGGGCAAACCTTCCGGCCCATTGGGACCCAAGGCAATGCTACCCCTCGCGCCCCTCTCCGTCAACAACTTTATTTCCTCTGCCATCAATCACATAGCGGCCAATGATCAAAACAAGTTCGGTTGGTTTTGTTCTGAAAGGGCCTCAGAAAAGAGTCCTTGGCAGCCATCGTGGCCGCAATTCTGCTTCAACCGGCATCAAGACGACGTTGCGGACCCGGAAGCCTGCTCAGTCTGACGTCTTTCGAAACACCCGATCGAGGCTCCACGGACCGCCGCCGGCCGCACAGAACCAAAGGAAGACGAAGCAGTAGAGGGCAGCCAGCTCACCGCCGTTCAGAATCGGCCAAAACCCGCGCGGGGCGTGCACCCGGAAGTACGCCACTGCCATCTGCCCCGCGAGCAAGAAAGCCACCGGCTTGGTGAAGAGGCCGATCAGCATCAGCAGCCCTCCCAAGGCTTCAAGAACACCCGCAGTTCCTATGAGGGAGAACAACTCAGCCTGGGCGCCCTTGCCGTCCAAGCCGCCGAACAGCCCAAGGAGTTACTGGAAACCGTGGAGAGAGTATGTGAAGCCCGCCACAATCCGCAGCAAGGACCGCAGGTGGGGTTCGAACGAACCGGCCAGCCCAGTTCCCATCGTCACCTCCCGCTGTGCTCGCCGGCTGCTTGCCACCCGGCGCTTCTGTCGCTGCAACACCGTATGGAGTCACAGCCAATCACCTTAATTACCTTAGCGCAAACCTGCGGTTTCTAAGTCGCAAATGCACTTGGACCGCCGGCGGCAGACCAAATCCAGACCAAACCGCGATCCGGACCGGATGGCCCGAAGCTATAATCGAGGCGCGGGATGGGCGCATCCATGTCGCCAAGGGAGTGGCTTCAGCCGCCGCGTCACCTGCTGGTGATGTTCCTGGCGATCACGCTGCTGCTGTCGGCTGCGCTCGGCTGGCTCAGTTTGCGCCTGCTCCAGCACGACCGCGCGCTTCGGGACCAACAGGCTCACGAGCGCCGTGAACTCGCCGCGGACCTCGCGGCAGCCGCGCTCGAGAGGAACCTGTCGGCAGTAGAAGAGGTGCTGGCGAGCCTGGAAGCGTCGAGCTTGTCCCAGAAGGCTTCCACGTACGCCGCCGG
>CAYZJD010000283.1:0-3269 GCA_964478455.1 uncultured Solibacteraceae bacterium | reverse complement strand
GCGGTAGCGGCTCTTGGTCCGCTCGCCCGAGCCGCGGACCCACTGGTCCGCGCTGCGGCCCTGGTGCGACTCGGCCGGAACCATCGAAAAGAGGGCCGCTGGCGGGAGGCGCTGGACAGCTACGAGGAACTGCGGCGGCTTGGTTCCACGCCCGTGAATGGACTGCCGGCGGAACTGGTCGCGCGAGAAGCGCGTTGTTCCCTTCTCGAAGCGCTCAAAGAAGACGGACGCTTGAAGAACGCGGCCGCGGCGCTTGATGCGGACCTTCACGGTGGCCGCTGGCGGATCAGCCGGGCCGCGTACACCTTCTATACAGCCGAAGCAAGGCGCTGGGCGGGCTTGCCGAATCCGGCAGCAAACAGGGAGGAAACCCTCGCGCTGTCCGACGGCGCGGAGGCGTTGTGGCAGGAGTGGCAGCGGATCCGCCGTGGCGAGGGTCTTCCCGCGGGACGAAGCAGCCTGCGTCTCGACAACCGTGCGGTGCTGCTGATCTGGCGGAGTTCCAGGGACCGCCTGGCCGGACTGGTCGCCGGGCCCCGCTTTCTGGAAGAGCGGTGGATGCGAGCCCTGGAACCCTTGGCGGCCAGTCACGGCGCGCAGGTTGCGCTCATCGATCGAGAGGGACGCGCCGTATTGGGAAACGTCCGAGGCGGCAGCCGCCCCTCGGTGCGTTTGGCCTCCGCGACCCGATTGCCCTGGACGCTCCAGGTATTCACGGTCGAAGGAAATGCGCCCCCGGACTTCGTCTTCCGGCGCCGGCTTCTGACAGCGGGCTTCGGCCTCATGATTCTGCTGGTTCTCTCCGGCAGCTACTTCATCGGCCGGGCGGTGACGCGGGAACTCGAAGTAGCCCGGCAGCAATCCGATTTCGTATCGGCGGTATCCCACGAATTCCGCACCCCGCTGACTTCTCTTTGCCAGTTCACCGAGCTGCTGGCGAAAGGCCGGGTGGCGGGCGATCAGGACCGGCAGCGATTCTACGACGTGCTGGCGCGAGAGACGCAGCGCCTGCGGCGGCTGGTGGAGGGGTTGCTCAACTTCGGCCGCATCGACGCCGGCGTAGCCAGGTACAGCTTCGAGGGGCTCGATCCGGCCGACGTGGTTGACCGGGTAGTTCGGGAGTTCCGGCAGGAGGCGGATATTCAGGGACACCGTTTCGAGGTGAGCGCGAACGGCTTCGTCCCAACGATCCGCGGGGACCGCGAGGCGCTGGGTTGTGTCCTGTGGAACCTGTTGGACAACGCCGTCAAGTACTCCCCGGACGGTTCGACTGTCCTGATCCATGTTGAGCAAGCGGGGAAGCGAGTATCGGTCGCGGTGCGCGACCACGGGGCGGGCATCGCCCGTGCCGAGCAGCGCAAGATCTTCAAAAAATTTGTTCGCGGAGCGGCGGCGAAGACGCTGAACGTGCGGGGGACAGGAATCGGCCTTGCGGTGGCCCGCCAGATTGTCCACGCCCACGGAGGCGAGATCACTGTCCACAGCGAGCCTGGAAAAGGAAGCACGTTCACGGTGTCCCTGCCGGCGGAGGAAGCGTGACGAAGATCCTCGTCGTGGAGGACGATCCTAACATCGCGCTCGGACTCGAGTACGATCTGTCGCTCGAGGGATATTCGGTCGAAGTAGCCAAGGACGGCGAAACCGCCTGCCGGCGGGCGCGGGAATGCGCCTTTGACCTGATCGTGCTCGACATCATGCTGCCGCGAAAGGACGGGTTCGCCGTTTGCCGCGAGCTGCGTCGCGCCGGATTGAAGGCGCCCATCCTCATCCTCACCGCAAAGACCCAGGAGGCGGAGAAGGTGCTGGGGTTGGAACTCGGAGCCGATGATTACGTGACAAAGCCCTTCAGCCCGCTGGAATTGCGCGCCCGGATCAAGGCGCTGCTGCGCCGCACGGCGAGCGAAGCGCCCGACGTGTACCGCTTCGATGACACTGAAGTGGATTTCGACCGCTGCGAGGTGCGGCGCTCGGGCAAGCACGTGGACCTGACTCCGATCGAGTTCAAACTTCTGGCGACGCTGATACGCCGCCGCGGCCACCTTCTCAGCCGCGACCAGTTGCTGGATGCGGTCTGGGGAGCGGGCACCCACACCACGGACCGGGTCGTGGACAACCACATGATGAACTTGCGCAGGAAGATCGAGCAACAGCCGGACGCGCCGCGGCGCCTCGTCAGCGTCCGGGGACTCGGCTACCGGTTCGAAGAGTGATCCAAATCGTGCACAAATCAGACCGTTGCCGGATTACAGCCAGAAATGAGGACCGCACTCTCATGCTGGGAGGAAACATGAGAACGGTCTTACAGATCTGGATCGCGACAGCAGCCGTCCTGGCAGGGCTGTTGCTTGGCTCGCTCGGCGCGAGCCAGAACGAGAAAGAGGCGGAAGTGCTCCTCCAGGCCGCGATGAACACCGAACTGGTGAAAGGCGACCTGGAAGCGGCCATCCAACAATACAAGAGAATCCTCGCCAGCCAAGGCGGCAGCCGCTCGGTGGCGGCGAAGGCGCTGGTGCGGATGGGACATTGCTATGAGCGGCTGGGGAATGTCGAGGCCAGGCAGGCCTACGAGCGGGTCGTGCGGGAGTATGCCGACCAGAGCGAGGCGGCCGCGGAGGCACGGACCCGGCTGGCGGGCTTGGGGAAGCCGACCACCACGATGGCGGCGCGGCAGGTGTGGGCGGGACCGGGCGTGGACACCCTGGGTGGCGTGTCTCCCGATGGCCGCTACCTCTCTTTTGTGGATTGGGAGACCGGGGACCTCGCCATCCGCAATCTCGTGACCGGTGAAAACCGCCGCCTGACGAACAAGGGCTCGTGGACGGATTCGTCCCAATTCGCCCTCTTTTCCCGGTTCTCGCCCGACGGCAAGCAGATCGCCTACGACTGGTTCAACAAGGACTCCATCTTTGAGTTGCGCGTAGGCGCGCTGGACGGATCCGGGCATCGCACACTTTACAGGAACGACAAGCTGGAGTACGTGGGCGCCGCCGGGTGGTCACCTGATGGCAAGCGCGTCCTGGCGCGATTCATGGGACGCGACAAGACCTACCAGCTCGCGCTGGTATCGGTTGTGGACGGTTCGGCGAGCATTCTGAAGACGTTCCCTTGGTTGAGAGACAGTTGGTATGTGGGCCTCTCGCCCGACGGGAAGTATGTCGCCTACGATTTCCCGCCGAGCGAAGACTCATTGCAGCGGGACATCTACGTCCTTGCCGTGGATGGGAGCCGCGAGGTTCGCGTGGTCGAGCATCCGGCCGATGACTGGGCGC
>CAYZJD010000282.1:0-6385 GCA_964478455.1 uncultured Solibacteraceae bacterium | reverse complement strand
CCTCCAAGCTTCGCGGCGCCCACGCCCCTGCGCCCGGCGCGAACGAGCGCTTGATACACTGTTGGGCCGCCGGCGGCTGTCCGGCGTCAGGCCGGCAAGCCGCTGGATCGGACCGGAGGAACGTCAATGCTAAGAGCCAGAAGCAAAACCCTGATTTGCCTCGCCCTCGGATGGGCGTCGGCTTGGGCGCAGCCCCTCTACACGCTGCCGGACGGAGTCGAGACCCGCTGGGCCAGCCCGGAAAATCCCACCGCTGAAAAAGGCAAGGGCGGCCAGGTGAACGCCGGCCGTAAGGGCCGTCCCATGGTCCCGCTCAAGGCGGGCGAGTCGCTCACCATGGCCGAAGTTTGGGGTTCGAGCGGTCTGGTGCGCCGTATCTGGGCCACCATCAGTGACCGGACGCCCGCCATGCTCCGGGGACTCAAGATCGAGATGTTCTGGGACGGCGCAGCCAAACCAGCCGTCAGCGCCCCCTGGGGCGACTTTTTCGGGACCGGCCTGGGGCAAACGGCCACCTTCCAGTCGGCGCTGTTCGCGAGCCCCGAGGGGCGGAGCTTCGTCTGCTACGTCCCCATGCCGTTCCGAACGGGCATGAAGATCGTGGTGACCAACGAGAGCGGGAAAGACCTCCCGATGCTGTTCTATGACGTGGACTACACGGTTGGGAATCGCCAAGGCGACGACGCCCTCTACTTCCATGCGCACTGGCGGCGCGAGAACCCGACAAGCCTCCAGAAAGACTACGAGTTGCTGCCGCGCGTCACAGGCAAAGGGCGCTTCCTCGGCGTGAACGTCGGGGTGATCGCCGACCAGAAGCTCTACGGGAAATCCTGGTGGGGCGAGGGCGAGGTCAAGGTCTACCTCGACGGCGACAAGGAACTACCCACCTTGAACGGGACCGGCACCGAAGACTACATCGGCACAGGCTGGGGACAAGGGCAGTACGCGAACTTGTACCAGGGCTGCCACGTGGCCGATCACGAGCGCATGCGGTACTGCTTCTACCGTTTCCATGTTCCGGACCCGGTCTATTTCCGTAAGGACATTCGGGTGACCATCCAGCAGATCGGCTGGGCCGGCAAGGAGAACTTCGGTGATATCTACCTGTCCGGCGAATCCGTCTACCAGGCCGGCCCCGGCCTGCTGGAAAAACCGAAATGGACCGACGGGCTCTTCGAGCGCCGGGACGACTGGTCGAGTTGCGCCTATTTCTACCTCGACCGGCCGGAAAACGACCTGCCTCCGCTCGACCCGCCGTCGGCCCGGATCAAGGGGCTGTAATTGCCGGCGAGGCAGGCCCAGGGCACTCCCGCACGACGCAAGGTGCGCGCGGGGCGCGACTCTCCAGGCGGTCTGCTCTGCTCCCTCCCCTACTCCTTCACCAGCTCCAGAAAGGCTCTGGCGGCGTGGCTGAGGGCGCGCTTGGCCGGGTAGACCAGCCGGATCTTGCGGTCGACGTGGAGTTCCTTGACCTTCACCTCGCGCAGCGTGCCCTGCTCGAGTTCCTGCTCGACGCACATGCGCGGCAGGAAGGCGACCCCCTCATTGCGCTGCACGAGCTTGCGGATGGTCTCCACCGTCGGCATCTCCACGTCCATATTGAGGGCCACCTTGTGGCGCTGGAACTCGCGTAGCACGGCCTCCCGG
This sequence comes from uncultured Solibacteraceae bacterium, assembly GCA_964478455.1. Classification (GTDB taxonomy): domain Bacteria; phylum Acidobacteriota; class Terriglobia; order Bryobacterales; family Bryobacteraceae; genus CAYZJD01. Next base: position 4,738 of record CAYZJD010000282.1, on the reverse strand, counting down.
TAAGGCGAAACAACATTGTGGGCGATGAAGGTCTCCATGCCGAGTTCGGTGATGGGGACCGATTCGCGCCCGGCGAAGCGGTGCGAGGGAGAGACAACGAAAGCGAGGTGGTCGGTATAAATGACGCGGGAGACGAGACGGGCGTCGCCGGGATCATAGCTAATGACTCCCAACTCTAAGTCTCCGTCGATCAACTGCTGCGGTATCTTACTCGACAGGCTGCGCCGCACCTGGACGCGGACCTTCGGATAAAGGCGGCGGTACTTCTGAATGTGCTTGAGTAAGTAAAGCGTGGTCGACTCGTTGGCGCCGACGATCAGCCGGCCGGCCGCGTTGTCTCGCAACTCGGCCAGCGCCGTCTCCATCTCGCGCTGGAGGTTCTCGAAGCGGCGGGCGTAGTCGAGCACGACCCGGCCGGCGTCCGTCAGAAGCAGCTCCTTGCCCGAGCGGTCGATGAGCTTCTCGCCCACCTGCTGCTCGAGGCGCTGCACGGCGAGCGAGACGGCGGGCTGCGTCCGCAGCAGCTTCTCGGCCGCCCGGGAGAAGCTCTTCAGGGCAGCGACGGTTTGGAAGACTTGCAGGGGGTAGAACTCCATGGGCTGATGGTCCTTGGCTCGGCTATAAAATCTCCTTATTTTATCACGATTGGTTATCCTCGCGTCAAGAATTATAAATTTGCCAAATCCGGCCGGGATGGGGACAATGAAGGTTGCCCCTTCCGGCGGAGGAACAGGCCGGCGGAGGGGGGGAATTCAGAGCGCGGACGGGACATGAACAATCGCGTTTACATCTTCGACACGACGCTGCGGGACGGCGAGCAGTCGCCGGGATGCAGCATGACGGTCGAAGAGAAACTCCAGATGGCGAAGAAACTGGTGGAGCTGGGCGTCGACATCCTCGAAGCCGGCTTCCCCATCGCCTCGGACGGGGATTTCGAAGCGGTTGAAACCATCAGCCGGGAATTCCCGGAGATGCGGGTAGCGGCGCTGGCCAGGGCCTGCACGCTCGACGTAGAACGCGCCGTCCGCGCTCTTGAGAAGGCCAGACGGCCTCGTCTGCATACGTTCATAGCCACCAGCGAGATCCACCTGAAGTACAAGCTGAAGAAGTCGTGCGAACAGGTGCTGGATGAGGCGGTGGCGGCGGTGGAACTGGCGAAGAAGCACATCGATGACGTCGAGTTTTCGGCCGAGGACGCGACCCGGACCGACGCCGATTATCTCGAAGCGATTTCCAGGGCGGTGGCGGCCGCGGGCGCCGGAACGGTCAACCTGCCGGACACGGTCGGCTACTCGATACCGAGCGAGTATGCCTTGCTGATCGGCCGCATCGCCCAAGCTCTCGGCGAGGACGTCATCGTCAGCGTCCACTGCCACGACGACCTCGGGCTGGCGGCGGCCAACTCCCTGGCGGCGGTGCAGGCCGGGGCACGGCAGATCGAGTGCACGGTGAACGGCATCGGCGAACGAGCCGGAAACTGCTCGCTCGAAGAGGTGGTGATGGCGATGCGCGTCCGTAGCGACATCCTGCCATATCAGACGGGCATCGTCACCGAGCAGTTGTTCCCGGCGAGCGAGTTGCTGACCGAGCTGATCACCTTCGGGCCGCAACCGAACAAGGCGATCGTGGGGCGGAACGCCTTCGCGCACGAGGCGGGGATCCACCAGGACGGCTTCCTGAAGGAGCGAACCACCTACGAGATCATGTACCCGCAGGAAGTGGGGGTGCCGGCGAGCCGCCTCGTGCTCGGCAAGCACAGCGGCCGGCATGCGCTGCGCGATCGATGCGAGCACCTCGGTTATCCCCTCACAAAGGAAGAGCTGGAAGAGGTCTACCGGCGGTTCACGGCCTTCGCTGACCGCAAGAAGGGCGTGCTCGACGAAGAGATCATAGCGATCGTTCGCGACTCAGTGAACCGCTACGCAATGGCTGCGAGCGACTGAGCCGTTCGCGGCAGGCGGACGGAGCGGCGCCGGGCAGCCTGTAACCAGGGTAAGTCACATCATGAATCTGAATGTCCTCATACTGCCCGGGGACGGCATCGGGCCGGAAGTGACGGCTGAAGCCGTGCGAGTGCTCGAACACGTCTGCCTCAAGTTCAAACACAACCTCAAGTTGAGTGAAGGCCTGCTCGGGGGAGTGGCCATCCACAAGACCGGCACGCCCCTGCCGGAAGACACCCTCGCCAAGGCGCTCGAAGCGGATGCGACGCTGATGGGCGCGGTGGGGCTCCCGGAGTTCGACAACGCTCCGCCGGAGCGGCGTCCCGAAAAAGGGCTGCTCGGCATCCGCAAGGCGCTGGGGGTGTTTGCGAACCTGCGTCCGGTGCGGGCCTACGCGGCGCTGCTCGACTCCTCGCCGCTGAAGAACCAGCTCGTGGAAGGCACCGACATGATCATCGTTCGCGAGCTGACCGGCGGCATTTACTACGGGACGCCTCGCGGGATCTCGGGCGACGGCGCCGAAACCCGGGCGGTGAACACGATGACGTACACGCGGGCGGAAATCGAGCGCGTGTCGCGGATGGCGTTCGAGCTGGCCCGGGGGCGGCGGCGGAAGGTGACGAGCGTGGACAAATCGAACGTGCTCGAAAACTCGCAGCTCTGGCGCAAGGTCGTGACGGAGGTGAGCACGGAGTATCCCGACGTGACGCTGGATCACCTGCTGGTGGACAACTGCGCGATGCAACTGATCCTGAACCCGCGGCGGTTCGACGTGGTTCTGACGGAGAACATGTTCGGCGATATTCTGAGTGATGAAGGGGCCGTGCTGGCGGGGTCGATCGGAATGCTGCCGTCGGCTTCCATAGGAGGACGGAGGCCGTCGGGTGCCTGGGTGGGTCTGTACGAGCCGGTGCACGGCTCGGCCCCGGACATCGCCGGCCAGAACAGAGCCAATCCGCTGGGGGCGATCGGCTCGGTGGCGGCAATGCTCGAGTACAGCTTCGGCTTGAAACAAGAAGCGGCGGCGGTGAACCGCGCGGTGGAGGCGGTGCTGGCGAGCGGCAAAGTGACAGCCGATCTGAAGCCGGCGGGAAGGCCGGCAACTACGAATGAAGTGGGACAGGCCGTGTGTGAGGCGATATGAAACCGCGGACGATCATCGAGAAGATTTGGGACGCGCACGTGGTGGCCGAGCAGGCGGGGGCGCCGGCGCTCGTCTTCATCGATCTGCACCTTGTGCATGAGGTGACCTCCCCGCAAGCGTTCGACGGACTGCGGCGGCGGGGTCTGAAGGTGCGCCGCCCGGATCTGACACTGGCGACGGCGGACCACAACGTGCCGACCCACGACCGCTCTCTGCCGATCCTCGACCAGGTATCGGCCAGGCAGGTGGCCCAGCTCGAGACGAACTGCGCTGAATTCGGCGTGCCGTGCTACAGCCTGGGTAGCGAGCGGCAGGGGATCGTTCACGTGATCGGCCCGGAGCTGGGGCTGACGCAGCCGGGCATGACGGTGGTCTGCGGGGACAGTCACACGGCGACCCACGGGGCCTTCGGCGCGCTGGCGTTCGGCATCGGAACGAGCGAAGTCGAGAACGTGCTGGCGACGCAGTGCCTGTTGCAGCGCAAGCCGAAGACGTACCAGGTGCAGGTGAATGGAACGCTCAGGCCAGGCGTGGCTGCGAAGGACATCATCCTCGCGCTGATCGCGAAGATCGGCACCGGCGGCGGGACCGGCAGCGTGTTCGAGTACTGCGGCGCTGCCATCCGTACGCTTTCGATGGAAGAGCGCATGACGGTGTGCAACATGTCGATCGAGGGCGGCGCGCGGGCCGGCCTGGTGGCGCCGGACGATGTGACTTACCAGTACATGTGCGGGCGGCCGTTCGCGCCCAAGGGCGCGGCCTGGGACGCGGCGGTGGCGCGGTGGAAGCAACTGCCCACGGACAACGGCGCGACCTACGACAAGCAGGTGACGCTCGACGCCGGCGCGCTCGAGCCGATGATTACGTTCGGAACCAGCCTGGGGATGGGAATGCCGGTCGCGGCGGCGGTGCCGGATCCGGCGACGGTGGCGGACCCGATCGAGCGCGAATCGCTCCGGAAGGCGCTGCGGTACATGGATCTGGAAGCGGGCAAGCCGCTGCTCGGCCACGCCATCGATGCCGTGTTCATCGGAAGCTGCACAAACGGTCGGATCACGGACCTGCGGGCGGCGGCATCCGTGTTGAAGGGGAGAAAAGTCAGCCCCAAAGTGCGGGTGCTGGTGGTGCCGGGGTCGGTGCAGGTGCGGAAACAGGCCGAGTCGGAGGGCCTCGACGAGATCTTCCGCGCGGCCGGAGCGGAGTGGCGCGAAGCCGGCTGCTCGATGTGCATCGCCATGAACGGCGACCAGTTGAGGCCGGGAGAGTACAGCGTGTCGACGAGCAACCGGAATTTCGAGGGACGCCAGGGGCCGGGCGGACGTACGTTTCTGGCGAGCCCCCTAACGGCGGCGGCCAGCGCCGTGGCCGGCGCGGTGACCGACGCGAGGACGCTGCTATGAAAAAGTTCACGGCCTTTTCGAGCCGCATGGTTCCGCTGCCGGTGGACAATATCGACACGGACCAGATCATTCCGGCGCGGTTTCTGAAGACAATCTCGAAAGAGGGCTTGGGCGACCAGGTCTTCAACGACTGGCGGTACGACGCCGAAGGCAAGCCGAAGCCGGAGTTCATCCTCAACCAGCCGCGGGCGAAAGGCGCGCAGGTCCTGCTCGCCGGGGACAACTTCGGCTGCGGCAGCTCGCGCGAGCAC
>CAYZJD010000281.1:0-6434 GCA_964478455.1 uncultured Solibacteraceae bacterium | reverse complement strand
AGCAGGCCCCCGCGCCGGTCCCTTCCACGATGTTGTCCAGGTGGTGATCGCCGTAGCTGTGCCGGAACGCGATCCGCGCCTCTTTGCCGATCTCGGTGAACACCGGCAGCTCCGCCTGTGTCGCGGCCAGGACCGCCAAAGCTCCCAAGAGCCACAGCGCTTTCCACCGCTTCATTGACTTCCTCCAGCCGCTCCACGCGGCCGATGCTCGTTGCCTGCAAGGATGCCGCCGGCCGGCAGCCGGGCGCCCAGGTCGATCCACTCGAGGATGGTTCTCCGCTCCAGTTCGGTCAGCGGCGTTGATCCCTCGGGCGGCATCTTGTGGATCTTCACCGGCGGTGCGGCGCCGTCCCATGGTCTCGCCGTGCTCCTGCCGAACAGGCTCCATGCCAGCGGACTCAGGCGCGCCTTGCCGGGACGCACATACTTCGCCAGCGTCGCTGGGTCGTCCAGCCTCAGCGGCGCCGCATCGCCATGGCACGCCCGGTTCGAGCACTTCCTCGCCAGCACCGGCTGCACGTCGCGGGTGAAATCCACCGTGCGCCGGCGCAGGGGCGCCAGCGTGAGCGGAATCGACGGGCGCAGCAGTGCTTTCGCCAGCCGGTTCTCCGGCGAGAGTTCGCCGTCTTCATGACAACCGATACAGCCGCGCGATTCCCTGTTCCGCACCCAGATCCAGGCGCTCGTACGCAGGGCGAGGCCGTCGGCATCGAGGGTTTGCAGACGGAACGGCGTGTTTGCCGGAAGCTGGAGGTTGAACGAGCCGTCTTCCTCGACGTTCACCTCGCCAAGCAGCCGGGAGTCCATTCGCGGTGGGATCCCTTCGATCACGCGCACGCGCTTGACGGTCCCCGGCGGCATCCACTCCCGGTTCGGCAAGTCCGTCGTATAGACGCTCAGGCAGTACAGCCTGCCGTTGGGTTCTTTCTCGTCCACCACCGAGGATCGGCCGTCAGGCTCTTCGCGTGGGTACAGCAGCTTGGGCTGCACCTCGTGCCGCTTCGGGTCGTCAAACACCGGCAGCATCCGCTTTGTCGCCGGATGGAACCGCCAGATGCCGTGCGTGCCCGCGCTGCCGGCCCGGCGCGCAACGAGGATCTCACCGCCGGGCAGCGGCGACGGGGAATGGAACAAGCCCTGAACCGCCGCAGTCACCTTTCGATACGAATGCAGGTTGCGCCGCAGGGTTACCGCGCCCAGTGTGCCTTCGCCGTCCCAGCCGGGATTCGCCGGTTCAACGAACACCACCTGCCGGTCGGTGGTGATGCAGGGCATCCGCTTCGCCCGTGCTCTCTCGTCAGCGGAGAAGACCGCGTAGTCCGTCCCGTCGAGATTGACGCCGAACAGCGCCAGCCGCGATTCGTCACCCGGTTCAAGACGACCCCGCTGCCAGCCCGCAAACACGATCCGCCCGTCGGGCAGCAGTTGGGGATCCATGTCGCCGTACGGATTGAACGTCAGCCGGCGGACTTCCGAGCCGTCCAGGCGGCATGAGTACAGAACGGAAGAACCATCGGCGTCACGGCGAACAAATGCGGTCTGGTACCACACGCCCGGAGCGTCCAAAGTGAAAAACTGCGACTGATAGATCGGGTGGCGGCAATCGGCAGGCTCGCGGGTAATCTGGCGGATGCCCGAACCGTCCGCCTGCATCTCAAAGATCTGCCAGTAATCTGACGCCTGTGGCTTGCCCGAGAACAGGATGCGCTTCCCGTCGAAGGAAACCTCCGGATCCGCTGCGCTGTGCAATTCCTCCGCCAGCACCTTCAGAGACCCGTCCGGCGCCAGAAGAACGAGCCGCGCGCCATCATAGGCTGTGGCTTGCGGCTTGAGTTGCGTGAACACCACCCCGCCGTAGCCCGGCGCAATCCGGCCGAGGCTTGCCGGCGCGGGTCCCGCTTCAAGGGAGGCGCACACGAACGCAAGAACAGCAAGCGAGACGGACCGCAAGACCATTCGGGCACACACCTTGTCGGTTACGTCCAGAAGCGAGGCGCCGCGCCCCGCATCCGAAAGGAACGCGCTGAACCGTTTGACGCGCTCACGCATGCGTAGCCGCCAGAGCCCCACGGGATTCCTTCCAAACCCTGAGATGAGGCTCCAGTTCGGCCATCATTTCCCGGAAGCCGGCGGTGCTGAGCGACTGGTCGCCGTCGCTCCAGGCGGCCGCGGGGTCGGGATGCACTTCGACGATCAACCCGTCGGCGCCCACGGCGATGGCTGCCTTGCACAGTGCCGGCACCAGGTCGCGCCGGCCGCTCGAGTGGCTCGGGTCGAGGATCACGGGTAAGCCGGTCAGCTTCTTGAGCAGGGGCACCGCCGCGATGTCGCACGTGTTGCGCGTGGCCGTCCCAAATGTTCGGATCCCCCGCTCGCAGAGAACGATCTCTTCGGCCCCGTTCGCCGCCAGGAACTCGGCTGCCTCGGCCATCTCCTCGATGGTCGCCACCATCCCTCGCTTCAGCAGCAGCGGCCGCCCGGTGCGCGCTGCTGCCTTGAGAAGCGGCAGGTTCTCCATGCTGCGCGAGCCGATCTGAAGCATGTCGGCGTATCTGGCCACGAGATCCACCTGCGTGTCAGTCATCACCTCTGTGACCACCGGCAAGCCCGTGGCCTGCCGAGCCTTCGCGAGCAACTCGAGCCCTTCTTTTCCCAGGCCTTGGAAGGAGTACGGCGAAGTCCGCGGCTTGAAAGCGCCGCCACGGAGCATCCGCGCGCCCGCCTGGGCTACCGCGCGGGCCGCCTCCAGAAGCTGGCCTTCGGATTCGACGGCACACGGTCCCGCGATGACGACGAATTCATCGCCGCCGATCTCTACGTCCCGAATGAAGAACTGAGTGCGAGCCCTAACCAGGGTTTTGAATCTCCAACTCCGATACTTCGCGTCCGGCTTTCAGCATAATCGAGCAAGAGGGATTTTTCAAGCGGAAGTTCAATAGTTTCAACCAATTAGCAGAAAACTACTACTGGAGATTTCGCTGCGGCGAGAGCACTTCCACGGGGATGGTGGGACGGCGCCGGCCCTTCGGCTCACTCCTCCAGGCGCGCTTCGCCCAGGCCTTTCACCGGTACGTTATTCGTCCTGGCGTACTCCTGGACCATCCGCGCAAGATCCTTCGCCCACCGATCGAGGCCGATGCTCCGCTCGGGGATCATCATGAAGCTTGCATCCGGCGTGCGGTCCGCCCAGTGGTCCTTGGTGTCGTCAAGCACGTGATAGAACTTCCTGCCGCCGACCGTCCGGCCCTTCGGATAGCGGCTCTTCTCGTAGACAGCCGTCAACGCGGCGAAGGCTTCCTCTCCTGCCTTGCGCGTCCGCTCAATCCGGTTGTGGGCGGCTACGAGGTGGCCGACTGCCTCCTCCGGTTTGTTTTTTCCCGCGCTCTCGGCAGCGTTCAACAGGCTCTGTTCCGCCTCCAGCATGTCCGTGAGCAGGCGCCAGTGATGGCCCATGAACTTGGCCAGCGCGAGAAAGACTTCCAGGTTGTACCGGTTCCTGTCAGCGCGCCGGAAGTTCGCCTGGAGGGCCTCGATGAGCTGTTCGTTTTCCAGCATCCGGGCGCGCGCCTCGGCAAGGTAGGTGGCGTACTTCTCGCGGATCACGGGCTCGACCGCGAGCGCAGGCATCTTCGGCAGCGGTGGCGCCGGAAGCGCCAGATCCCTCCGGGTGGTCCCGATGCCCTTGCCGTAAGAGTTTCCATAACCCGGCCCGCGCACCCTCGAAACCACGCGGTCCCACGTGCGTTCCCACGCGCGCGCCTGCCGCTGCATCTGCCGGTAGATCTCTGTCATCCCGGTGACCCGCGGGCCATAGTAGAAGCTCATGAACTCCTCGACGTGCTGGTCCAGTGGCGCAGCGCGCGGATTCCAGCCGTACTGCGCCACGGCCGACCAGCCGAGCCAGAACGTCTCGTTGTGCAGGCCGGAATCGTCCCAGGCTGCGCCGAAGACGCCGATCGGCTTGCCCCGCCAGTGCCGGCCGAATCCGATCCTCTCGTAAACAGAGTCCAGGTGCCCCCGTGTGAGTCCCTTCTCACTTTCAATAGGCAGCAGATTGGGAAACAGGAACTCGGCGCCCTGCACGTAGGTGTAAGCAAGCTGCCGCATGCCGAGCTTGTTCTCCGGCTCCAGGTATTCCTCCTCGCCGATCACGCCGTCGATGATGTCCGCCGGCAGCAGCTTGACGTGCTCGGCCAGCAGCGGGTACTCGGCCCAGATCAGCATCCTGCGCCCTTGCTTCTTCAGGTGTGCGTGCGCCCGTTGGACGAACTCCACCCACGCCAGGCTGCGGTTCTCCTCGTTGTAAGGCTTCGGGCACCGCGGATCGATCCCCGCGTAATACACCTCATCCGTCGAGACGAATAGGAAGTTGACGCCCTGGGTCGCTTTGATCACGTCGTCGTACATCGAAAAGATCAGTTCGTACGTGCGCGGGTCGCACCAGTTGGAGTGGTAGTTGTTTCCGTCGGCGCGCAGTTCGGCGAATTCGGGATGCTTCAGCACGTAAGCCATGTGAGCCGGCGCCTGAATCACAGGGACCACCTGGATGTACCGCTCCAGCCCGTAGTTCACAATCTGCTGAAGCTCGGCGGCGGTGAACGCGCCCGGCGCGCCGATCACCGGGTGCGACGGGTATTCGAACTTGTCCTCCAGCTCGAAGCCGATCATGTTGACTTTGAACCGGGCCGCCCAATCGAGGTACCGCTTCAGCGTCTCCATCCGGTCCTGGTGGTGCTTGGTGTCCCAGTGAAGGAATCGAAGTTCGAGCCTGGGCCAGTCTTCGATCGCACCTTTCGGCAGCAGCAATCTCCCGGCGGCGTCTCGACGCGGCAATTGCAGCAGCGTCTGCACTCCGTAAAACAAGCCGGCGTCGCCGTTGCCGCTGATCTCGATCAACGGATGGTCGATCCGCAGCCGGTACGCCTGGCGGTCAATCTCCGGCTCGCGCCCGGTTTTCACCGTGCCGGGCGCGACCGCAAGCCGGATCACCTTGCCCGCCGCTCCGCGCCGGAGAGACAACTGGTGGAATTCGGCGGCGTCTTCAAGCAAGGTCCTGACGGCGATGTGCTTGTCGCCGAGCTTGCCTGCATCCAGACCCCAAAGGCCGTCGAGAAACACCTCGCCGGCACTGAGCTGGACTCGCTGAGGCGTTGGAATCACGGAGTATCCCCGGAGCCACAGGTCCGTCAAATTCTGCGCTGTGGCGGAGAAGCTCAGCGCGGCCAGCGCCAGGATGAATCTCGCGCCCATCGATCGTTCTCCTATACGCTCCCCTTCGGCAAGAGCCGCAGAATGTTGCCGCCCACCACCTTCGCTTCGTCGGCGGGCGGCAACTTCAGCAGGCGGACCTTGTATAGCTCCACCCTTGAATCCAGCTCCGGGCCGTCGCTGCCGAAGATGATCTTCTCCGGGCCCAACTCCTTCACCGCCATCTCCAGGAACTTCCAGAACACCACTCCGGAAGTGTCCAGGTAGACGTTCGGGTACCGCCTGGCGATGCCGATCGCGGCCAGGTGATCGGTCCACTCGGCCGAGCCAAAACTGCCGAGGTGCGCCATGATGAACGGCACCTGCGGGTACTCGGCCGCAATCATGTGATAGTTGACGACCTTCTCGGGATGATAGAGAACCGGGATGCCTAGCTCGGCCACGGTGTCGAGCACCTCCCGCGTCGGCAGCCGATGGAGCTTCAAGCCCTTCAGCCCGAGTTCCCTGACCTCGCGGCGCAGCATCGCCGCGATCCGGCCCGCCTCCGTCTGCGGATCGTGCTTGGCGAAGCCGATGAACTTGTCCGGATACCGGCGGCAGATCTCGGCGATTTCCTGATTCGGCTTCTCGTACTCGGTGTTGTTGATCGGAAAGATGATGGTGCGGTCGATCCCGGCCTCTTTCATGTTGCGCAGCGTGACGTCAACGTCTGCCCGCGTCGTCCACGGCGCCGACATGCCCGTGCCATGCCCGGCGTGGCAGTGCGCGTCGATGACAAGCGGTTTTGCTTGGGCCCTACTCATGCCAGCCGCAGTGGCTCCGGCAAGAAAGGCCCTGCGAGTCGTTTGATGGTTCATCGGTGACTACAATACACTACATTGCTGTCGATGGAGGCTGATCGATGACACGCCGGCAGTTCTTCGCCGCCGGTGCCGCTCTGGCGGCCCGGGCTTCGCAATCCGCCGCACTCACGAAGTTCCAGATCGGGTGCATGACGCTGCCCTATGCGCCGTTCCCTCTCCAGCGCGCCCTCGAGGGTATCGCGCGGGCAGGCCACCGGTTCGTCGGCTGGGGGACGACGCACGACGAGCCGGGCCGCAACGACGTGCCGGTGATCGCCGCCGATGATCCGCCCTCGAAAGCGCGCGAACTCGCAAGGCGGTGCCGGGATCTGGGCCTCGAGCCGGTGATGATGTTCTCGATGATCTACGTCGCGGCGCCGGACG
>CAYZJD010000280.1:0-6455 GCA_964478455.1 uncultured Solibacteraceae bacterium | reverse complement strand
GACGAGGGTGACGTTCGGCAGCCGGGGCTGCTCGGCTGCGGCCAGTTCGCCCGTGATCCGGCCCTTCAGCTCAAGGTACGCGCGGGCCTCGCCCATCACGTCGATGGCGCTGCGGATGGCCGCGAGCGCCACCTTGAGGTCCTGGGCGGCCAGGGCGCGTTCGAGGATGCCCTCGGCGGTGGCGTAGAGGCGTTCGCCACGGTCCCGGGCTGTCTGAACGTCGCCTAGGAGGGAGTCGGCTTGGGCAACCTCGGCGGCTTCCTTGGCCTTGAGCAGAGCTGCGGGGATGTGCGCCCGGTGTCGCGCCAGGCTGTCCTTCGTCGCGCCGAATTGTCGCGCGATGGCGCGGATGGAGGCTTGATCGAGGGCGAGGGCCTGGTCGATCTCGGCCCGCTGAGCGTGAGAACAGACGGAGCATTTCATCGGCATGGGTCATCCTTCGGAGCAGTCGCTTCCAGAAGCGTGGCGTACAAAACGGGAATTTCAGGTCCGAATTTAAGGCCCGTGTACCCGCCGTGTACCTCAGTTCGGCGGAAGGAGCGATTCTGGCGCTTCTGCCTTTTTGTGGAATGAATAACTTACAATGAATCAATGGGGCGCAGCGGTTCGACTCCCGCCGCCTCCACCACGGAATCCCATGCCTCACTCTCTTCGCTTCCGGCTGGAGTATTGGAGGGACGGCAAATGGTTTGTCGGCCGCCTCCCCCAGGTTCCTGGTGTGTTCAGCCAGGGAGCCACCCTTGAAGAACTGGAAGAGAATATCCGCGACGCTTACCAGCTCATGCTGGAGGAGCAGACTCAGGCTCCCGTTACAACGCCAGTGGAAACGAAGGAGATCGAAGTGGAGGTGTGAAGCGCCGTGAACTCGTCCGGCAACTGGAAGCGGCAGGCTGCGTTCTGAAGCGACCGGGCAGCCAGCACGACATCTATTTCAACCCCGCGACGAACCGGTCTGCGCCTGTGCCAAGGCACACTGAAGTACCCGACTCCCTATGGCGTCTGATCCGGCGTCAGCTTGGGTTTCAAGAGACCAGCAGCGAGACTCCCGCGTAAGTTCCGAGGGCCGTTCGACTCCCACCGCCTCCGCCAATCCTCCGAGACCTTGCGGGACCCCAGTCCCCGCCGAAATCCGGCGGCCAGCCGAACCCAAACTCCATCACCGGTTCGGCAGAACCCGGATGTCCCGGCAGGCGGTGAGCCGTTCATCCGCCGTGATCAACGTCAGTTCGAAGACCCTCGCCGTCGCCACCAGAAAACGGTCGGCGGGATCGCGATGCGGAAGCGTGACGTTGAGCGTTTCCAGCGCGACTTCATGCGTGACCGGCGCCTCACTCACCGGAATAGTCACCATCGCCTTCGCGATCCAGGTGCGCGCATCCTCGTTCAAAACGATCCGCCGCTTTTCGTGGAGAACAAGCAACTCCCAGGTGCTGATCGGCGAGAGCCATAACCCGTTCTTAGGGTCTTCCAGTTCCCTGGCTACGCGGCACGTCAGTCTCTCCGGCTCGAGCAGGCTCCAAAGCCAGATGTGAGTATCCAGCGTGCTCGCCCCAAGCCGCTCTTCCTCTCCGATGTAGAATGACCCCATGCTTCACCCGCGCAGGGAGTTCTTGAAGACAGCGCTCGCGGCCTCGGCCGTGGCCGGCGCCCGCCCCACCGGCGGCGCCCCGCCCAGGCTCGGCATCCCCGGACCTTATCGCGGCCGCGTCGTCGCCGTGAGCCACCCTGGCTGCATCAGCGCGGGCCTCTACCAGGGCCGACCCGTCGAGCAGATGATGCGCAAGGGCATGCTGGAACTCACGGGCGCTCCCGGCTGGCCCGACGCGTGGCGCGTTTTCTTCGAGCCCGGCGATGTGGTCGCCATCAAGGTTAGCCCGGTCGGCGGCCGCAAGCTGTGCTCCGACGCGCTGGTGCTCCACCAGATCATCGATGGCCTTAGGCAGGCTGGCGTCCGCCCCCGCGACATCGTTGTCTTCAACCGCTATCGCCAGGAGATCCTGGAGTGCGGCATCCAGAAGTGGGTACCGCCCGGCGTCCGCTGGGGCTGGGCCGCCGAGGCCTTCGAGGAAGTGCAACTCGGCATGGAAGGCTACGATCCGGACCAGTATCTCGACCTCCCGCTCTGCCAGCCCGGCTGGAACATCGATGACGACCACATTCGCCGCTCGTACGTCGCGGAGGTGATCTCGAAGCAGGTCAACAAGGTGGTCAACCTCCCGGTGCTCAAGCATCACTACTCGGCCGGCGTCACCATTGCGCTGAAGAACCTTGCTTGCGGCATGGTGAATAACGTCGCGCGCATCCACACCGGCAAGACGCTGAACGCCACCGGCGTGTTTATCCCGGCCGTGGTGAACCTCAAGCCCATCCGGGAGAAGACAGTGCTGCACATCGTGGACGGAGTCAAGGCGCTTTATAACGGCGGGCCTGGCGGCGATCCCCGCTTCGTCTGGGAGCACCGGACGATGTACTTCGGCACGGACCCAGTGGCGCTGGACAAGACCGGCCTCCACGTCATCAACGCGAAGCGCAAGGATGCCGGCATCGCCCCGGTGGCGGAGGGAAGGTCGGAAGAGGGCGGCCCGGCCCTCGCCTGCCGTGTCGATCACGTCGAGATCGCCGGCGCTATCGGCCTCGGCGAGTATGACGACGCCAAGATCGACCTGCGCAAGTTCGACCTGGCCTAACAGCCCCCATGCAACGCCGCCGCTTCCTCCAGTCCGGGGCTGGCGCCCTGCTCAGCCAGCAGAAGAAGGTCGAGGAACTGGCGGTGGCCGCCGCCAGCCAGGACAAGACGCCCCGAGTGGGCATAGTTCTTTCGAACTTCCACGGCTCGGAAGACCACGACGGCACAAAACTCCAGGGTCTGCCGGACCCGCAGCCCGTCGACGCCGCGCTCACCGCCGCTCAACTCGACGCCATGCTGCGCAAGGCGATCGAACTCGGCAACACGCGGCGCGGCGGCCTGGCCGCCATCGTCAAGCCTGAGGACTGGGTGGTCGTCCTGCCGGACGTCTCCACATGCCCGGCTTCCAATCCGGCCTGCTCCACCGACCCGCGCCTGGTGCGGTCGCTTGTCGCGTGGCTCGTGGAGCACCATTGCGGCGCGCGCATTACCATCGCCGGTGCGTCCGCGAGCTACCGTGATATGGCCGCGGACTTCGGCCAGCAGCACCGGTCAGTGCAGTTCGACGTGGTCGACCTGAATGCGGATGAGCCGCTGGAGTTGCCCGTGCCGGGCAAGCCTTCGGCGACGCGGAATCCCGATAGCGTGTACTTCATCCCGCAAACGATCCAGCAGTGCGACCGCGTGATCAGCGTCGCGCCGCTGAAGACGCATCCGCGGACCCGCGTGTCGTTGTCCATCGGCAACTACTTCGGCATCGCGCCGGTGGCGAAGTACGGCCCGGGAGGGGAGAAGTTGTTCGAACTGGGCGCGCCCCACGAGGTGCTAATCGACCTTTTCAGCTTCCACACCGCCGACTACGCCATCCTCGGCGGCGAGACCGGTCGCAACCTGGTCATCGCGGGCCCTAGCGCACCCGCCGTGGACGCCGCCGGCGCGGCCGTTTTAGGCCTGGCCCCGGCGGAAATCGAACACCTCAAACTGGCCGAGAAGAAGGGCTATGGCCTCATCGATCTCGACTTGATCTGGACCCGCGGCAACAAAATCGAAGAGGCCAGCCCCCGTTCCCCTGGCGGCTGACCGCGCGGCCGGAAGCTGCAATTCCGCCCCCCCGCCTCCTTCCCCGGTGTCGCCCGCCGGTGGCGGGATGTCAGCGCAGAGCGGCGTTCGCCGGTGGCAATCACGCGCCCGGTGAAAGGAACGCCTCGCATCTCTGTGAGTTCATATGTTCGCGGAAACGGCCTCCCAATTGCTCGGAGACGGGTGTAGATTCAGGTAAGGAGATCCGATATGAAGCAAGTTCTATCTTGCCTGCTTTGCGGGTCCCTCCTCGTTCCACCGGGCTGGGGTGAAGACGGTCCGGCTCCGAGCACCACCCCGGCCGCCGATAGGCGGATCGAAACTCTCAAACACAAAGCTCTGGAAATCCCTGCTGGAGGCTTGGTCGAAGTCAAGCTGCTCAGCAAAGAGAAGCTCCGCGGGCGTATGGGCGTCGTCACTGACCTTGGCTTCTCTCTGCAATACGCCGTCGGCGATACAGTCCAGGAACGCAAGATCACGTTCCAGGAGCTGAAATCGGTGAAGGAGGTTGGCAAACCGTCGCAGGGTACGACAGCCGTCACGTATGGAATTCTCGGTGGCCTTGCGGCTCTGGGAACGCTGTTGATCATCGTGCTGGTCCGTATCGCGCACAACTGATTCAGGCCAATAGAGCGGGCCGGGCGCCGGCGCTGCTCCGGCGGCATGATACCCCGGCGGCCCGCATAGGAGGCGATCCCATGAGGAAAGCATTGTCCGTCGTCCTCGCATGGTGGCTCTGCAGCTTCCCATGTTTGGATGGGAGACTGGCCGCAAAAACGAACGGCACCACCCAGGCTCCAAAGAAACTGACGGTGCCGGAGCAGGTGCTGGAGATTCCTTCCGGCACGATGGTCGAGGTGCGCTTGCGGGACAATTCAAAGCTTCGCGGGTGCTTGGGCACGGTCAACGAAAAGGGGTTCGTGCTTCAGGAGTTGACTGGCGCCGGACCGCAGGATCGTAACCTCACCTTCACCGACGTGAAGTCCGTGAAGGTGGTCAAGAAACGCAATCCGGCCGCGACGGCGGCGAAGATCGGCCTGGGGGTTGGTGCGGCCGCAGGCGTCATCTTCATCGTCCTCGCGATCCTGTTCCGGGACGACTAGCGGCCTGGTGGCTGTGAAACGCGCCCTCTCCCCGCTCAGGCCGCTTTGGCCGCCTGGGATACGGCTGGGATGCGCTTGATCAGGTCGGAAAGCTCCTGGCGGTCCGCCGGACCAATTGTGAAACAGTCGACGCAATCGAGCGACAGCGCGTAGCGCAACGCTTCGTCCACGCGGTCGCGCAGGCCGCCTTCCCCGAGGATCTTCATTCCGATGACGCCCTTGCCGGCGGCCTTCATGTCGCGCAACACCCCGGCGACGGTGGCCGGATCGGAGTCCATCAGCATTCCAGCGGGATTGATGCGCGCCAGGTCCACGCGCACCCACGGAGTCTTGGCCGCCATCCGAAGCGCCTCCAGGGAATGACACGATACGCCGTGCGTGCGCACGATGCCCTTTCCGCGCGCCTCCGAGAGGACTTCCATCGCGCCTTTGCGCTCCTCCGGCCAGTCGGGCGACTGGAGCGCGTGCAGCAGGATGATGTCTACGTAGTCCGTTCCAAGTTCCTGCCGGAAGCGGTCGAGATCGGCCCGCATCTGCTCCGCGGTGCGCGCCCGCGTCTTCGTCAGAATCGTAACCTTCTCCCGTGGAACGCGCTTCAGCGCTTGCCCAACATGGGGATGCGTCCTGTAAGCGTCGGCCGTCTCCCAGAAGAAGAGACCCTGGTCGTAGCCGGACACCAACAAATCGGCAAGGCCCTGCACGCCCAATTGCCGCTGCACGCTGCCGCCTTTCGTGCCTGTCCCGATCGCAAGCCGCGTCAGCTTGATCTTGTCGGGCCCCAGGTGAACGATGTCGGTCGCATTCAGCTTCGTGCCGCCCCACAGCAAGGCTTGCCTGTCCAGGGTCGCGGCCGCGCCGGCCGTCCCGAGTGTGGTCCGAAGAAAGTCACGCCTCTTCATACGCTGCTTCTCCTCCCTTCGCCGCCGGTGACAGGGAGCGGCTCCCCATTAGAAGTATCACGGCGGCCGGCTCCCGGCAAGGTGAGACGGCAGTCATGTGAGGCAGACGCTTCCGTATGCCAGTGCCCCCTTTTGCCCCGCGCTTCGCGTGGCTCGGCCCCCTTGACGCGCCGCACGGCGAGGTCGATAATCGTCACGTAATTGCAGTCTCCGGCTTACCGGCGGCAGACAGCCGGTTTGCTCCATTTTCCATAACCCTGGCGCGCAACGCACGTCAAGAGGCAGCCTGAAAGGAGGCTGAAATGGCTAAGATCAACGGCAGCCGCGTGATTGTGGGCGGCCTCGTCGCAGGTGTCGTGTGCAACATCTTCGAGTATGTTTTCAACGCCTTGGTTCTGAAAGACCGGTGGGACGAGGCGATGAAGGCGTTGGGCAAGGAGGTAACCTACACGGCCGGTGTGATGGCGGTGTACATCTGCTGGGCATTCCTCATCGGGATCATGGCGGTTTGGCTCTACGCCGCGATCCGGCCGCGCTTCGGCGCCGGCCCGAGAACAGCCGTCATCGCCGGCTTCGCGATGTGGATCTTTGTCTACGTGCAGGGCATGATCGTAACCGCGAACATGGGAGTCTTGCCGGTTGGACTTCTGCTGATCAGCACGATCGTCGGTTTGGTGGAGCTCGTGGTAGCCGCGCTCGTGGGCGCGTGGTTGTACAAGGAGGAGGGCCTGGCCGCGGCTGCCGCCT
>CAYZJD010000279.1:0-6490 GCA_964478455.1 uncultured Solibacteraceae bacterium | reverse complement strand
TCATCTATTCGGAACTGGACGACTCCAACTACACCGGCATCGGCATCAGCTTCGGTGGCGGGCTCTGCAATGTCTGCCTCGCCTACCTGTCCGCGCCGCTGTTCAGTTTCAGCGTGCCCAAGGCCGGCGATTTCATCGACGCAAGCGTCGCCTCCGTGTGCGGCGAGCTTGCCACGCGCGTCCGGATTGTCAAGGAGGGCTCGTTCCATTTCAACGGCAAGCCTGCGGAGAAGGTGCAGCAGGCCCTCTCGGTCTACTACACGGAAATGATGGACGGCGTCGCCACCGGGCTTAAGTCGGCGTTCGCCAATACGCTCAACGTGCCGAAGATCGGACGGCCGGTGCCCGTCGTGTTGAGCGGCGGCAGCGCGTTGCCGAACGGTTTTCGCGAGCGCTTCGAGGAGATCCTGAGCGCCAGCAGCCTGCCGGTGCCGCTCTCCGACGTGCGCCTCGCCGCCGATCCGCTGAATGCCACCGCCAAAGGAGCGCTGGTAGCGGCGCTGGCGGAAATATAGCGGCGGAGGGAAGGCCCTGCCTCTGTTGGCGTGCGAGCGACGCCACTCTGAGGAATCGTGCGGTACATTCTCTAATAGGTGACTGAGAAGCGGACCGGCGAAAGCAGCAGTCTGAACAGGAAGGTCGTGCTGCAAGTCGCTGCATGCTTTGCAGCGAGCCTGGGACTCATGGCGCAGGCGAGGCCTGACCTGACGGGCGTCTGGAAGCTCAGGACGACACGGCCGCGTTACGTCGAGGTCTGGACCGTCAAACAGACAGCGCACGACATCGGCATCCGCATGGACATTACGGACGACCGGCTCGGCGATCGCGTACTGAATTTTCAGGCGCCGTTCGACGGCAGAGAGCGCAAACAGACCGTCATCGGCACGCCGGCGAGCGTGAAGGCTGCCTGGGACGGAGACACGCTGGTGCTGGAGATCAAGCGGCAGGCCCGCCCTGATCTGCTCCTTCACACTGGTCGGCGGCTCCGGCTCGTCGGTGGCAGCAAGCGAATCGAGTCGCGCACCATCCAGCATTCGCCTCTGCCCGAGATCGAGCGCGATGAAGTGTTCGACCGGCAGTAGCGCCGCCGCTCAGCGGATTCGCGCCGCTTCCACGATCGTCCGGTACTTGCGCAACAGTTCGTAGAGCGCCACGCCGCCCGCAGTGGCGACGTTCAGGGAGTGTTTCACCCCCAGCATGGGGATTCGCACGTGCGTGTCACATAGCGCAGCCAGCTCGGGCCGGATCCCTTCCACCTCGTGCCCGAACACGAGGCACACCGGAAAAGTGGGCTTCCAGTCGTACAGATCCACCGCATGGAGGCTGGTTTCCATTGCGGCCAGCTCGTAGCCGCGCTCCCGCAGCATCCGGGCGACGGACACCGGGTCCGGGGAGTGCTCCCAAGGAACGACGTCCTCGGCGCCCAGCGCCGTTTTCCGAATGCCGCCCTTCGGTGGCGCGGCTGTGATCCCGCAAAGGTGCACCTTTTCGGCTGCAACTCCATCCGCTGCCCGGAAGAATGCTCCCACGTTATACATGCTGCGAACGTTATCAAGCAGCAGGATCACCGGGAGCCGGCCGAGTCCCTCGTAAGCTGCCCCGGCCCCCGTGGCCCGGTACGGCACGCGTTCCATAAGCCTACCCCCTGAGGTGAGTCTACCGGAGGTCCCGGGCGCCACATCCGCTGAGAGATTGCCGGCCCGTTCGGGACTACTTCCATGGATGACCCAATCCCGGCTGGCGGTTCTCGCGGCGCTGTGGTGCGCTCCGGTCGAGCCTGCGATCGCCTCGCTCATTCTGGACGTTGACACACCTTTCCGCTTCGGCGAAGTCAACACGCCGGCCGTCGTCCTGACCATCCATGGTCACCCCGGCGGCACAGGCTCGGGCTGTGTTTCATGGAACGGCTTGTTCGATGTCACGGGCCCCGCGGCCTGTGAGGGAACCGGTGCTCCTGGCGGGGATGAGCTGACCGGCGCCGGACAGACGCTGACGGTGTCTTTCCTCGAAATCGGCGCTGAATCCCTCGGCTCGCTTCATGTCCTGTTTCAGCCGAACGAACCGCGCCGGAACGACCTTGTGCTCAACAACCTCGTCCTCCGCGTTTTCAGCCCGGAAGGCGACATTCTGTTCACCTCCGGCCCGTTTCTTACGGCCATGGTGGTGACCGAAACGCACCCGTTCCGCCAGCTCGGCTTCCTCTTTCGCCTCCCGGATCAGGATCTGGCCTCGGCGGCGGAGGCGATCTTTTCCAATCCGAACAACCGTATCGGCCTGGCAGCCACGGTTTCCGGCGCATCGGGAGGCCCCGAGCGGTTCTCGATTCTCGCGCTGAACACCGATCCTCCCGAGCCTGTGCCGGAGCCTGCCACTTTGCCGCTCACCGGAATGGTGGTGCTGGTCCTCGTGCTGCGGGTTCGTCGCTGCTGAACGCTGCCTGGCAGTGGCGCGCCGGCGGGTCTATAACGAAGGTATGGTCCTGCTGGACGGCGAGTCCTTAAGCATCGAGCACCTGTCGGCCGTGGCCGTCAACCGTGAACAGGCGGCCCTGGCCCCCGAAGCGCTGGCGAAGATGCTGCGCTCCCGCGAGGAGGTCGAGCGGGTAGCCGCCTCCGATGCCCCGGTCTATGGAGTGAACACCGGCGTCGGTCAACTGGCGGAGGTGCGCATTCCCGCCGAAGACCTCGCGGCTCTTCAGTCCAACATTGTCCGTTCGCACGCCTGCGGAGTTGGCGAGCCGATGAGTCGCGAGGAAGTGCGGGCGATGATGCTGATCCGCGCCAACGTGCTGGCCAAGGGTCTCTCGGGGATTCGCCCGGTGGTGGCGGAGCGGCTTTGCGAGTTGCTGAATCGTGGTGTCGTGCCCCTCGTGCCGTCCCGCGGCAGCGTCGGCGCCAGCGGGGACCTTGCGCCGCTGGCGCACATGGCGCTCGTCCTGATGGGCGAAGGCGAGGCTTACTTCGACGGCGCGCGCTGCCAGGGCAGGGAAGCGCTGCGCCTGGCAGGCCTCGAGCCGCTCGAGCTGGCGGCTAAAGAGGGCATCTCGCTTCTGAATGGAACGCAAGCGATGCTTGCCGTCGGCTGTCTCCAGTTGCTCGCCTTCGAAGTTCTTGTCGAAGCCGCCGATTTCGCCTGCGCGATGACGACCGACGCCTTACGCGGGACGCCCCGCGCCTTCGACCGCCGCCTCCACGCGGCGCGGCCGCATCCCGGGCAACTTGTGAGCGCCGCCAATCTGACGCGGCTCCTCGAGGGCAGCCAGATCCGCGACTCTCATCTCGGCTGCTCGCGCGTGCAGGACGCGTACTCCCTGCGCTGCGCGCCACAGGTCCATGGCGCCGTCCGCGACGTGCTTGCCGAAGCCCGCCGCGTCTTCTCGATCGAGCTGAACGCCGCCACCGACAACCCGCTCGTGCTCGACGGCGAGATCATCTCCGGCGGTAACTTCCATGGCCAGCCGCTGGCCCTGACGCTCGACTCGATGGCGGTGGCGCTCGCCTCGCTGGCCGGCATCTCGGAGCGCCGCATCGACCGCCTGGTCAACCCGGCGCTGAACGAAGATCTCCCGCCGTTCCTCGCGGCCCGCCCCGGCCTGGAGTCGGGATTCATGATGGCGCAGGTGACCGCCGCCGCCCTCATCGCCGAGAATCGGGTGCTGGCGACGCCTGCCTCGCTCGGTTCCATCACCACCAGCGGCAACAAGGAGGACTTCGTCAGCATGGGAATGACCAGCGCCCTGAAGCTGAAGCAGGTGGTGGCGAACACGCGGCTCGTGCTGGCTATCGAAACGCTGGCCGCTGCCCGCGCCCTCGACCTGCTGCGGCCGCTGCGCTCGAGCCCGCCGATCGAGAACGCGCGAGAGAAGCTCCGTGAAATCTCCGCGGCCTGGGACGGCGACCGGCCTCTTTCGGCGGACATCGAGGCCGTGGCAGCCTGGATCGGCGGCGGCGGCCTCGAGTAGGATAAGACTCCGTCTTGTCCCCAGAGCTTCTACATTCCTGCCCCTGCGCCTGATTTGGCGTGGAGCGCGCAGACTTGCGCGCCACGCCGTCAGTCCTGTCGGCGGAAAGTCCTTCTGCCGGCGCGACCGCCGGCATGGCAGGCCTGGCGGCCCGCTCCACCGAGGAGGCTCTGCTTCAGGGGGCTTGCTCCGCTCACTCGCCGGCCATCAGGTAGCCGCGCGCCGCCAGCCTCTTTCCCGAAGCCCGGTGTCCCTCCTCAGACATCGGGTGGACTCCGGTCGCATCCACCCAGCGGGTATAGAAGTTAAACAGGCAGCAGACCATGACGGCGTCGTAGATCGCCTCGTCGCTCCAGCCCGCCGCGTGGAGAGCGCCGATGTCCTCTTCCGCGATCGCGTGCGTCTCTTTCGTCACCTTGACCACGAAGGCGAGAAGCGCCTTCTCGGCTTCAGTGACAGGGGCGCTGCGATAGTCCTCCAGGGCCGCTCTCACCTTCGCCTCGTCGCCCAGCAGTTCCGCCGCAACTGCGGCGTGGCTCCTGGTTCAAAAGGGGCAGTGGTTCTGTTGCGAAGTGAACGCGGCGATCAGCTCCCGCAGGCCTGGGCTAAGCGGCGACGGGCCGCGCATGATGGCCTGGGAGAGCCGCTCGAGATGGACCGTCAACTCGGGCTTGTACGCGAACAGGTGCACGATCTGCGGCAACTGCGCGCCCGAGGCGCGAATGGCCTCGATCGCTTGGGCGTACACGCCGCCCTCGGCGCGCTTGTTCTCGACTTCTCGAAGATACATCGGCTTCATGGCTTCTTCGCCCCTTCGAAGAAGTACGGGTCCGGCTCCGGAACGGCCGCGCCGTCCTTCCGCGGCGAAGACGCGCCATAATTCACCCCTGATTCCGAGTCGTGGAGCACCACCTGGCCCCCGCCGACCGCCTGGGTGAACGGCCCCCGCACCTCCAGCCGGTGTCCTTTTTGCATCAGGACCTCCAGCGTCTCCGCCGGGACGCGGTTCTCGATCACCACGTCACAGCCGCCGAAGTTCATCTTTGTGAAGCGTGGGGCTTCCAGCGCCTGCTGGATGTTCATTCCGTGATCCACCACGTTCGAGACGAACTGCGCGTGCGCCTGCGCCTGGTTCAGCCCGCCCATGATCCCGAAGCCGATGTGCAGGCTGCCCTTCTCGAGGAACCCCGGGATGATCGTGTGGAACGGCCGCTTGCGCGGCGCAAGCACGTTCGGATGCGTCTCGTCGAGGTCGAACAGCGCCCCGCGGTTCTGAAGGTGGAAGCCCATCTTGTGAACGACGACGCCCGAGCCGAAGCCCATGTAGAGGCTCTGGATCAGCGATACGATATTGCCGTCTTTGTCGACTGCGGTCATGTAGATCGTGTCGCCCGCGGTAGCAGTGGGATTGCCGGGCGCGACATCGCAGCGCGCCGACTCGGCGTCGATCAGGGCGGCCCGTTCCGCGGCGTACTTCTTGGACAGCAGGCCCTCGACCGGGATCTGCGCGAAGCGAGGGTCGCCGATGTACTTTCGCAGGTCCTGATACGCCAGCTTTTGCGCTTCGATCTTGAGGTGGTGAGCCTCCGGGCTCGAGTGCTTCATGTCGGGAAGCGGGAACCGCTCCATGATGTTGAGCATCTGGAGCGCCGCGATCCCTTGCCCGTTCGGCGGCAGCTCGTACACCTTCCAGCCGCGATAGTCGGTCGAGATCGGCGTCACCCATTCGCTGTCGAATTCGCTCAAGTCGCCGGCTTCGAGCGGCCCTCCGAGAACGTCCGCCGTCCGCAGGATCGCCTCGGCGATGGGGCCTCGGTAGAATGCCACCGCCCCTTGCTCGCCGATCAGCCGCAGCGCCTGGGCCAGCTCCGGATTGCGGAAGATCTGCCCGACCTTGGGCACGGCCCCGTCCGGCAGGAAGATCCGCCGGGCATTGTGGTCGGAGGCGAGTTTCGCCTTCGAGCCATCCCAGTACCCTTGGATCAACTCCGTTACCGGGAATCCCTCCGAGGCGTAATAGACCGCCGGTTTCAGCAAGTCGTTCCACGGCAGGCGCCCGAAACGCTTGTGCAGCTTCTCCCAGCCGTTCACGCAGCCCGGGACCGTCACCGACAGGATTCCCAGTTGCGGCATTGAGGGGATGCCACGGCCCTTCAGGTACTCGATGGACAGCTTCTTTGGCGACCAGCCGCTCGCGTTCAGACCGGTCAGGGTCTTCGTCTTCGCATCCCAGTAAATCGCGAACAGGTCCCCGCCGATGCCGCACGACATTGGCTCCACCACCGTGAGGACAGCGTTGGCGGCGATCGCTGCGTCCACGGCCGAGCCGCCGCGCGCCAGCACCTGCGCCCCGGCCTGCGAGGCCAGCGTGTGGCTGGTGGCCACAATGCCGCGGCGCGTGATCACCATCGACCGCGCCTGCCACCGATCCTCGCCGAGTCCCTGTGCTTCCGCTATGAAGACCATTAGCACGAGCCCGATTCCTCTGTTCATAGGACTATTACTTCACCTTACGCCTAGTACCACACG
>CAYZJD010000278.1:0-6526 GCA_964478455.1 uncultured Solibacteraceae bacterium | reverse complement strand
ACGTTCTCGAGCTGCTCATCGATCTCGTCGCCCGTCTTGGCCGCCGTGCCTCCGGTTCGCATCACCGTCCCGGTGATCTCCGCCAGCCCCACCTTGTCTGCGGGATCGAACAGGTTTCCCGTCCGCGCCAGCGCAAACCCGCTCACCAGCGGCAGTTCGTGGTTTTCCACGAGGTACGCCTTCATTCCGTTGGCTAGCGTGTGGGTCACCACTTGGGGGATCCGCACCTCCCCTAGCGGCGGGAATCTCAGGTCCTTATACGACGGGGGGCCGGCCTCCTTGGCCGGCGCAGCCGCTTTCGGCCGCGGGGCGGGCCTCGCCGCCTTGGCCGTGGGCTTCGCTGGCGCCGCTTTCTCCTTCCCGCTGAACAACGGCTTCGGGCGCTCCGGCGGTTTGAACACGACCTGCGCGGCCAGGGGCAGAACCGCCGCGACAACCGGCAACCACATGAGCGCCTTTCTCATTTCGCCGCCCCCGATTTTACCGAGTAGGCTACCGTCCGTCCGCTCTCGACGAAGTACTGCCTGGCCACTCGTTGAACGTCCTCCGCTGTAACTTTATTGATTTCGTCCAGTCCTGTAAACAACTTCCGCCAGTTTCCATAACTCACATGATAGTAAGTCAGACGCATCGCCATGCCCGCGTTGCTGTCCAGCGCCCGCACCACGGACGCCCGCACCTTCGTCTTCACCCGGTCGAGCGTCGCCGCCTCCACTTTCTCCTGCTTCAGTTTCTCCAGGATCTCGTAAATCGCCTTCTCGTTCTCCTCCGTGGTCCGGTCGAGCGACGGCGCCACGAAAAACGCGAACAGACTCGTATATTTGGCCCCCGGAAATGCCGCCTGCGCGGCCGCCGCCAGCGCCAGCTTCTTGTCACGGACCAGCTCCTTGTACAGCAGCCCCGTCCGCCCGCCGGACAGAATCCCCTGCAACACATCCAGCGCCGCGTCGTCGGCATGGAGCTGGTCCGGCCGCTTGTAGCCGATCAAGAGGAAAGGCTGGCTCGGCGACTCCACCTTCACGCGCTTCTCTCCCTCCTGCTTCGGCTCCGCGGTCCGCACTCCCGCCGGCTGTGCCGCCTTCGGCAGGCCGCGGAAGTACTTCTCCGCCAGCCGCCGCGCTTCGACGGGATTCACGTCCCCGGCTATGCCGATCGCGATGTTCGCCGGCGCGTAGTGCTCGCGGAAAAACCGGGCGGCGTCCCCCGAGCGCAGGCTTTCGATGTCGCTCGCCCACCCCGCCGGCGAGTTCCGATAGGGATGCGCCGCGAACGCCGCCGCCAGCAGCGCCTCCAGCAGCCGGCCCTGCGGCTGCGATTCGATCCGCATCCGCCGCTCCTCCCGCACTACGTCCCGTTCCTTGTAGAACTCGCGGAATACCGGCCGCTGAAACCGCTGCGACTCCAGCAGAAACCACAACTCCAGCCGGTTCGCCGGCAAGCTGTAGTGGTAGTTCGTTGAGTCCGCGCCCGTGCTCGCGTTCAGCCCCACGCCCCCGTTCTGCTCGATGATCTGCGGCAGCATGTTCGGCTCAACGTAACTGTTCGCCCTGTCAGTCGCCACTTTCAGCTCCAGCTCGAGCGCCCGCACCTTGTCGCCGTCCGCCCGCGGGCCTTTGTTCCGCTCCGCCTCCAGCCGGTCGTACACTTCCTCCACCGCCTCGAGCGCCTTCTTCTCCTCCTCGTAGTTCCGCGTCCCGATCGTGTCGGTCCCCTTGAATGCCATGTGCTCGAACATGTGCGCGATCCCCGTCTGCCCCCCGGGATCGTTGACCGAGCCTGCGTTCACGTACGTGTGAAACGAGACCACCGGCGCTTGCCGCCGCTCGAACACGATGAAATCCAGCCCGTTAGCGAGCGTGAATTCCGTCACCCGCTTCTCGATGTCTTTCAGGTCCTGCGCGCCCGCAGCCAGAGCCATCCCGAGTGCGAGCGCCAGGCATAGGAGTTTTCTCTTCATGGAACTTCGGGAATCGTGCTTCATTGTACCAGCCGCTGGCGCGCCCCTACCCTCTGCTCGTATCCTGTCATTTCACACATGAACAATCCCGCGCTCTCGCTCGTGCTCGCCGCCCTCGTTGCGTTCCCATCGCTCGCCTCGGCCCCCGATGCGCCCGCCTCCGCGCCACGCTTCGACTCCTGGAAGATCCTCGGGCCGGGCGGCGGCGGCGCCATGTTCAACCCCACCGTCAGCCCGCACGATCCCAACACCGTCATCGTCACCTGCGACATGAGCGGCGGCTACCTGTCCCGCGATGGCGGCCGCTCCTGGCGCAACTTCAACCTCCGCGGCACCCTCAGCTTCGTCCTCTTCGACCCCGTCGATCCCAGGACCATCTACGCCACCAACCAGGCGCTCTGGCGCAGCGCCGATTCCGGCCGCTCCTGGAACCTCGTCTTCCCCGCCCCGCAATCGGTCAAAGGAACTCTCCCCATGGACGACCACGCCTGGGAGCGCCTCCTCACCGCCGATGGCCGCGACCGTTCCATCACCGCCCTGGCCGTCGATCCCTCCGATTCCCGATCGCTGTTCGCCGCCATCGAAGAGAACCGCCGCTCCTCGCTCTACCAATCGACGGATTGGGGTGCTACGTGGCGCCTGCTCGCCGGACTCCCCTGGCGCTCGCGCGCCCTCTACATCGACCCCCGCTCGCCCAAGGATAACCGCGTCGTCTACGCCGCCGGTCCGAATGCGGTCGCGGTGTGGCGCGATGGCGGTTGGCGTCAAGGGTCCGCCCCAGCCGGCGTCTCCGAGTTCCACGACGTGAGCGCCGGCTTTACCGCGCAGGGAACTTTGCTGGTTTACGCCGTCGCCGCCCCTCGCCGCAACGACAAGCCGGGCCTCTACGTCTCCTCCGACGGCGGCCGATCCTGGCGGCGCCGCACGATCGGCTGGAGCCTTTCCGCGCCCGAGTTCCCCTCCGTTGCCTGCTCCTGGCGTCGCCCGGAAGTCGCCTACCTTTCCTTCTCCAACCTCCGCCGCATCACCGGCGCTTTCTTCGGCGTCGCCCGCACTGGCGATGCCGGCCTCAACTGGGATCTCGTGCGCAGCGAGGCCCGCGCCGCCGCTCCCAATATGAAGGACGCCTGGCTCAGCCTGGCCTTCGGTCCGGGTTATCCCAGTAACCCGATCATGCTCGGCGTGGCCCCGACCGACCCCAACATCTGTTACACCACCGACTACGGCCGTACCATGCGTTCCACCGACGGAGGCCACACTTGGTACGCGACTTACTCTAGAAAGGTGCCCGGCGCCGGCTACACCTCCACCGGCCTCGACGTCACGACGTGCTACGGCGTTCACTTCGATCCTCACGATAGCCGCCGCGTCTTCATCTCCTACACCGACATCGGCCTGTTCCGCAGCGAGGATGGCGGCGTCACCTGGGACACCTCCATCCGTGGCGTTCCGCCCGACTGGTGGAACACCACTTACTGGATCGAGTTCGACCCTCAGGTGAAAGGCCGCGTCTGGGGAGCCATGAGCAACATCCACGACCTGCCCCGCCCCAAGATGTGGCGGCCGCGCGGGACCGCCCACTACGACGGCGGCGTCTGCATCAGCGACGACGGCGGCCGCAGCTGGCGCGTCGCCTCATCCGCTCTTCCGCCCACCGCCGCCACTCACATCCTCCTCGAACCCTCGAGCCCGGCGAGTGCGCGCACCCTGTACGTCGCCAGCTTTACCCGCGGCGTCTTCAAGTCCACCGACAGCGGCAAGAGTTGGCAGCTCAAGAACCGCGGCATCGACGGCGCCACCCCCTTCGCATGGCGTCTCACGCACGACCGCAACGGGGCGCTCTACCTCGTGGTGGCCCGCGCCACTGAAGATGGCAGCTTCGACAACGCAGGCGACGGCGCGCTCTACCGCTCCGAGGATGGCGCCGAATCCTGGCGCAGGCTCCCGCTGCCCCGCGGGCTCAACGGTCCCAACGGCGTCGCCGTCGATCCCGAGGACCCAAACCGCGTCTACCTCGCGGCATGGCGCAGGGCCATTCCCGAGCCTGACGGGCAGGGCGGCATCTGGCTCTCCACCGACCACGGCCGCACCTGGCGCCGCGTCCTGTCCGAGGATCAGTACGTCTACGACGTGACTATCGATCCCCGCGACCCGCGCATTCTGTACGCCTCCGGTTTCTCCTCTTCCGCCTGGCGCTCCGCCGACCGCGGCCTCACCTGGCAGCGCATCCGCGGCTTCAATTTCAAGTGGGGCCACCGCGTCATCCCCGACCCCCATAACCCCGGCAAGATCTACGTCACCACCTTCGGCGGCAGCGTCTGGCACGGCCCCGCCGAAGGCGATCCCCGCGCCCCCGAAGACATCGCCACACCCGTGCTGGCGTTCAGCAAGTAACAAGCAGCGGATCGCAACCTACAGTCTAATCATGCGGTTCGCTGTGTGCTTCTCAACCGCTGCGTATGCTGCGTATTCGCGCCTTCTCTCCTTCGGCGCTAAACCCGGGCTGCCGCTCGCATCCACCTCCGACTCCGGCGGAGTGCTCCCACGCAACAGTTTCCGGTTCCTCGGGAAACGGATGGGTGCGCACTCATCTTCGAGAGGGTGGTCACCGGTTCCCGTTGCGACCTCTACGTGCTCGAACTCTCCAACGTGCCCAGTCTATGGTCGCCACGGGCGTTATACCAATGTGGGTATGATGAGATCAAGATGGACAAGACTCCATCCCTGAAACCACTGTACTGGGTGGGGAGCTCAAAACGGGATCTGCGATCATTGCCCGGCACAGTGGTGGACCTCTTTGGATATGCTCTCTTCCTTGCGTAGGCGGGCAAGAAGCACGAGCAGGCCAAGCCTCTCGCGGGCTTCGGTTCTGCTGGCGTCCTGGAGGTTGTCGAAGATTGGGACCGGAGCACGTATCGAGCGGTCTACACCGTTCGGTTCAAGGCTGGGGTGTTTGTGCTGCATGTGTTCCAGAAGAAGTCCACGCGTGGAGCGGCCACCCCCAAGGCCGATATCGATCTGATCCGCGAGCGTCTCAAGGTCGCCGAGCAGATCGCCAAGGAGGTATCGCGATGAAAGAACAACGAGTCGTGCGGGGCATTCCTGTCGAGGAGGGTTCAGGGAATGTGTATGCCGACCTCGGCTATGCGGAGAGCGAGATTATGCTGGTGAAAGCCCGACTGGCCGCCAAGATTGCCGAGATCATCCAGCGACGAGCGCTCACGCAAGCGCGCGCTGCGGAGATTCTGGGCTTAACACAGCCCAAGGTTTCCGCTTTGTTGAAGGGGCGGTTCCGCGGGATTTCCGAGCACCGTTTGCTGGAATGCCTGACCAGGCTCGGCCGCGATGTCCACATTGTGATCAAGCCGACGCCTCGGAATCGTTTGTACGGCCGGCTGACGCTTTCCGTGGCATAGGCCGAACAAGTCGAATTCCTCCTCGGCGTCGTCTTCCCCTGAGTCCCACAAGCCCCCACAAGCCACAAGATAGAATTCTTCCTTCGAGAAAGCACTGCATCTCTCTCGGCTGAGAGCGATTCTCAGGCTGGGCCTTGTGTTGTGCGTGCCAGCCAATAGAGCGGTCGCCGCTTGCTATGTGCAATGGCTAGGACAAGTACGTGGTCCACGTGCGCTTCGAAGGCCACCACGTACGGAAAGCGATGCATCAGCCCTCTGCGCACTGCTGCCGGCGCGACGGTCGCGCCGGGCCACGGTGGGAACGAGCGTGGATTGGCCGCAATCCTCTCGAGAACGGCAGCTACCTCGGCCAAGAACTCATCGCCAAGGCCGGGACGCTGTTCTTCGTACCACAGAGTTGCGGTTCGGAGTTCGGTGCGAGCTTCAGGATGAAGAACGACTCACACGCCGCTGCTCGAGTTCCTTCAGAATCTGCACTCGCGCGGTGTCCCATTCCACGGACTGGACGCGCCCCTCGCTGATCTCGCGCGAGCGGCGCTCCAACTCGCGCGCCCATGCCGCCACGACCTGCTCGTCGGACTCCTCGAGACTCGACAAGACCTCCTCGGCGAGCCGAGCTCGTTCGCTGCGGGGGAGCCGCAGCACTTCAGCGAGGAGTTCCTCCCTCGACATAACCCGAGTGTATCACCAGGGCCGGGGAAATCGCCTTGCCAGGCCCAGAGGAGCGCTTCCAGGGGAGAAGGCTCGATGCGGGAAGCCCTCCACAGGCCACCCCCGGCCGGCCACTCGTTACAATCTCTTTGTGGCCACCCTCACCTTCGGAGAAGCCCGCGCCTGCGTCATTAAAACGGTGACACGCGCCCGCACGCTCCCGCCCGCGGAAGAAGTCGCCCTGCTTGACGCCGCCGGCCGCGTGCTCGCCGAGGACATCGTCGCCGACCGCGACTACCCCCCGGTGGCCCGCTCCATCCGTGACGGCTTCGCCGTCCGCGCCGCCGACCTTCCCGGTGAGCTGGACATCATTGGCGAGGTCCGCGCCGGCCAGACCTACAGCGGGGCGGTCGGCCCCGGCCAGGCCGTCGAGATTATGACCGGCGCGCCCGTTCCCCCAGGCGCCGACGCCGTCGTCATGGTCGAGCACGCCCGCCGCAAC
>CAYZJD010000277.1:0-6528 GCA_964478455.1 uncultured Solibacteraceae bacterium | reverse complement strand
ATCCGCTCGTGGAGGTTCACCGCCACGCAGATGTGGTTGGGAATCACCCGGAGCCTGTCGCCGTTAGCGAACTTCCGCTCGCAGGCCCGGATGTCCACGTAGCCGTGTTCTTCGTTCATCTTGTGGAACACCGCCCGCGGGTCCTCCACCAGCCGCCCGAAGCCGCCGCTCCCTCCGATCAGCCCGTCGGAGGAGAACGTCTTCGAGCCGCCGTCGATGATGATCTGGCCGGGGCGCGCCGTGGAAACCACCGTCACCAGCACCGAGGCCGCGCAGTCCTCGAGCGCACAGGCCTTTGACACGACGGTGTTGAGGTCATTGAAGACGTACGTCCCCGGACGGATCTCGTTCATCCCCTCGAGCTCGTGAGAGTGCCACAAGCTCGGAGTAGAGCCGCCGCTCACAATACGCGGCTCCATCCCCTCGCGGTTCAGCCGGTCGAGCGTCTGCCGCAGCGTCCTGCCGATGCGCACGAACTCCGGGTCGTCTTCGCCGTCCAGTTTGCGGATGTGGCCTGGATAGAAGGCGATGCCTTCGTACCGCAGGCGCGGCAAACGCCGGATGACGCGGATCAGCTCAACCAGTTGGTCTCCCATGTCCACGCCGACGCGGCCGAAGCCGGCGTCCGTCTCGGCCAGCACGCCGACCTCGATTCCCGCCTGCCCGGCTGCTCCGGAAAGTTCGCGCGCCGCGTATTCGCTGTCGAGCGCCACCGTCACCCGCGTCCTCCGCGCCACCTCCATCAGGCGCCGCAGCTTGCCGGCTCCGATGACCGGATACGCCACCAGCAGGTCGGGCGGCTCGGCCGCCATCATCACTTCGGCCTCGCCGACCTTGGCCACGGTCAGCCCGGCGGCCCCCAGCTCCAGTTGCCGGCGCCCGAGGGCGGGGATCTTGTGGGTCTTGGTGTGCGGGCGCAAGCGCAGTTTGTGCTTCGCCGCGTAGTCCGCCGCCCGCCGGAGGTTGCGCTCCATGACGTCGAGATCGACAAGAAGAGCCGGGGTGTCGAGTTCGGAGATGTTCATTTGCACTCAGTGAGGAAACTGAATCAAGAGTTTGCCCGCGGGGCCGGTGTATTGCAGCTCGAGCTGTTTGGCTTTGTGCTTGCCTTCCATCAAGAAGTAGAGCAATCCGCCGACCGGCTCGCTGGTTTCCTTCTCGGGCAGAACCTTCTCTTTCAGGGCCGCGAGCAGGGGATCGTCCTTGTCCTTGCCGCTCGCGGCCACCGTGGCCTGGGCCGAGCCTTCCGACGTGTTGCCCATGCTTGTGCCTTCGCCGCCGATCCTCTGGGGCCGCGTGCCGGGATAGCCGCCCCACACCGGCCCGCGGTCCTCCACCATCATGCCCCGGCTCGAGCCCGTGATCGAAACCACCAGCGCGCCGCGGCCGGCGATCTGCGAGGGAGCGAACGGGCGCGACCGCTGCCCGTCCTTGTACGAATGCAGCAGAAAATCGTCGCGCGAGACCACCAGCGGCCTGCCGCCCTTGGGCGTCACCTTGAGGTCCACCACGACGACATAACCGCCGAGATCGGAGCCCAACAGCTTGTTCACTGAGTCCCTGTCGCAGTGAAGTGTGGCACGAAGCTCAACCGCGTCGTTGGACGCATGCCCGGAAGGCGTCTTCCTGTCCCCGCCAAGGCACAGGACGGCGCAGACTGCCCACAACATCATCCTCTTGGGGATCATCTTGCGCCTCCACCCAGATTATACGACTGCAGCCTGTGGCTTATGGCGCGCCGCCCGCTGAGACGGCGAAATGAACTGAGACTCGGGACTACGTCGCCGCGCCAGCCTCGTGCCCCGCCGCCGCAACGGCCCGGAGTGACGAATCTACCCGAATTTCGCACAGGCGCTCTGTAACGAATCCCGGCCTCGCTGCACTATACAAACGAGGTTGTCCCCTTCGTGGATCCCGGAGTCCGGCAAATCTGCGACCTCTTGGAGGCCGGCGGGCGAGCGGGCCTTCCTCTCTCACGGATAGCCCGGGCTGTCCACCTCTCCGTATCGAGGGCGTCTTCTCCGGTCTGACAGCTTATGCTCGTGTACACCATCACGGTTGCTTGCCGCAACTCACACGTCCTCAGTGTCTCAGCCGCCATCATCGGCCTCAGCCTGCTCGCGCCTGACGCCTCGGCTCAGCGTGTGTCATTCGGTGTAGTTGCCGGTGGGTATGCCAACCGCGATTTCATCTCGCACTACATCCCGACGCCTAATTTCAACCCCGACATCGTGGAGTCCGATGCTGGCGGGTACGTTGTTGGCCCGTCGGTGGAGTTCCACATATCCCGGCGGCTTTCGGTTGTGCTAAATGCGCTTTACAAGCCGCTCCACTACAAACAGTCTGCAAGCTTCCGGGATGGCGCGGTGATTGGTTTTGCGCCTGCGACGGTGGTCACGTGGCAGTTCCCAGTGCTGGCCAAGTATAGATTCGCGCTGGGCTGGGCAAGGCCGTTTCTTGAGGGTGGGCCCTCGTTCCGCGCCACCGGCAACCTGAATCTCTCCAACCCATCTCATTCCGGGGTCAGCGGCGGCGCGGGAATGGAGGTGCAATGGCGAAGACTTTCGTTTGCACCAAGCGTTCGCTACACGCGCTGGTCCGAGGATCCGTGGTCCGCAAACGTGCGCACACGTGCGGACCAGGTGGAGTTGCTCTTGAATTTCACTATTGCCCGCTTCGGGAAATGAATGCGGAGGCTAGCCAAATAGACTGAGAGTCCCCGCGGTCAGTGGACACCATCTCACTTGGGGGTCCGCGGCAGAACTGCTGCAAGACCGCTCCCTGACGGTCGCGGTTCAGTGCTTTCAATCAGTTCCACCGAACTGCAAGCGTTAGTGAGCGGTCGCGGCGAGCATCACCGCGGCCTGGCAGGGGCACTTGCCCGCTAATCCATGCCTGCCACGGTTATCAGCCGGGAAGAGGAACTGCACTGGCTGGCGTTGCGCTTGGTGCCTGGACTCGGGGCCCGAGGAGCGACGCAGTTGATCGAGCGCTTTCGCACCCCGCAAGCCGTCTTCCGCGCGTCGCGGTCTGAACTGGAGGCGGCCGGGGCCGGAGGAACGGCCGCGCAGAGCATCGCGAGCGGCTGCTCATTCGACGAAGCTGTCGAGCAGCAGGAGAAGATGGGCGCGGTCGGGGCGATGCTGATGCCGCTGGCGGACCCCCGCTATCCGTCCCGGCTCCGCGAGATCTTCGACCCACCGCTGGTGCTGTTTGCCCGCGGACGGTTGGAACTCCTTGGCTCGGTCATACTCGGCGTGGTTGGCACACGCAGGCCGACCCCTTATGGCATGGCGGCGACGGAACGCCTGGCGGCGGACCTGGCGCGCGCGGGTTTGACGATCGCCAGCGGCATGGCCCGCGGCATCGACACCGCGGCGCACAAGGGTGCCCTGGCGACTGGAGGAGACACGGTTGCCGTGCTCGGATGCGGCGTGGACGTGGTCTACCCATCGGAGAACCGCCGTCTCGCCGCCGAACTCGCCGAAAAAGGACTGCTGCTGTCGGAGTTTCCCCTGGGTTCGCCCGCCTATCCGCAGAATTTCCCCATCCGGAACCGCATCATCAGCGGCATGAGCGCCGGAGTCCTGGTGGTGGAAGGGGCCCAGTACAGCGGCTCGGCGATTACCGCCCGGCTCGCCGTCGAGCAAGGGCGGGAGGTCTTTGCCGTGCCCGGCAACATCACCTCGAAGATGAGCTGGGGACCGAACCTTCTGATCAAGCAAGGGGCCCACCTGGTGCAGGAGTGGAACGATGTTGTTTCGGCTCTGCCCGCCGAAGACCGCCGCCGGCTGATCGCCGAAGGCCGTAACCGCTTGCTGGAAAAAGGGATAGAGAACGGTGGAACTTCCGTAGAGGAACAGGCATCCCTATCATTAGGACCCTCCGGGGAAGCAGGGCGCCGGCTACTGGCCATTCTGAAGCCGGACAGTCCCAAGCACCTGGACGACTTGATGTCGGAAGCGGAGGGGTTTACGTCGTCCGAGGTGATCGCGGCGCTCTTCGAGCTGGAGATGCTCGGCCTGGTGCGGCAGCTCCCGGGCAGAAACTTTGCTAAAGTGTGGTGAGCGTGCCCTCGAGGCTCGCCTCGCACCCTTTCCCACAAGATTCATTGTTGGTATGAGCAAGTCATTAGTGATCGTGGAATCGCCCGCCAAGGCGAGAACAATCGGCAGGTACCTGGGCGCGCAATACGTCGTGAAGGCGTCGCTCGGCCACATCAAGGACCTGCCGAAGAAGGACCTCGCGGTGGACATCGAGAACGGCTTCGAGCCCACCTACGAGGTGATCGAAGGCAAGCGAAAGCTGATCCACGAACTGAAGCAGGCCGCCAAGGGGGCGGGCGCCGTCTACCTCGCCGCGGACCCGGACCGCGAGGGCGAGGCCATCTGCGCCCACCTGGAGGAGGAGCTGTCCGGCAAGAGGAACGGTGGACCGCGGATCTACCGCGTCCTGTTCAACGAGATCACCGCCAATGCCATCCGGAAGGCGTTCGACAAGCCGGCCAAGGTGGATCGCCGGCTGGTGGACGCGCAGCAGGCCCGCCGCGTGCTGGACCGGCTGGTCGGTTACAAGATCTCGCCCCTGTTGTGGGACAAGGTGCGCCGCGGCCTGTCCGCCGGGCGCGTGCAGACGGTCGCCCTCCGCCTGATCGTCGACCGCGAACGCGAGATCCGCGCCTTCGAAAAGCGAGAGTACTGGACGATCGACGCTCAGCTTGGCGCGAAGAAGCCGCCGGTGATCGTTGCGCGGCTGCTGAAGCGCGACGGCGAGCCGCTGGAAATCCCGAACCAGGCGGCGGCCGACGCGCTGATGAGCGCTCTGGACGGAGCCGAGTACGTCGTCCGGTCGATCGCCACCCGCGAGAAGAAACGCAACCCGGTGCCGCCGTTCATCACCTCGACTCTTCAGCAGGAAGCGGCACGGAAGCTGCGCTTCAGCGTCAAGCGCACGATGATGCTGGCCCAGCGCCTCTACGAGGGGATCGAGCTCGGCGCCGAGGGCTCCGTCGGCCTGATCACGTACATGCGCACCGACTCGACGCGCGTATCCAGCGAGGCTCTGGCCGAGGTCCGTGGACTGATCGGCGGCCGCTACGGCGCGCGGTATCTGCCCGAGTCGCCCAACTTCTACCGCAGCAAGAAGGACGCGCAGGACGCGCACGAAGCCATCCGCCCGACGTCGGCCGCGCGCACGCCCGAGTCGGTGGAGAAGTTCCTGAGCGAAGACGAGAGAAAGCTGTATCGCCTCATCTGGATGCGCTTTGTTGCCTCGCAGATGACTCCGGCGGTCTTCGACCAGACGACCGTGGACATCACGGCCCGCGGCAAAGACGGCGCCGAATACCTGTTCCGCGAGACCGGCACCGTGCCCCGCTTCGACGGCTTCCTCGCCGTTTACGAGGAAGGCAAGGACCAGAAGGACGAGGAAGACGAGGAACTGAAGCACAAGCTGCCCGTGATCAGCGAGGGCGAGCATCTCAAGTTCCGGTCGCTGGATCCGGAGCAGCACTTCACCGAGCCGCCGCCGCGCTACACCGAGGCGACGCTCGTCAAGGAACTGGAAGCCGACGGGATCGGCCGCCCGTCCACCTATGCTTCCATCCTCGGCACCATCCAGGAGCGCGAGTACGTGACCAAGGAGGGCGGCCGGTTTGTCCCCACCGAACTCGGTATGGTGGTCACCGACCTGCTGGTGGAGAGTTTCGACGACATCTTCGATCTCACTTACACCGCCCGCATGGAGGAGGAACTCGACGAGATCGAGGAAGGAAAGATGGACTGGCGGCAGGCCATGGCGGAGTTCTACGGGCGCTTCCGGGTTGACCTCGAGCGGGCTGAAACGCACATGACCGATATCAAGCGGATGGAGAAGCCCACCGACTTGACCTGCGACAAGTGCGGCAAGCCCATGGTGATCAAGTGGGGCCGCCACGGCAGCTTCATCGCCTGCACCGGCTATCCGGAGTGCACCAACACGCGTGAGTTGACGGTCGATCTGCCCGATGTGGACAAAGTCGACCTGGCCGAACAGGGCGACGAAGAATATTGCGTGAACTGCGGCCGGCCGATGGTGCTTAAGAAAGGCCGGTTCGGCCAGTTCTACGCTTGCAGCGGCTACCCCGACTGCAAGACCACCAAGCCGGTCGGCAAGCGCGAGCAGAAGCAGCCCGACGTCCTGCTGGAGGAAGCATGCCCGCAGTGCGGAAGCAAGCTCGCCCGCAAATTCGGCCGGTACGGCGAGTTCGTCGCGTGCAGCAGCTATCCGAAGTGCAAGTACGTCAAGCAGAAGACAATCGGAGTGAAGTGCCCCAACTGTACGGAGGGTGAAATCATCGAGCGCCGCTCCAAGCGGGGCCGCACCTTCTACGGCTGCAACCGCTACCCGGAGTGCGAGTTCATTTCCTGGGGCAAGCCGCTGGTCGAATCCTGTCCCGACTGCGGCAGCCCGTACCTGGTGGAGAAGTGGCTCAAGAGCGGCCCCCAGGCCCACTGCCCCAACGCGGAGTGCAGGTTCAAGAAGAAGCTG
>CAYZJD010000276.1:0-6554 GCA_964478455.1 uncultured Solibacteraceae bacterium | reverse complement strand
GCCGCAGCCCCAGTTCTCATTCCCGACGCCCCAGTACTTCACTCGGAAGGGCTCCTTGGCTCCGTTGGCCGTCCGTTCCTCCGCCAGCGCGCTGCCCGCCGGATAGTTGCAGTACTCCACCCAGTCGCGCAGCTCCTGGGGCGTGCCGCTGCCGATGTTGCCCGCCAGGTACGGCTCCGCGCCGATCAGCCGGCACAGCCCGATGAACTCGTGGGTCCCGAAGCTGTTGTCCTCCGTGTAGTCGCCCCAGTGAATGTTGACGCGCGTGGGGCGTTTCGCCGGCGGGCCGATGCCGTCGCGCCAGTGATAGTCGTCCGCGAAGCAGCCCCCCGGCCAGCGCAATACCGGCACGCCGAGTTCGCGGAGATACTCCACCGCCTGCTTGCGATAGCCGTGAAGGTTCGGAATGGGCGATGCCGGTCCCACCCACAGCCCGCCGTAGGTGCAGGAGCCGAGATGCTCGGCGAAATGCCCGTGGAGTTCGGGACGAATGGTCGCGATCTCCACATCCGCCCGTACGGCGATTTTGCGCCGCTCCACCGCGAAGCCGAAGCCCTTGCGGGAGGTGATCGCGGCCGCCGCGCCGCCAAGGAGAAACTCTCTGCGTCCGATCATAACGAGAGGATACATCGTGGCCGCGCAAAGCGCCCCGGCCCCCGGCGCCGAAAAAGAAAGCGCCGGACGGAACGTCCGGCGCGCAAGCCTCCCAACTTGCTTTCCCGCGAGCTAGCCGTGGCTTGCCGAGGAACCGTTCTGGGACCCCTGGACCTTCACCAGCTCGAGCAGGCGGGGTTGGTGCTCGAACGGCATCGAGTACTTCTTCTCGATCTTCTCCCTGAACGTCGGGCCGGCGTTGTACGCGCAGAACGGATAGAGCAGCCCGTTCGGCGCGGCGTAGTGAATCACGCACCGCTTCACGCGCTCCACGTCGTAGTTGTAGGAGTCCATGAAGTGCATGCTGGCCACCATCAGCGTCTTGTAAGAGAAGCCCTGTTTCTCCGCTTCGCCGCGGCCGTACCGCTTGTCGGTGAGCCCCTGTAACGTTTGGAGGAACTTCTCGAAGGTTAGCCCCTCGGGCGCGCGGTCCGCGTGGAAGTGCTTCCGCAGCGAGTTCCAGGCGCCGATCTTCGAGAACAGCTTGATCCGCTGCTTCTGTGTCTTGCGGGCCAGCAGTTCCAACTCCTGCATCAGCGCGCCGATGTCCACGAACCGCGTTACCGGCGTCGCCCGCTTGTGCGGGTCCACGAACATGTACGTGCCCATCGAGCAGTGCGGGTGCGGCGTCAGCGTAGGTATCTCCTCGCCGCGCAGCGCTCCGGCCAGCCTCGAGAAGGGCGCCACGAAGGAGAGCGGGAACCAGTCCTCGTAAGGATTTGCGAAGCCGGTCTGCGCCGCCACTGCGTGCGCGAAGTCGGCTTGCGTGAACCGCTTCGCCTCCAGTTCGCGCTTCGAGATGCGCCCGCAGAAGCTCACCGGCTGGAAGCTGATGGCGCTGACCGTGTCGATGTGTTCGAGCGCCAGCCGGATGATGTCGCCGATCTGGTCGTCGTTGATCCCCTTCACGATCGTCGGCACGAAGCAGATCTTCATGCCCGCCTTGCGGACGTTCTCGATGCACTTCAGCTTCTTGTCGAGCAGCGGCTCGCCGCGAGTCCGCCGGTACGTCTCCTCCCGCACGCCGTCGAACTGGAGGTACAGCGTGTGCATGCCGGCCTCGGCCACTCTCTGGGTGAACTCCGGATCGGTGAACATCAGGCCGTTGGTCGCCACCTGTAACTGGGTGAAGCCCATCTCGCGGGCCATCCGCACGATCTCGACGAAATCCGGATGGATGGTCGGCTCGCCGCCGGAGAATTGCACGATCCGCCCGGCTACCGGACGTTCGTTCCGCAACGCCTGGAGCATCTTCCGCACCTGGGCCATGTCCGGCTCGTACAGGTAACCGGCGGCATTGGCGTTGGCGAAGCAGACCGGGCAGGTCAGGTTGCACCGGTTAGTGAGATCCACGTTGGCCAGGCTCGTGTGGCTGGTGTGCATCGAGCATAGCCCGCACTGGTCCGGGCACCGGGTGGCGTCGGGGATGGCCGGGTTTGTCAAGCCCCGGTTGTCGCCGAACGTCCATTCCTCCATCTTGAGGTAGAGCTTCACATCGGAGTAGATCACGTCCCGGAAATGGCCGTGCTCCGGGCAGGTCTTCTCCATGATGACCTTGCCCTCGTCTTCGAAAATCAGCGCGTCGAGCTTGCGGATACACTCCGGACAGAGGGACACGGTGATCTTCGGCAGGCCCTTCTGGATGGGGACGATGGGCGAACCGCTGTGGGTCGTTTCCGGCTGGAGAATCTCGAACTTCGCCGCCTTGGTCGGGGCGAACGCGACAGTGCTCAAGTTCGTTACCTCCTTTTCAGGACCGATTCTCCAAAACTGACTGGCTTGCCCAGGAGTATAGTCCCCTGGGCCGGACGATACTAGGCAATTGCGCCCAACGGCGCTAACCGGCGGTTCTTTGGAGACTTTTGGACCTTAAATGGGGTCAGCCTGATCTGCCCCATTTTCCTGTGGAAACGCCGCCGCAGGGCGTCCCGGAGGAAATCAGGACTCGCTGGTCCCATTTATGGTAGATTGTCTCGCCGAAGGGAGGTAGGCAATGGCCTGCAAGACGCCCAGGAAGACGGCGAAAAAACCGGCGCCAGCCCCGAAAAAGGGCAAGTAGTTCCAGTCCAGGCGCGACACCGGACTCGGCCGGGGCCGCACCCCCGCTGCTGTTGACGCGAGCGGTTCGCCCCGGCCGTCGGTTTCCTTGGGATCGGGTTAGAGTGAATCGAGGGCCTTTCCTTCGAGGAGGAGACATGGACTCGTTCTCAGCTCATCGGCGCGCATGGCTCAAGTGGCTGGCGGCCGCTCCCGTTTACGGTGTGATCGCCGCCCGAGGCCTGAGCGAGAAGCTGTCGGCGGCGGCCGGCAAGGGTTCTGCGGGGGACGTCTACCGCCGCCTCGGCGTCTGGCCTTTGATCAATGCCCGCGGCACCTGGACCTACCTGAGCGGTTCCCTGCTGCTGCCGGAGGTTCGCGAGGCGATGGATGCCGCCTCCCGGCAGTTCGTCGATATCTATGAATTGCAGCGGGCCGTCGGCAAGCGGCTCGCGCAGCTCTCCGGCGCCGAATCGGGCATGGTGACCGCTGGAGCGGCCGCTGCCATGGCCGCGGCCACAGCCGCCTGCATCGGCGGCGGCGATCCAGCCAGGGTCTGGCAACTGCCGGACACGACCGGGTTGAAGAACGAGGTCGTCATGCTCGGCGGCCGGATTGCCTTCGACAGTGCCATCCGCCTCGCCGGGGGCAAGCTTGTGATGGCGTACTCGCTGGAGGAACTGCCGGCGGCCATCAATGACCGCACGGCCATGGTTTACACCACGTGGCGCGATGAGCGGCTCGAGAAGGCCCTCGTGGTGACGAAGAGAGCAAGGGTGCCCTTGCTGCTCGATGACGCGGCCGGCATCCCGCCGATCGAGAACCTTTCCCGCTATGCCAGGCTGGGCGTGGACCTCTACTGCTTCAGCGGCGGCAAGGGCTTGATGGGCCCCCAATGCTCCGGCCTGCTGCTCGGGCGCAAGGACCTCATCGAGGCGGCCCTGGCCAACTACAACCCGTGGGAGGGCGCCGTCTGCCGCCCCATGAAGGTGGGCAAGGAAGAGATCATCGGTGTCTTGACCGCGGTCGAGGTGTGGTCCCGGACAGATCTTTCGAAACTTGACCGCCAATGGACCAAGCGCATCAACCGGATCGCCAGGCTCGTCGAGACCGTCCCCGGCGTCACCACGGAGGTCCACATACCCACCGGCGGGAACCGCTACCCGACCTTGACCGTGAACTGGGACGAGGAACGCTTCGGGCTGACCGTGGCCCAGTGCGACCAGCAACTGCGAGACGGCGAGCCGCGCATCGAAGTCCTGACCTCGAAGAACCCCAGCCTCGTGCCGGTGGTTCGCGAAGGCAGTCCGAAAGCGCCCGCCGCCGAGCCGCGCCGGGACAAACTCCAGATCGTCTCCGTCACCCTCCAGGACGGAGAGGACCTCATCGTCGGCCGGCGGCTTCGGGACATCCTGAACCACGCGCGGCGGGGTGCCGCCTGAGGGCGGCTGCCGTATTTGGTCCATAGACCCCTACATTCGGGATCGCGTCCTGGCCGAAGCCGTGACGCTTTGAGGGCCCATCCCGAGATACCCTGGCGCAGCATCATCGATGCCCGGAACGTTCTGGTTCACGCTTACGATCAAGTGCAGGCTACGGTGCTCTGCGGAATCGTTGAGCTTGATGTCCCGGAACTGCTGACCGCCGTGCGGCGGCTGCTTGAGACCGGGATACCTGAGCCGGTCAGTCCGTGAACACCTCTTCCCGCTCGGGCTCGTGCAGCTCACCGTTGGCGCCGTTGTGGCCGTTGCTGTTCCCGTTGAGCGCGCCGATCTGCACCAGCGGCTCGGCCGGCTTCTCCTTTAGCACCACTTCGCGGTACAGCTTCGCCATCCGCGCGTCGTACTCGGCCTCCTTGCGCATCTTCTCGTTCCGCGCCCGGATCTTCTCGTCGCGCGCGTACTTGGCGATGCCCAGCCGGTCGAGGTCGTGCTGCTCCTCTCGGGTGATGATCTCGTCACGCAGCAGCAGCGAGTGCTCGGTGCTCGCCAGCGGCACCGTCTTGCCGCCGGCGAAGATCTCGTGACGGCCACGCTCCTCGTACCACTTGGTTAGCGTCGCCGTCATGTGCATCTTCTCGACGATGTTCCGCCAGCCGATGCCGGTGTTGTAGGCGCAGAAGCTGATCTCCCCTTCCTGCGTCGCGTACGGAATGATGCACTGCTCCGTGCGCCGGAAGTCGTAGTTGAACAGGTCCTGAAACCACATGCCGGCGATCATGAGCACGTTCCAGCGATCCTGCCGCCGGTGCTCGATGTCGGCCATGGTGCGCGTGCCCGTCACGTCGCCGTAGCTCTTGCCGGTGGCGCCGAAGGTCTTGTCGAGCTTCTTCAGCATGTCGGAGAAACGGAAGTGCGTCGGCGTCTTGAACGGATCGTAATTCCGCGCCAGCGCCAGCGCCATGCCAACGATGGAGAGCCACTTGCCGCGGGCGGCATCATTGATCCGCTTCACGTCATTGGCGAACCGGTCGCCGTTGAGGAACGCGGTCATGGGCACCGCTTCCTTGGTGATCTTGTCCACCATCACCGCCATGCCGATGCCGCAGTTGGGATGGCAGCCGCAGCTCAACTGGCCCCACTCGGCCCTCGGTCCGTGCACTAGGTCGCTCCAGTCGCAGAACGTGCTGATGAAGGAGAGCGGGAACCAGTCGCGGGCCGGCACGCCGATGCCGGTCTGGTTCTTGACGTCGTGGGCCAGGTGAGACAGCGTGTAGCGTTGCGCCTTGCGGCGCTCGTCGCTGATCGCCTCGTCGCGACCGGTGAACGACACCGGCTGGAAAGCGAGGAACGGGATTTTCTTCGGGTTGTCGAGCGCGAACTGCACCACCCGCCCCACCTGTTCGTTGTTGATGCCGTTGATGATCGTGATCACCGGCACGATGTCCACGCCGGCTTTGTGCAGGTTCTCGATCGCCCGCAGCTTCACGTCGAACAGGTTGCCGACGTGGCGGTGCGAGTTGGCGGCGTTGCCGATGCCGTCGAACTGGAGGTAGGCGTAGCGTAGCCCCGCCTCAGCGGCCTGCTTGCAGAATTCGAAGCTCCTGGCGAACTCGATGCCGTTGGTCGCCGCCTGCACGCTGTTGTAGCCGACCTTGCGCGCGTAGCGAACCGCGTCCAGGAAGTAGGGCGACAGCGTCGGCTCGCCGCCCGAGAACTGCACCGACATCTGCCGCTTCGGCTTAATGGTGACCGCGTTGTCGAGCAGCGTCTTGATCTCGTCCCAGGTCAACTCGTGGACGAAGCCGACCTGATTGGCGTCCATGAAGCACGGGTCGCACATCATGTTGCACCGGTTGGTCAGATCGATCGTCAGCACCGCTCCGCGCCCGTGTGTGACCGTGCTCGATCCGTGCTTGTGCAGCCGCTCGTCGTTGTGGGCCCTGATGTCGCGGCCGGGGAAGGATTCCTCAAGGTGCCGGAAGAAGACGGTGTCGATCGC
Organism: uncultured Solibacteraceae bacterium; assembly: GCA_964478455.1. Classification (GTDB taxonomy): domain Bacteria; phylum Acidobacteriota; class Terriglobia; order Bryobacterales; family Bryobacteraceae; genus CAYZJD01. The sequence goes on along the minus strand of CAYZJD010000276.1, from coordinate 422 downwards.
CATCACGTCTTCGAAGTGGCCGTGGATGGGGCAGTCCTTCACCATCAGGATCTTCCCGTCGCGCTCAATGATCCGGGCCTTGATCTCGCCCGGCTTCTCCCCGTTGATCAGGCTCTCGAGCGGCCTTTCGCCGTCCAGAATCTCCTTACGGATCTCAGGGACGCACTTGGGGCAGAGGGAATCCGTCTCCCGCGGCCACCCGAGCGGGGGCTTCACCTTCTGCCAGGACTTCAGCAGCGGCTTGTCGGACCATGTCGGCGTGAACGACGGATTGGGTTTGATCTGGTTCAGCCGGTCGAAAACCACCCAGGCGCCTTTGGCCGCATAGGTAAGCGCCTTCTCCGCGTACTTGATCGGTTTGTGCATATCCTCTCGCTTTTCAATCAATTAGGGCCGCGTCTAGAAACCGGACCCTCCTTGGC
>CAYZJD010000275.1:0-6602 GCA_964478455.1 uncultured Solibacteraceae bacterium | reverse complement strand
GGGAGCGGGGCATTCCGCCGGCACGCACGCGCGGCGAGATCGTTGATGCCGGCGGCCGCGTGCTCGGGGAGCACTCCGGTGTTCACAACTTCACCATCGGCCAGCGGCGCGGCCTGCGCGTGGCTGCCGGTGAGCCGCTCTACGTGATCGCCACCGATCCGGGGACGCAGCGGGTCGTCGTCGGCCGCGGCGAAGAACTGCTGCGGACGCGTCTGACGGCGAAAGACGTGAACTGGTTCCCCTGGGAGGCGCTGGCGGCGCCGGTCCGGGCGCGCGTGAAGATTCGTAACAAGCATGTGGCCGCATCCGCGACGGTTTTCTCCACTGCGGATCCCGCCCGTGTCGAGGTGCGCTTCGACGAACCGCAGCGCGCTGTGACGCCCGGGCAGGCGGCGGTCTTCTACGACGGCGATCTCGTTCTCGGCGGCGGCTGGATAGAATAGTCGCTTGCGCCGCCGGTCCGCCCTCCGCGACACGCTGGAGTACTGGCTCGCCCTGCTGGTCCTGAAATCGCTCGAGGTCTCTCCGCGATCTTTCGCCGAGCGCCTGGCCCGGTTCTACGCGTGCCTGCTCGACCTCGCCCTGCCGCGCCTGCGGCGCACCGCCTTGCGGAATCTGGAACTCGCGATGCCGGAGCTTGGCGCGGAAGAGCGCCGGCGGGTGGTGGACGGCGTGTTCCGTTCCATCGGCCGTCTGCTCGTGGCCTTCGCGCGTTTCCCGCGCATCGCCCGGCACAACGTCTCCGGCTGGATCCGCTGCGAGGGCTACGAGCATTATGAGGAGGGCTTGCGACGCGGCCGCGGCGTCTTGTTCGCCACCGCCCACCTCGGAAACTGGGAGCTCAGCGCCTTCGCTCATGCCTTGCTCGCTGCGCCGATGCATGTGGTCGTCCGGCCTCTCGACAATCCCAAGATTGACGCCATGGTCGAACGCCGGCGCACGCTCTCGGGCAACCGCATCATCGAAAAGAAGGACGCCGCACGGGGAATTCTGCGAGCGCTGGCGGCCAACGAGGCCGTCGGGATTCTCATCGACCAGAACGCAAGCCTCGAGGAAGGCGTCTTTGTAAACTTTTTCGGCGTCCCTGCGTGCGCCAACGCAACCTTTGCCAAGATCGCTGCCCACAGCGGCGCAACGGTGATCCCCGGCTTCGCGCTGTGGTCGGAGAGCGAACGCCGTTACGTTCTGCGCTTCTACCCCCCGGTCGAGATGACGGGCGACACAGTCGAAGACACCCGCCGCCTGCAACGGCAGCTCGAGACCGTCATCCGCGAGCATCTGGACCAGTGGCTCTGGATCCACCGCCGCTGGAAAACCCGCCCTAAAACCGGCTAAAACCGGGGACCGCCTGTATGTTTCCTGAAGCCGGGCCGGAGGGCTTGTGGTCTGTCAGAACTCTCCCGCGCCAGTGACCGTCTCGAAGCCTTGTTCCCGGAAGTGCTGATCGAAACAGAACACGGAACGCACCCCTGTCTCCCGCAGGAGCCGGAAGCTCACGCAATCGACAAGGCTCAGTCTCTTGCGAGCGGCCGCGAGCACTGCTTCCATCCCACTCTGGTGTTCCCCCTCGGTCACCCAGTGCACCGTGAGCAGCGGCGCCACGTCTTCGTGAAACGTACGCAGAGCGGCAAGCCCCAGACGGTGCTGGATCAGCGCGGCCGTCTCCACAAGCACGTAGTTGCTGGTGAGAAGCGTGGCTCCTTTGTGTAGAAGGCGGCGCCAGACTTCGGCCGCTCGTGAGTGGTTGGAGTCGTCCCGATCCAGCACCGCGTAGAACGCCGACGTGTCGATGAAGACCGTCATGGGCGAAACGCCTCGCTCAGATAGCGGTCGTGCTCCCTGCTGCCATCTGAGTAGCCGGAGGCGAACTTGCCGGCCACGCGAAGCGCCCGCTCCAGCCGCTGTTTTCTATCCGGCCGGAACTGCGAACTCAGGTACATCTCGACACCCTGCCGGATGAGTTCGGCCAGGGGCCTGCCCGTCTCCGCCGAGATCTGGCGGAGCGCTCTTGCCTGGCTCTCCGTAAGCTGAATCTGGGTCCTGAGCATGCCTCAATGATAACAATCATGAGGGAATGATGGCATGCTCCGCACGGATGCCGTTGGCTATGGACCAGTGAACGTATGATAATCGGAGTCCTGAATGACCGCACTGACCCACCTCGAATGCGCACGCTGCCGGCGGATATACGAACCGGGCCGTGCCTACAACCTGTGCCAGTGCGGCGGCCCGCTCCTCTGCCGCTACGACCTTGACAAGGCACGCCAGGGCTGGAGCCGCGAATGGCTGAGCCACGCGCCGAACACGATGTGGCGTTACACGCCGGTGCTGCCGGTGAGCAAGCCGGCGGCGCTGGTCTCCCTCGGAGAGGGGATGACGCCGCTGGCGCCCGCGCAGCGGTTCGGCGCAGGTCTCGGGCTGGAGGACCTTTGGATCAAGAACGAAGGTCTGAACCCCACGGGTTCCTTCAAGGCCCGTGGACTCTCGTGCGCGGTGTCAATGGCGGCCGAGCTGGGCGTCACTGTGGCGGCTGTGGCTTCCACCGGCAACGCGGCGAGCGCGCTGGCGGCTTACGCCGCGGCCGCGGGCATTGAGGCCAAGGTCTTCCTGCCGTGCGACGCATCGCAAGCGAGCTTCGTTGATTGCAAGGCGTTCGGAGCCGAGGTCACGCTGGTGGACGGGCTGATCGGCGATTGCGCCCGCCTGGTGGCCGAGGCGGCTGCCGCCAACGGATGGTTCGACATGGGCGCGCTGAAGGAGCCTTACCGCGTCGAGGGCAAGAAGACCATGGGCTACGAACTGGCGGAGCAGCTCCGCTGGGAGTTGCCCGACGCCATCGTCTATCCGACCGGCGGAGGCGTGGGCTTGATCGGTATGTGGAAGGCATTCGAGGAGATGGAGGGCCTGGGATGGATCTCCTCGAAACGGCCGAAGATGATCGTGGTGCAGCCGGAGGGCTGCCGGCCGGTGGTGGACGCGTTCGAGCGCGGCGCCGAGAGCTGCCGTGATTGGGACAAAGCCTGGACCATCGCTACCGGGCTGAAGGTTCCCAAGCCCCTCGGCGATTTCCTGATCCTGAAGGTGCTGCGCGACAGCAACGGCTTTGCCGTTGCCGTGAGCGACGCTGACATGCTCGATGCCGGCATCCGATTTGCCCGCGAAGAAGGGTTGCTGCTCGGCATCGAAGGCTCGGCCTGCCTTGCCGCCTTGCCGCGGCTGCTGGCGGACGGCGTTCTTAGCCGCGAGCAGCGCATTGTTGTCTTCAACACCAGCTCCGGGCTGAAGTACCTGGACACCTATGCCACCCGGTTTGCCCGTGTCGAGGCGTCCGAGCAGGACAAGCTCGGCGGGCTGGTTACGCCTCGCTGAGAAGCGCCGCGATCCTTTCGGGGTCGTTTGGCACGACCTCCGGTTGATTGCCGAACGTCGATGCGAGGCGTCGGCCGTCCGGGGCGTCGAGCTGGCCGGTGTGATAGCGGTGGATGTAATCGGGATCTTTCAGCAGGTTCCCGGTGAGGACCGCGACGACGTCGGCGCCCCGTTCCATCACGCCCGCCACCCGAAGTTTGCGGATGCCGGCGAGGGTAGCCGCCGAGGCCGGCTCGCAGCCAATCCCGCACAAGCCGATCTGCGCTTTGGCGTCCGCGATCTCCTGCTCGCTCACTCGCTCGACGACGCCGCCCGAGACCGTCACTTCCTTCAGCGCCTTGGGCCATGACACCGGATCGCCGATCCGGATCGCCGTCGCCAGCGTCTCCGGACGGTCCACCTTGGGAAGCGCCGAGCGGTCCGCCGAGCGCATCAACTGGTAGAACGGCGCCGCGCCCTCGGCCTGGATCACCGCAAGACGCGGGCTGCGCGGGATCAGCCCCAGTTCCACCATCTCGCGCAGCGCCTTGCCGAAGGCAGATGTATTGCCGAGGTTTCCTCCCGGCAGCACGATCCAATCCGGCGGGTTCCAGTCGCGCTGGTCCATCATCTCGACGATGATCGTCTTCTGCCCCTCGATGCGAAACGGGTTGATCGAGTTCAGCAGATAGATGCCGAGACGCTCGGCCAGCGTGCGCACGAGCGCCAGAATCTGGTCGAAGTTGGCCTCCACCTGAAGCGTGCGCGCGCCGTACTCGAGCGCCTGCGCGAGTTTCCCGTAAGAGATGTTGCCGTGCGGGATGAAGATGATGGGCTGGAGGCGCGCCGCGCTCGCGTAGGCGGCCATCGATGCGGAGGTGTTCCCGGTCGAAACGCAGGCCACGCGCTTCATGCCGAGCCGTCGCGCCTGGGCGACGCCGCAGGTCATGCCGTTGTCCTTGAAGGAGCCGGTCGGGTTGAAGCCCTGGTGCTTGAAGGCGAGACGGTCGAGGCCGGCGTACGCGGCCGCCCGCGGCGCCTCTAGCAGCGGCGTGTTTCCCTCGCGCAACGACACCACCTGTTCGTAGTCATCGAGAAACGGGATGATTTCCCGATAGCGCCACACGCCGCTGGCATCGAGGACCTGGTTGCTCATCCGCCGCTCGCGCCACAGGCGCTTCAGCCGGTCCGGCTCGGCGCGGTGGCCCGGATAGACGCACTCCAGCAGACCGCCGCAGCGCGGACAGGAGTAGATGACATCGGTGATCGAGAAGCGCGCGCGGCAGCGCTCCTCGAAACACGCAAGCTCGGCTGTCATGAAACCCTGAGTATAGCGGGTGTAGCTTCTGTACTACTAATGGCTGCTTTCTTTGTGTCGCGCGATGATTTCCGGTTCAGCCCCTCTCCTGGTTTGGTTGCGGCCAAAGCCGCCTGCGCGCAATCGCAAATGACGCCGCGGTTCTGCTATTCTCGTGCATCTGCGCATGCGTTCGAGGTACACACCCGCCGCCCTTGCCGCCGTGGTCGCGCTGTCGTTGTGGGCTTCGCTCGGCTTCTACCGGTCGGCCCGGGTATTCGCGGAAGCGAACATGGACCGCCATGGAATCGAAACGCAGCAGGCGCGCTTCCGCGACGTCCTGCCGCTGCTGCCGGAAAGCGCGGTCGTCGGTTACCTTTCCGACGTGCCGTTCGGGGAGATTCGCGGCAGCACGGCGTTCTATGGCGCGCAGTACGCGCTGGCGCCGCGCATTCTCGCTCCCGTCGCCGGCAAGCATCGCGCCGATTGGGTGCTGGGAAACTTCGCGAAACCGGCCGACTATGTCTCGATCGCGCAGCGTCACGGCCTGGTAGTGGTGAAGGACTTTGGCCGAGGAGTCGTTGTCTTCCGGAGGGCGCCTGGCTAGCATGCTGGCCGTTGTGCTCGGGCTGCCCGTGGCTACCGGGTGGCTTGCCGTAAGGGCCTTGCTCGGAACGCCATCCTGCCGGCCGCGCTGGGCGGCCGTCCTCTTCGAAGCGTCTCTGGGCGCGGGCGCCGGCATGGGACTCGTCTCCTCCCTGCATTTCCTTCTGCTGCTGGCGGGTATTCAGAGTCCGGCAACCGGGCTCGGTCTGGAGGCCGCGTTGCTCGCAGCGGCGGCGTGGCTGGCGGTCCGCATGCGCTCGCCGCAAGGCGGCGCCGGAGGCGAGTGTGCGTTCCGCTGGAACTGGGCCCTTGCCGTCGTGCTGTGCGCCGGAGCCGCGCTCGCGGCGCTGGCCTTCGCCACGCTGTCAGACGCCAACCCCACCGGCGACTGGGACGCGTGGAGCATCTGGAATTTGCGCGCCAGGATGCTGGCCGCTCCGGGGGACGCCTGGAAGTCTGCCTATAGCCCGCTTCTGGAACACACGCATCCCTACTATCCGCTGCTGGTTTCTGGCTTCATCTCCCGCTGTTGGAGATTCACCGGCGAAGTCACCGACGCCGCCCCAATCGCCGTGGCAGCGTTGTTTCAGGCAGCGGCCGCGGCGCTTCTTGTGTCCGCGGCCGCGCGCTTGCGATGCGCCAGCGCGGGACTGCTGGCCGGGCTCGTGTTGCTGGCTTCCTCCCGTTACCTTTGGCAGGGGCCGCGGCAGTACGCGGATGTTCCACTCAGCTTCTTCGAACTGGGCGCTGTAGCGCTGCTTCTTTGGGCAACGAGGCTCGAGCAGCGCCGCAACACGGCCCTCGTGCTTGCGGGCGCCTGCGGAGGATTCGCCGCCTGGACGAAGAACGAAGGCCTGATGTTCTTTGGCGTGCTGATGGTCGCCCTGCTGTTGGTGGAATGGCGTGCGCTGGGCCTTCGAACCGCCCTGGCGCGATGGTTCCGCGTTGTGCTCGGCGCCTTGCCCATCATGCTCTTGACGCTGCACTTCAAGTTCTTCCTGGCGCCGGGGAGCCCCCCTTTCCTGTCGCGGTCGGCGGCGGACACGCTGGCGAGGCTTTCCGACCTTGGCCGCCACTGGCAGGTCTTGTCGGCTTTCGCCGCCGAGGCCTGGCGTCTTGGCGACCCCTGGACGCACCCCATCCTGCTGCTGGCAATCCTCGCGGCCGCGCTGCGCTTTGAGCGCGGCTCGCGGCAACTCCCGTGGGCCGCGGCCGCCGGATCCGCCATCCTGGTGGTGATGGCAGCTTTCTATGCCACATACGTCGCGACACAGTTGGACCTTCGCTGGCTCCTCGGCACCTCCGTTGACCGCCTCTTCGCCCAACTGTGGCCGGCGTTCCTGCTCATCGC
>CAYZJD010000274.1:0-6638 GCA_964478455.1 uncultured Solibacteraceae bacterium | reverse complement strand
GCCACCTTTCTCGCGGCCACCGAAAGGCCGAGGGCCAGCAGCAGGATCACCCAAATGTTGAACAGATCGATCGAAGTGGCGATGCTGTGGAGCCACTTGGGGGTCGCGTCCGCGTCCAAGAAAGCGCCGACATTGAGGGCCAGGGGATTCTGAAGATCGAAGTCCTCCGGGTTCTTCAGAAACATGGTCACCACCGAGAGGATGGTGGCCAGGACGGTGGGGACGGAGGAGTAGATCGTGATGCTGAACACCTTCTTGAAGGTGAGCGCGGCGCCCGCGAGAGCATTGAACACGCCGAGCAGGACGCCGGAGATCACCAAAGATGCGATGGTGACGCCGAGGGTTGCGCCGGCGTAGCCGAGGGCCACGCCGAATTTCATAGCGCCTTCGAGGGCCTGCTGGCGCTGCTCGGGAGACAACTGCTGGACTCGAGGGTTCGCGTCGATCTGCTGCCGCATAAATGACTCCCAGCCAATGACGCGGGAGAAGGTCAGCATGTAGCCCACGGAAAGAACAGTGAGGAGGATCAGGGGAACCCAGAACCTGGGCCTCGCGGCCAGATCCTGGAACACGGGCTTTGGCTCCCAGATCATGCCGAGGAGTCTGCGGATTTCGCTCATGCCTGTTGCCTGCGTATCAGCTTGTGCCATGGCGGAACTATTATAGTTCCAGCGCGAGATGCGGATGGCGACAGTCCGGTGGTGGACTGGCAGCAGCAGGAGCCATCCGCCGGCAGGACTGCCGGCGTGGCGCGCAAGACTGCGCGCTCCACACCGATCCTGCTAGGGGGTACGGTACGCCGCGTGCAGGGTGTCCATTCTTGACGACTGGCCGCGCTCCGCTTTCGATGAACGCCTTCTGGCTGACTCAGGTCTTGCCTTTGAAGGTGAACGGGGAGCGGTCCTCGAGTTGCTGGGAGACGGCCGGGAGGGCCACAGTAAGTAGCGCGAAGCATGCCGCAAGGGGATTCACGTCTTTTCGGATATACTGAGGGATGAGAGGAGCTATCGCCGCCGGTCCTGATTCCGGGGTGGCGGAGGAAGAACCGTTTTGATGTCACATCCTGGGAGAGGCGTAGGCATTCTCGTATCCGCCTGGGCCATGCTGGCGGGCGGCGAAGCCGCGCTCGCGCAAAGCGGGCCGCAGGCTTCGCACCGGCATGGGAGCCGCGCGGAGGCGTACTACCACTTCGCGATGGGGCATCTGTACGCGGAACTGGCGAGCGCGTACGGCACACGCAGCGAACATCTTTCGAAAGCGATCGAACACTACCGGGAGGCGCTGAAGGCCGATCCGGACGCGGCCCTGGTAGCCGAAGAACTCACCGACGCCTATATGCAGGCGGGGCGCATTCAGGAGGCCGTCTCGGAAGCGGAGGAGCGGCTGCGGCAGAACCCGGACGCGCTGGAGGCGCGGCGGGTGCTGGGGCGCATTTACGCGCGGCTGATCGGCGACCAGCGGCACAACCGGATCAATCCGGAAATGGTGCGGAAGTCGATCGAGCAGTACGCGAAGATCGTCGAGAAAGATCCCGCGGACGCCGATAGCTGGCTGATGCTGGGCCGGCTGCACAAGGTGGACCAGAACTCGGTCGAATCGGAGAAGGCTTACAAGAAGGCGCTCGAAATCGAGCCGGGGAATGAAGAGGCGATGACCGGCCTGGCGATGGTCTACAGCGACGTCGGCGACATCCAGCGGGCGATCAGGGTGCTGCGGCAGGTGGCCGAGCGGAACCCGAATCCGCGGACGCTGACGGCGCTGGCAGAGGCGCACGAGCAGATGCGGGATTTCGCCGGGGCGGCGAAGGTGTTGCGGCAGGCGCTGGAGATGGCCCCGGCGAGCCTCGAGCTGAAGCGCGGGCTGGCACAGAACCTTCTGTTCTCCAACCAGATTGATGACGCGTTGAAGCTGTACGAGGAACTGGCGGAGGCGGACGCGCGGGACGTACAGTCGCGGCTGCGGCTGTCGCAGATCTACCGGCAAAAGCGCAATTTCGAGAAAGCGCGGGCGGCGGCGAACGCCGCCAGGAAGCTGGATCCGGACAACATCGAGCTGCGGTACAACGAAGTCAACCTGTTGGAGGCCGAAGGCAAGGGGGCGGAGGCGATCCGGCTGATGGAAGAGCTTGTCGAGACGACGGCGAAGAAATCCTACACTGCCGGGGAGCGGTCGAACCGCGTCGTTTTGCTCGAGCGGCTGGGGATGCTGTACCGCGCCAACCTGCGGCACCGCGAGGCGGCGGAGACGTTCCGCAAGATGGCGGAGCTGGATGCGGAGGCAGGCCCGCGGTCGGCGGCGCAGGTGATCGACACGTGGCGGCAAGCCAAGGAGCTAGCCAAGGCGATGGAGGAAGCCGAAGCGGCGCGAAAGAAGTATCCCGAGGACCGCATGCTGGCGATGATCCGGGCGGCGCTGCTGGCGGATTTGGGCAAGGGCCAAGAGGCGGTGGCCGAGGCGAGGAAGCTGCTGAAGGGCAAGGACGCCCGGAACACGTATCTGGCGCTGGCCCAGATCTTCGAGAAGCTGAAGAACTATGTGGAGATGGGGCAGGCGCTGGACGAGGCCGAGAAGCTGTCCGAGAGCCCGGACGACAAGGAAACGGTCCTGTTCATGCGCGGAGCGATGCTTGAGCGGATGAAGAACTACGAGGCGGCGGAAGGGGTTTTCCGGAAGGTTCTTGAGATGAATCCCGACAATGCCTCGGCGCTCAACTACCTGGGCTACATGCTCGCGGACCGCAATGTACGGCTGGAGGAGGCGCACCGGCTGATCAGCCGCGCGGTGGAGCTTGACCCGGGTAATGGCGCCTACCTGGATAGTCTGGGCTGGGTCTATTACCGGATGGACAAGCAGGAGGAGGCGGAGATCCATCTGCGGCGGGCGCTGGAGCGGGTGCCGCGGGATCCCACCGTCAACGATCATCTGGGGGACGTGCTGGCGAAGCGCGGCAAACTGAAAGAGGCGGTCAGGCAGTGGGAGATCGCCATCAAGGAATGGCAGGCGAGCCCGCCCTCGGAGCTGGATCAAGCGGAGTTCAACAAGGTCAGCAAGAAGCTGGAAGGCGCCAGGGTGCGCCTGGCGCAGGAAGCGTCCAAGCCGATTCGCAAGCAGTAGAGCCGATCACGCCCCGTGAACGCGAGAGGATGCCGGGCTAGCCGCGCGTTCGTTGGTCTTATCCTGCTCCTTCTGTTGTCCCCGCATAGCGCTGCGGCTCAGCAAGCCCCATTGCTATCCAGGGAGGCGGAGATTGAGTCGGCCCGGGAGCAGAAGAGCGGCCGGCTGGCGCCTGACGACCCATCCCGTGTTGAGCGGCTACTGGTGGAGATCAAGGAGAGGAAGATCCTGGAGCGCCTCACCGCCGGGATCGCCGGGTTCCGACTGGCCTTCGGGGGATTGATCACCGGCTCCGGGTTTGCCTTGGGCCCGGAGTATCTGCGTGAAGAACTGGCGGACGGACGGATGGTCGTCCGCGGTTCGGCGCGCGCCTCGCTCAAGAAGTACTACCTGCTCGATCTCGGCCTGCGTCTTCCGAAACTGGCCGGGGACCGGGTCATTCTCGATCTATACGCCGCCCGCAGCGATTCGCCGCGCATGCAGTATTACGGGCCGGGACCGGACTCGGAGAAGGGCGCGCGGAGCAACTACCGGCTCGAGAAGACGCTCTGCGAGGGGACCTTCGCCGTGAAGCCGGCGCGTCCCTTCCGTTTCGGGGCGACGGGCGGGTATCTCATGACGAACGTTGGCCCAGGGATGGACCGGCGGTTCATCTCCACGGAACTGGTGTTCGCGCCCGCGGAGACACCGGGGATCGACCGGCAAGCCGGCTTCCTGCTTGGCGGCGTGTTTGCGCAGTACGACACCCGCGATTTCCCCGGAGGCGCGCGCCGCGGAGGCAGCTACGCGGCGCGGTACCTGGTCTATTCAGACCGCAAACTCGATCAGCACTCGTTTCGCGCCCTGGAGGTGGAACTCCAGCGCTACCTTCCCTTTTTCAACGAGCGGCGCGTCATCGCGCTGCGAGGGAAAACGACTTTGACTTACACCGACGACGGCCGACGCGTGCCATTCTACTTACAGCCGACGGCCGGCGGCGCGGATGACCTGCGCGGCTTTCGCCCGTTCCGCTTTCACGACGACAATCTGCTGGTGATGAACGCGGAGTACCGGTGGGAGACCTTCAGCGGCCTGGACATGGCGGTGTTCGGCGACGCCGGCAAAGTCTTCCCGCGCCGGTCGCAGTTGAATTTCCACGACCTGGAAAGTTCGGTGGGATTCGGCTTGCGGTTCAACGTGCGGAATTCCGTATTTCTGCGGACGGACGTGGGATTCAGCCACGAGGGGTTTCAAGTTTGGGTGAAGTTCAGCAACGTGTTTTGAGGGCGGCATGAGGACACGGCTCGCAGCGCTTTCGGTCCTGCTGGCGGTTTCGCTGGAGGCGGCGAAGTTCTATCCGGACGACCCTCTGCCGCGGGAGCCGAAGCCGCGGCGCGTGGAGAAGGCCAAGTGGCGGAAGCTGAGCGACTACTACGATTTCTTTTGGAACACGTTCGCCCGGCCAGGTGACAAGCAGGCGCCGAAGCGGATGATCCGGGCGGGCGGGGTCAATACGCTCGACGAGGTGATGGATGGGGCGTGGTACTCGAACCGCCACTATTACCGGCGCATGAGCATCGAGGAGCTGCTGCGGGGCGCGGGCGAGTCCAATCCGCCCGCTGACGGACCGTGGAAGCTGCTCACGGTCAAGAGCGAAGGAATCACGCCGGGATTCGTCATCGAGGATGGCCGCGGCGAGCGTTACTGGCTGAAGTTCGACCCCCTGACCAACCCGGAAATGGCCACGGCCGCCGACGTCATTGGCGCGAAGTTCTTCTACGCTCTCGGCTATCACGTGCCGGAGTACTACATAGTGCACTTCCCGCGGGAGCGGCTGGCGCTCACGCCGAAATCCGAGCTGCGCGACAAGCTGGGCAAGAGGCGCGCCATGACGGCGCGGGACGTGAGCGAGGTGCTGCTGAAAGTGCCGAGGCAGCGGGACGGCGACTACCGCGCGGTCGCCAGCCGGGGGATCAAGGGCAGCGAGCTAGGGCCGTTCCGCTACCACGGAACGCGGAAGGACGATCCGAACGACATCGTGCCGCACGAGCACCGCCGCGATCTACGAGGCTTGTTCGTGTTCTGCGCGTGGCTGGGGCACGACGACTCCCGGGCGGTCAACACCATCGATTTCGTGGTGGAAGAGGACGGCCGCCGGTTTGTCAAGCACTACCTGATCGACTTCGGCTCGATTCTGGGCAGCGCCAGCGACAAGGCGAACAGCGCGCGATCGGGCAACGAGCACCTGTTCGCATGGAAGCCGGCGGCGCTTCAGTTCATCACGCTGGGGTTGTACGTGCCGCACTGGGCGCGGGCGGATTACCCGAAGCTGCCGCCGGTCGGGCGTTTTGAGCACAAGGTCTTCGATCCGGAGAGATACAAGAGCGAATACCCGAACCCGGCGTTCTACAACCGGTTGCCGGATGACTGTTTCTGGGCGGCCAAGCAGTTGATGGCGTTCACGGATGAGGAGATCCGCGCGATCGTGAAGGCGGGCCGGTACAGCGACCAGCGGGCCGAGGAGTGGATCGTCAAATGCCTGATCGAGCGCCGCAATAAGATCGGCCGGACGTACGTTACCAGGGTGCTGCCGCTAGACCGGTTTTCTGTCTCGGGCGGCCGGCTGACGTTCGTAGACCTCGCCGCCGAGCACGGGATCGCCGCTCCCCAGCCGTACTCCGTTCAGTGGTCTCGATTCGACAACGAAGCGGAGAGAAAGATTGCTCTTGCGGGCCGGACGACATTCGAGTTGCCCGAAGAAGTGCGCTCGGCAGGCGAGGGGGAGTACTTCGCGGCCGACATCCGGGGGAGCGACGCCGCGAAGAGCATCACCGTCTACGTGCGGAAAGCGGCTGGCGGAGCGGAGGTGGTCGGCGTGGAGCGATTCTGGTAGCGGGGATCTCATGCGGGCCGGAGTGGGCTTGTTCCTGTTTCTCGCTCAGTTTGCCTTTGCCGCGCCGCCTGGCGCCGAGAAGTCTTGGGGCAACCTGAGCCAACTGCGGCCGAAAGAGAAGATTCAGGTGTTCGACACCAAGCTCAGATCGTACAAGGGCAGATTCTTGTCCTTCACGAACGAAGAACTCACGTGGGAGGCCGATGGCAAAGCCAGGGTGCTGAAGCGGGAGGACGTTCTTCAGGTTAAGTCGCGGGCACGGTCCAAGCGGTTAAGGAACATTGTGATCGGAGCGGTCGTGGGGGCGGTGGCTGGCGCTGGGCTCATCGTAGTCATGCACGGCGAACGCAGTGAGGACCCGGTAGCTCCTGTTGGTTTCATTCTTGGGATGCCCATCGGCGCGGCCATCGGGGCTGTCCCGGACTCCTACGAGGTGATTTACCAGAACCAGTAGGAGTGGAGCGCGTCTTCAGCGATTTCTGGGCGTCCAACGGCGCTAGGCGGCTGGCGGCCTCGGCTGTCCGCGCAGGCCAAGGGCCTGCGTCTGGAGTTTCTACATTCCGGGGTGCAGAAGCTCATCGGTGGAGCGGGCCGCCGGGATCGGGATAGGGGGGAGGATCGCTCTTCCGCCCCTCCCACACCACCGTACGTA
>CAYZJD010000273.1:0-6663 GCA_964478455.1 uncultured Solibacteraceae bacterium | reverse complement strand
CTACGAACCAGAAGGCCGGGAGTTCGAATCTCTCCAGGCGCACCACGCAAGCCCTTGCAGAAGATCAGTTGATTGCTGGCGATCTTACGTCCGCTGCCAGAGAGGGCTTCTCGCCAGTGTTGCGTCGCTTTTATCTGCGTCAAGGTCCCTTCTTGCCACCGCCGTCTGTCTAGCAAGGTCTCCCACGGATTTCCTTGCGACCGTCCCATAGGACCGCCCCCGTTCCTGGCACTCCAATCCGCAAGCCGGAGCCCCCGAGCCCTTCATCTGGACCGCTGCTGCCAGCTGGAGACGGACTGTTAGATGAATAGATCCGCCGAGACGTGAAAGAACTCAGCGAGTTTCTTTGCTTGAGTCTTGCTGATTCCTCGTTTTCCGTGCAGTACTTCCGAGGTGATGCCCCTGGAGCCGAACAGACTCCAGAGGTCTCTTGGGTGAAGGTCGCGAGCCTCCATGAGCGATTGAAGAACCGAAAGTGGCGTAGAAGCGTTGAGTGTGAAGTTCTTGTTCTCGAAACCCTCGATCAGATAAGCCAGCAAGACGAGCAACTCGTCCTCCTCTGGACAACGGGCGTCGCATTTCTCGATCAACTTACTTGTCTGCAAGAGAAGTCGGTCGTAATCTTCTTCCGTCTTGATGACAACCGGCGAAGCTCGTGCGACGAGCTTCGCGTAGCGCGCCGTTGCGAATCCAGCCATTGCCCTAGACCCTCTTCTCCCCGCAGACTTGCGCCGAGGCTTGCACTCCCCTTGACGAGATGCAACTTGGGGCTTCACTGTTTCCACCATCCTTTGTCATATTCTTTGTGCGTCAAGACGCATTTGACCTGCACCAATCCGGCGCGATAATCAATGTGCGCAACCAAGCGATATTTGTTTCCCCCGATGTTGAACACCGTGCAGGGGTCTACGAAGTCGGCGTGCGGGAACACCTTTCTGACCTCGGCGATGCTTTTCCAGTTCGTTGTCTTGACGATTCGGTGCCAATCGTCCAATGGAGTTCGAGCATCTGGGTGTGTCGCGGCAAATTCGAACACCACCTTCCTTCCGACGACCTTCACTAGCGACTCCCGGCTTGAGTTGTTCCAATCGGTCGCCGCTCCCCTGGCTCCAGCACCCTCGGATCATGTTCTCATATTGAGAACTGACTGTCAAGCCCCTTCGTAGTGCGTTCGTAGTACGCGCCGCTCTAGTGGCGCCATTCACAGGTGGTACAGGCAACGAGAGCGATAGGACCGCCATATGAACATCTGAAACCGGAGTGATACCGTCGACATGCGACCTCGGCCAAGTGCCTGAGAATCCACGTCGGTAGCGATTAGTGTCACTCCGTGTAAGTTGTTGATTTCTCATGCGTTCCCGGCTACAAACCAGAAGGTCGGGTGTTCGAATCACTCCAGGCGCACCATGCCAACCGTAGACAGCCCGCATGTTCCCGGCGCCTGCCCCGCGCGGGGGCATTACAATGTGCCAATGGACTCATTCACCCGAAGAGACTTCGTGCGCGTGGCGGGCGGGGCCGCGGCGCTGACTGCGCGCGGGTACTCGCAGGTTGCCGGCGCGGGCGAGCGGCTGCGGATCGGGGTGATCGGCTGCGGGGTCATGGGCTCGGGCCACATGAATGCGCTCGTGAGGATGCGCGACACGGACAACATCGACATCCTCGGCGTCTGCGACATCTATGAGAAGCGCCTCCAGGCGGCGGTGCAGATCACCGGCGGAACGCCGTACAGAGACTACCGGCGGCTGCTCGACAACAAGGACATCGACTACGTGCTGATCGCGACGCCGGAGCACTGGCACGCGCAGATGACGCTCGACGCGGTGGCGGCGGGCAAGCATGTCTACTGCGAGAAGCCGATGACCCGGACGTCGGACGAGGCCAAGCGCGTCGCAGCCGCGGTGACGAAGGCCGGCGTCAAGATGCAGGTGGGCGTGCAGGGGATGTCGGACGACTCTTACGAGACGGCCGCGAAGTACGTCAAGGAGGGCGTGCTCGGCGACGTCGTCCTCGCGGAGATCGACTACTCGCGCAATTACAGGGACGACTTCATGGCGGATCCCATCGATGCTGACGCGCGGCCGGGCGTGAATCTCGACTGGAAGGCGTGGCTCGGGCCTGCGCCCAGGCGGCCGTGGGATCCGGAGAGATACTTCCGCTGGCGCCGCTACTTCGACTACTCGACCGGCATCGCCAGCGATCTGTTCGTTCACCGCGTTACGCGAATCATCAAGGCGCTCGATCTCGGGTTCCCGGAGCGCGCCGCCGGCTGCGGCGGCAAGTGGCACTTCCGCCAGAGCGCGGCAGAGGCGCCGGACACATTCAACATTCTGCTCGACTATCCCGGCGGGCCGACGGTGATTCTGGTCTCGTCGATGGCCAATGACGCGCGCGTCAATCACGTGCTGCGCGGGCACAAGGGGACGCTGGAATTCACGCCGACCGGCTTCACCATCCGCCCGCAGTATCTTTACGCCAAGGAGATGAAGGAGATCACGCATAAGAAGACGGGGGCGGAGAGCATCGAACTCCACCACCGCAACCTGATCGCCGCGATCCGCAAGAACGAGCCGCTCAAGTGCGACTGCATGCTCGGCTGGCGCGGGGTGGCGGCGGTTGAAATGGGCGTGCTCGCCTGGCGCAAGCGGCACTACATGGCGTGGGACAAGAGCAAACAGAAGATCGTGAGGGCCTGAATCATGAAACGAGCCGCGCTCGTCTTACCTCTGCTGGCCGCGCCGCTGCTGGCGCAGCCGCGCTACGACGTGCTGCTGAAGGGCGGGCACGTCATCGACCCGAAGAACAACATCGACGCCTGGATGGACGCGGGCGTGCGCGACGGCAAGATCGCCGCCGTCGCGCCCTCGATCGACCCCGCTCAGGCAGCGAAGACCATCGACGTGACCGGGCTTTACGTCACGCCCGGTCTCGTCGATATCCATGTCCACGTCTTTTACTCGACCGGGGTGCCGAACGCCTGGGCCGGCGATGAGAGCATCCAGCCGGACGCTTTCAGCTTCCGCACCGGCGTCACCACCATGGTGGATGCGGGCAGCGCGGGCTGGCGGAACTTCGAAAGCTTCCGCACGCTGGTCATCGACCGGGCGAAGACGCGCGTGCTGGCGCTGATTAACATCGCCGGCTTCGGCATGATCAACGACGCCATCGAGCAGGGCGACTTTGATTCGAAGGAGGTGGCGCGCCTGGCCGGGAAGCATCGCGACGTGGTGGTGGGGGTGAAGTCGGCGCACTACCGGCTTCCGGACTGGGGCTCGGTGGATGCGGCCGTCGCGGCCGGGCAGGCGGCGGGCATTCCGGTCATGGTGGACTTCGGCTACTTCTTGCGCGAGCGGCCCTACTGGCGGCTGGTGACCGAGCGGCTGCGGCCGGGCGACATCAGCACCCATTGTTTCCGCGCGCCTGTGCCCTGGGCCGGTGAAGACGGCAAGCTGTACGGTTACCTCACCCAGGCGCGGAGTCGCGGCGTCAAGTTCGATGTCGGCCACGGCGGCGGCAGCTTCGTGTTTCGCAACGCCGTGCCGGCCGTCGCGCAGGGATTCTATCCGGACTCGATTTCCACCGATCTCCACGCAGGCAGCATGAACGCCGGCATGATGGACATGCCGGTCACCATGTCGAAGTTTCTCGCCATGGGCATGCCGCTGAAGGAAGTGATCCTACGCTCGACCTGGAATCCGGCGCAGATCATTCAGCGGCAGGAGCTGGGGCACCTGTCGGCCGGCGCCGTTACGGATGTGGCCGTCTGGCGGCTGATGGACGGCGACTTCGGCTTCGCCGACGCTGCCGGGGGCCGTCTTCAGGGCAAGCAGCGCTTGCTTTGCGAACTCACGTTGAAGGACGGCAAGGTGGTCTGGGACTTGAACGCGCGCGCGGCGACGGACTACCGCACCCTCGGCCCGGCTTACGGCATCCGCCCGGGGATCGATCACATCGTGCCTCCCCGCTAAAAGGGGTCAGCCTGATCTGCTCCATTTTCCGCGCCGCTTGGAAAAATGGAGCAGATCAGGCTGACCCCTTTTATGCAACTCACGTGGATTGACTGGAGTTTCGTGCTGCTGTATTTCGGCGCGAACCTTGCGATCGGGTTTTACTACAAGGCGCGCGCGAGCAAGAACGTCAGCGAGTTTTTCCTTTCCGGCCGGGACGTTCCCTGGTGGCTGGCGGGCACTTCGATGGTGGCGACGACGTTCGCCGCCGACACGCCGCTGGCTGTCACTGGGATGGTGGCGCGCTACGGGATCGCCGGCAACTGGCTGTGGTGGAACTTCGTCGCCAGCGGCATGCTGACGGTGTTCTTCTACGCGCGGCTCTGGCGGCGCGCGGGGGTGATGACGGACATCGAGTTCGCGGAACTCCGCTACTCGGGCAAGCCCGCGGCGTTCCTGCGGGGCTTCCGCGCGCTGTACTTCGGCATTCCGATCAACTGCATCGTTCTCGGCTGGGTGAACCTGGCGATGGTGAAGATCCTGATGCTGATCCTGGGCGTAACGAAGATTCAGGCGCTCCTGCTGGTGATGGCGCTCATCGCGCTGACGTCGTTCATCTCCACCATTTCCGGCCTGTGGGGGGTGCTGGTGACGGACCTGTTCCAGTTCGTGATCAAGATGGGCATGGTGATCGTACTGGGCGTGGCCGCGGTTCAGGCGGTCGGCGGCATCGACGCCATGAAGGCGAAACTGGCGGCAATCGATGCCGCCAAGGGTCTGGAGGCGGGCGGCCAGGGCTCGGTCCTCAGCTTCGTCCCGGATCTGAACTCGGCGTGGATGCCGATGATCACCTTCCTGGTCTACATCTCGCTCAACTGGTGGGCCGTCTGGTATCCCGGCGCGGAGCCCGGCGGCGGAGGCTTTGTGGCCCAGCGCATGCTGTGCGCCAAGGACGAGAAGCACTCCCTCCTGGCCACGCTCTGGTTCAACATCGCCCATTACGCGATCCGACCATGGCCGTGGATCCTGGTGGGACTCGCTTCGGTGATTCTCTATCCGGGTCTCGACGATCCCGAGACCGGCTATGTGCACGTCATGATCGACCACCTGCCCGCTTCGCTGCGGGGCTTGATGGTGGCCGCCTTTGCCGCCGCTTACATGTCCACGATCGCCACGCAGCTCAACTGGGGCGCGAGCTACCTGGTCAACGATCTTTACCGGCGGTTCATCAAGAGAGGGGCTGCCGAGCGCCATTACGTTCGCGTCTCACAGGCGGCCACCGTGCTGCTGACGATTCTTTCGGCGGTGGTGACGTTCTACATGGAGTCGATCGAGGCCGCCTGGAAACTGCTCATCGTCACCGGCGCCGGCACGGGCGGGGTGCTGCTGCTGCGCTGGTACTGGTGGCGCATCAACGCCTGGAGCGAGGTGGCGGCGATGGCGTGCGCGTTTGTTGTGTCCGTGGCGCTGCAAACGCTGGGCGGACTCAACAGCAATCAGCCTCTGGGATTCGCCTGGATCATGATCGTCACCGTGTCCCTCTCCACCGGGGCCTGGCTGCTGGCGACGCTGCTGACGCGGCCCGAATCACCGGAAACGCTGGTGAAGTTCTATCGCCGGACGCGGCCGTCCTCGACCGGCTGGGGCCCGGTAGCGCGCATGGCCCCGGAAGTGAGAGCCGCCGGAGACGGACTTTCCAACCTGTTGTGCTGGGTGGCCGGCTGCGTGTTCATTTACTGCGCGCTGTTCGGCGTCGGGAAACTGATCCTCAAGGAAACCGGTCCAGGTTTGTTGATGCTGGCGGCGAGTTTCATCGCGGGCGCGTTCATTTACCGGGACCTCTCCCGCCGCGGCTGGGCCGCGATCACGGAATAACGGAGGCTCAGCCCACCGCTTTCACCGCGGCGCTCACCGGCCTGGAACCGACTGGGATCACCGTGAAGAGCGGCGCCGAGCGCGTCCTTCTCGGCGCAATGGCGCGGATCCGCAGCACGGCGAGGTTGCCGGAGCCGCGGTTCAGCACGAGCGCGAACTGGTCGTCCGGCGTCACCGTGACGCAGCCCGGGTCCGCGCCGACGGCGGCCTTCGCGATTGCGCGGCCTGTCTCGATGTCCACGACGGTGACGTCACCGGACGGCGGATTGGCCACAAAGAGGTAACCGTCACCCGGTCCGATTGAGGCAGCCATCGCCCCGGGGGCGTGGCCGGCGAGGATGGTCTGTGCCACTTCCGTGCTGTACGGATAGACGACGACGACGGCATCCATCCCCGCGCCCGTCACGAACAACTGCCCGCCGTCCGCCTTGAAACACAGATTCTCCGGGCGGACGGCCAGCGGCAGGCGCGTTACCAAGCGGCCAGATGGCGCTTCGAGAATCACCAGTGCGTTCTCGGCTGTGTCTCCGACCAGCAGGTGCCTTCCGTCGGAGCGGAAGCGGAGAGGGCCCGCGACTCTGCCCACTCGAATCGGGGCGCCGGCCCGCGCCACGGCCGGCTCGAAGATGCTGACGGCGCCCTCGGCGCCGAAGCTGACCGCGCACAACCGGCCGTCTCGGGAGAGGTCGAAGTCCGCGGGCTTCCAAGGAAGCGCGATGCGCGCGCGGGTCTCCAGCCGCTCCGTATCGATCCGCACAAGCTGCGGAGGCACGCCGGCCAACAGCCACAACGTCTCGCCATCGGCCGAGAGTCTCATCGACACCGCGCCGCCGGCGGCGCG
>CAYZJD010000272.1:0-6694 GCA_964478455.1 uncultured Solibacteraceae bacterium | reverse complement strand
ATAATTGTTCCAGTCGGCCTTGTTGAAGATCAGCTCCGGCTGAGATCCTACCAGCAGAAGCGGTTGTGAGGCAAAGCTTCCCACCCTTTGACGGAGGCGTCGGCAAATTCCGAAAAGCGCTTGATGGAAGGGGACTGTGTCTGCGCAGGTAAGAGGAATGAGTGTTGAAGAGGTGAAAGCCAAGTACGAGGCAGAACTGATGCGATTGCCCAACGTGACAGGTGTGGGTATCGGAGAGAAAGCGGGACAGACGGTCATCAAAGTTCTGGTGACCCGGAAGGTTCCCGAGTCCGCGCTCAAAGCGGAAGAGATTATTCCTAGGGCACTGGAAGGATGGCAGACTGACGTCGAAGAGATCGGCGCAGTAACAGCCCAAAAGTAACAACTCAAACACAGGAAGGAGGTGTTTATGAGCCAACAGGAGAAGATGACGCTGACGCCCACGGCGATGCAGGAGGCACAAAGAGCGTATGTGGCCACAGTTGGAGAGTTCCTCGACCCGAAACGGCAGCAAGCCAACGTGCAAGGTCTGGGCGTTGGAGTCAAGTGGAGGAGCGGAGAGCCCACAGGCGAGCCGGCTCTGGTGGTGTTGGTGACTCAGAAGGTCGAAAAGAATCAAATCCTTGCGGCGGACCTGGTGCCTGAGAGACTTGCTGACATGCAGACCGATGTCCTTGCCATCGGGTACCCAATGGCAGGAGACGGCCTGGCCTTGGAAGCGGGTCCTCACAGCCTTGCCACGCGTATCCGCCCGGCGAAAGGCGGTTGGAGCGTCGGACACTTCAGAATTACGGCCGGGACCATCGGAACCTGCGTCTATGACATCTTGCCCGGAGCGACCATGAGGCCGCCAAGCCCCGGCATCGGTGTCCCCTCTGGCTACTACATCCTTAGCAACAACCATGTTCTGGCGGACAGCAATGCCGCTTCCCTTGGCGACCCTGTGCTCCAGCCCGGTCCCTTTGACGGGGGAACTGACCCTGCGGATCGCATCGCTCGACTTAGTCGGTTCGTTCCCATCACTTTTGATCCACCGGTTTACCGTGCGCTACACCGTAACTTGGTGGACGCCGCCATTGCTGAGGGTCCATTTCATCATCTGGATCGCCAGATCTATTGGATTGGCCACGTTCGCGCCTGGCGACCGAAGGCCAACGTGACAGTCGGATTGACCGTGCAGAAGACAGGGCGGACGACGAATTATACCACCGGCAGAATCACGGTACTCAATGCAACGGTTGATGTGGGCTACGGCGGTGGCAGGGTGGCGCGGTTCATTGACCAGATTGTAACCACCAATATTTCTGCCGGAGGTGATTCCGGTTCGCTCGTGACCACTTTGGACAATGTTGCGGTAGGGTTGCTGTTTGCCGGTTCTTCTGTTGCTACGATTGTCAATCAGATTGAGAACGTACGGTCGTTACTGCGAGTGGAGGTCGCGGAAGAGATTCTGTGAGCGGCGGCAGCTTAGAGAAAAGGGAGGCGATATGACAAACATGACCAGGCAAGAGCTTCTCGCGTTGATTCTCTTGATCGCAGGCTTGGTGATTGTGATCGGCACAGGGCTGTTGTTGTTGGCCCAGACGCCGCTTGGTTATTCCGGCGGAGATGCAGCCGCTGCGGTTGGCATTCTTTTTGTGCTCGCCCTGGTACTTCAACGACCGACCCTCATCATGGACGACAAGCCCGAGGCAGGGGGCGAACCGTCCACGATGCGCATACTAGCGTTGGCCATCGTACTTACCTTCTGCCTGTTGATGCTGAGAACAGGTTGGAACACCGGATCTCTGCCTTCACTTGAAGGCCAAGGCAACTGGGTCTGGCTCGTCACAGCCGCGCTCGGTGGCAAGGCGATACAGAAGTTTGCGGAGGTACAGGAGAAGTAGGCGACGCCTCTGTCAGCGCAGGTGAGGGGGGTTTGCGTACATCCCTGCCCGCCACGACGACAATCGGCGAAGCGGAGGTGGGCAAGCTCGGGAGCAACTTAGAGCAAGGACCTCCTGAGGCGCGGTTGGCCCGCACGCTGTGCGGCAGACCTGTTCCCCCGACCGGTTGCCGGAGGAGCATGAATCACGCCAATAAGTGACCGGTACAGGCGGCCGCGCCGCCCGCGGGGCCGCTGAGTAACAGTCTATAGCCGCAACCCGAGCACCTGGCCGATCTTCCGAATCATGTCTTTCAACGTTGCCACCTCGGCCGTATCTGCCTTGACCGCGTCCAGCTTCGCCTCGAGCGCTTTGACCGCGTCCAAGGCCGGGCTATCGGGCATCAACTGGCCGCGCATGATTCCGGCCGGGTTCGACGCTGAGTGAATGTTGACGTAGTACCCAGCCGGGTTGGCCAGGATCGCCATAACGTTGCCGAGTCCTGCGGCGTCGGTTACCTTAACGGACCGGTACAGGACCCCGGCGCCGGGGCCTGCCGCCACCGCGTCGCCGAAGTTCGAGCCGATTAAGACCCCGCCGTTCGTCCCTTCCCCGCCTGTGTGGATGTGCATGTTCGCCAGCGTCTCGGACTGGTTGAGCTGGTAGGCTACCCGGTAGTCCACCACCGCCGACTCCAGATCCCCGGCGACGTTCTTCTTCAGGATGAACTCCACCGTCACGTCAGCCATGCCGCCCGGCCCGTTCACCGTCCCGGTCTCGTGGCCCGAGCTCACCAGTGACTTGAACCGCATGCTCTCCGTGCTCTGCGCCGAAGCGGCCGCCAGCGCCCCCAGTGCCAGCACACTCATCGTCATCAATCTCCGCATCGAATCCTCCTCTGGTCGTCAATGGGGTTCGTGGGGATAGCCTGCTCTGTCCCAAATCGCAGTTTGACTGGCAGACCCCAGCGGCTTATCCCCACCCTCCAACTGTTAACCCGTTGTGATTGTAAGTTAGCATGCGCCAGCCGGGCGGATCTATGGAGAACTTGTTAATCAGTTGTTAAATCGCAGGCGCGCCCAAGTGGCTGGTCGCCGGCTCACTCCCCGATGATCTTCACCAGGACGCGCTTGCGCCGCCGGCCGTCGAACTCTCCATAGAAGATCTGCTCCCACGGTCCGAAGTCGAGCCGCCCCTTCGTCACCGCGACCACCACCTCCCGGCCCATGATCTGCCGCTTCATATGAGCGTCGGCATTGTCCTCGCCCGTGTCGTTGTGACGGTACTGAGCCACCGGCTCGTGCGGCGCGAGCTTCTCCAGCCACTTATCGTAGTCCTGGTGCAGGCCGCGCTCGTCGTCGTTGATGAACACCGACGCGGTGATGTGCATGGCGTTCACCAGCACGAGCCCTTCCTGGACACCGCTCTCAGCCAGGCACTTCTCCACCTGCGGAGTGATGTTGATGAACGCCCGCCGCGTGGGCGCCTCGAACCACAGTTCCCTGCGGTAACTCTTCATTGCCGCATTCTCCTCCCTTCGAGCGTATCGCGGCGGGACCTCGAACGCCGCGCGCTACAATCGGATCTATGTATCGTATCGTTCTCATTGTTCTCTTCCTGGCGAACCTTCTCGGCGCGCAGCCGGAGCCCTTCGACGTCCACGCGTTGCTGAAGATCGCGCGGATCGCCGACCCGCAGGTCTCGCCGGACGGCAAGATGGTCGCCTTCACCGTCACTCGAGTCGATCTGGACAAGAACGAGAAGCCGTCGCACATCTACGTCGTTTCGCTCGACGGCGGATCGCCGAAACAGCTCACCACCGGGAGCGCGCGAAACGAGCGGCCGCGCTGGTCGCCCGATTCCAGGCGCATCGCCTACATCTCCGACCACGGCGGCTCGGCGCAGGTCTGGCTGATGGATGCCGACGGCGACAACGCGAAGCAGGTCACGAGCCTCGCCACCGAAGCCGGGGGCGTGCTGTTCTCGCCCGACGGCAAACACCTCGTTTTCACGAGCGAGGTCTACCCCGACTGCGCCGACGAGGCCTGCAACCACAAACGGCTCGAAGCGGAGAAGACCTCCAAGGTTAAGGCGCGCATATACGCTTCACTGCTCTACCGCCACTGGAACGAATGGCAGGGAGCGCGCCGCAAGCACCTCTTTGTGGTACCGGTTAGCGGCGGTTCGGCGCGCGACCTTACTCCAGGCACGCGCGACGTCCCGCCATTCTCGCTCGGCGGGCCGGACGATTACGCGATTTCGCCCGACGGCGCCGAGCTGTGCTATGTGATGAATCCGGATCCCGAACCGGCGACGAGCACCAACTCCGAGCTGTACGTCGTTCCCATCGCTGGCGGCCAGCCGCGTAAGATCACCTCCAATGTCGGAGCTGACAACTCGCCGCAGTACTCGCCCGACGGCAGGCAGATCGCCTGGCGGACGCAGCTTCGGGGCGGCTACGAGAGCGACCGCTGGCGCCTGGCTGTGCTCGAGCGCGCCACCGGCGCCGCCCGCATCCTCACCGAAAGCCTCGACCGCTGGGTGGTGAGCTTTGCCTGGTCGCCCGACTCGGCTCGCATCTTCTTCACGGCGGAAGACCGTGGCCGGCAGTCCATCCAAATGATCCCCGCAGGCGGCGGCGGGGCGCGGGTGATCGCCAGCGGTGCTAGTGTCATCGACGAGGTGCGGTTCACTCGCGATGGAAAGAGGATGGTCTATACCGAGATGAGCTCGTCGCGCCCGGTGGAGATCTTCCAGGCGTCTTCCAGCGGGGGCGCCGGCGTGCCTTTGACGCGGCTCAACGAATCGCTGCTGGCGAGGTACCAGCTCCCCCCGGCCGAGGAATTCTGGGTGGACGGCGCCGAGGGAGCCCGCGTCCACAGTTTCCTCCTGAAGCCGCACGGCTTCAGGGAGGGCGCGAGATATCCGGTGTTGTTCCTCATCCACGGGGGACCTCAGGGGGCCTGGGGAGAGGATTGGGGCTATCGCTGGAACGCGCAGGTGTTCGCGGCCGCCGGCTACGTGGTGGTGATGCCGAACCCCCGCGGATCCACCGGCTACGGCCAGGAGTTCATCGACGGCATCAACGCCGACTGGGGCGGCAAGGTCTACGACGATCTGATGGCGGTGGCGAGCTACGTCGGCGGCCTGCCCTACGCCGACCCGGGCCGCATGGCCGCCGCCGGCGGTTCCTACGGCGGCTACATGGTCAACTGGATGCTCGGCCACACCAATCTCTTCAAGGCGTTTGTATCACACGCCGGCGTGTTCGACCTGCGCAGCAAATTCGGCGAAACGGAGGAACTGTGGTTCCCGCTGTGGGAGTTCCGCGGCGGCCCGTGGGAGAATCCTGAGAGTTACAACAAGTGGTCGCCGAGCCACTTCGTCAAGGAGTTCACGACGCCGACGCTGGTCATTCACGGCGAACTGGACTACCGCGTTCCCGCCGGCCAGGGCCTGCAACTGTTTACAGCCCTTCAACTCCAGAAGGTGCCCTCCAAGCTCCTGCTGTTCCCCGACGAAGGCCACTGGATTGAGAAGCCGCAGAACAGCGTGCTCTGGTACCAGACCTTCCTCGACTGGATCGACACTTGGACGAAGAAGGCCAAGAGCGGGTGATGGCGACACCGCTCGACCCGTTCGACCGCCGCCGCTTCCGGGGCTGCCTGCTGGGCCTCGCCGCCGGCGACGCCCTCGGCACGACACTCGAGTTCAAGCCGCCGAGCTCGTTCACGCCGATCGAGGACATCGTGGGCGGCGGTCCGTTTCGCCTCCAGCCGGGCCAGTGGACCGACGACACCGCCATGGCTCTCTGTCTGGCGGAGAGCCTGGTAGAGCAAAGGAGATTCGATCCCGCCGGCCAAATGCAGCGCTATCTGCTTTGGTACCGCGCCGGCCGCTGGAGTAGCACCGGCCGCTGCTTCGACATCGGCAACACAACCCGCGCCTCGCTCGAGCGCTTCGAGCGCACCGGCGAACCGTTCAGCGGTCCCACGGGCGATCACACCGCCGGCAACGGCTCACTCATGCGCCTGGCGCCGGTGGCCATGTTCTACGCGCGGCGCCCGGAACAGGCCATCGCTTATGCGGCCGACAGCTCTCGCACCACCCACGGCGCCCGCGCCGCAGTGGACTCCTGCCGCTGGTTCGCCGGAGTACTCGTGGGCGCGCTTGCCGGCGCAGCCAGGGAGGAACTGCTCGCGCCGTGTTACAGCCCGGTCCCGGGACTGTGGCAGCGAGAGCCGCTGGCTGCCGTGGTGGACGACGTCGCCTCCGGTTCCTTCCGCTTCCGCGAGCCGCTCGACATCCGCGGCTCAGGTTACGCCGTCAAGTCGCTCGAAGCGGCCCTCTGGGCCTTCGACCGCACGTGCGACTTCCAGCAGGGCGCGCTCAAGGCGGCTAACCTCGGCGATGACGCCGACACCACTGCCGCCATCTACGGCCAGCTTGCGGGTGCGTACTACGGCGAGGAGGGCGTTCCCGAGGAGTGGCGGGCCAAGCTCGCTCTCCGCGCCGACATCGAGCGCCTCGCCGACGCGCTGTTCGAGCTCAGCCAGGCCTGAGCGGCGCCCAGTTCCACAGGAACGTGCCGATGCTCGCCGGCCTACCGCGATCTGGAAAGATGATGCCGGTGCGCCGCGTCCTACGCGTATAATCCGGAATCAGAGCAGTTGCTCGAAGGAGGGTCGCTATGGGACTCCTCGATGGGCTTGTTCTCGAGTTTAAGGAACAAATGTCCGGATTCGTGGCGATCAGTGAACAGAAACGCACTGATGCCCCGATCCGGTTCGATGCCGAGATCCGAATCGATGACCTCGGCCGGTTTTTGC
>CAYZJD010000271.1:0-6695 GCA_964478455.1 uncultured Solibacteraceae bacterium | reverse complement strand
TTACCTGACAGTATAAATGACTCTCTCCAGCCTCCCCTATCCGGATGAATTAAACTGCTTCTTTTCTTAGTCGTATGGCGAATTCGGAAGCTGAACGGAGGCCCGGGTTCGAGCGGCCGCCATTGTACTATGGAAGCGGAGAGGGAGAGCCGTCTGATCACCGCTGCCACCGTCCGCAGGCTCGCCTGGGAATGCGGCTTCGAGCTGGCCGGGGCTACTCCGGCCGTGCCGCTCCCCGAGGCCTCTGTCTTCCGGCGCTGGGTCTCGGCCGGCATGGCCGGCTCTATGTCCTATCTCACAGATAAAAGGGCAGATATGCGCTCTGATCCACGGGCGCTGCTGCCCTCGGCGCGCTCGGTCATCTGCGTTGGCAAGCTCTACAACGGTCCCCAGCCCTATTCAACCAGCTTCGATTCCGCCCAGCTCGCCTGGATCTCCCGCTACGCCTGGGGCGAGGACTACCATCCCCTGATCCGCCGCGGCTTGGAGAACCTGGCACGAAAGCTGCTGTCGGCTTCCGGGGTTGAGTTCGAATGGAAATCCTGCGTCGACACCGCCCCCTTGCTCGAGCGGGCCTACGCCCGGCGCGCGGGCCTCGGCTGGATAGGAAAGAACACTTGTCTGATCAACCAGCACGCCGGTTCGTGGTTCTTTCTCGGGGAGCTTCTGGTTTCTCTGGATCTCGACGCCGGCAGTCCTCCTCCGGACCGTTGCGGTTCGTGTACGCGCTGCATCGAGGCGTGCCCCACCCAGGCGATTGTCCCGGGCCCCGGCGTCGGACCGGAGTACACGCTCGACTCGCGGCTCTGCATTTCCTATCTCACCATCGAGCTCCGGGATTCCATCCCCGACGACCTGCGGCCCGACATCGGCCGCCACGTCTTCGGTTGCGACATCTGCCAGGACGTCTGCCCTTGGAACCGCAAGGCGGCGGTGACACTGGAGCCAGCTTTTTCCGCCACCCACTTCGCCCCTCGACTCGACGAACTCGCCGGTATCACCGAAGAGGAGTTCCGCCGCATGTTTGGGCGAAGCCCGGTCGCAAGGGCCAGGTATCGTGGCTTCTTGCGGAACGTCGCCGTCGCGATGGGCAACAGCGGTCTCCAGAAGTTCCGCGACCCGCTGAAGCAGCTCGCGATGCATCCGGACGCAATGGTGGCCGAACACGCCCGCTGGGCGCTCGCCTGCCTTCGACAAAGATGAAACCACGCATGCTCGCGCTTATCTCATTCCTCTTTCTTTCGGCCGCACAGGCAACCGGCGACGTTTCTCTCGGCAAGGGCTTCGACCACTTCTACAACCTGGAGTACGACGAGGCGATCGCCGAATTCCAGCGGGACATTCGCGAGAACCAGGACAGCGCCCCCAGCCACAACCACCTGGCGCAGGCGATTCTATATCGGGCTATGTTCCGGGCCGGTGCGCTGGAAAGTGAACTCGTCAGCGGCACGAATCCGTTCTTGCGCCGGCCAAAGGTGGAACCCACGCCCGCAGACAACCGCCTGTTCGACGACGCCATCCGCCGGTCGATGGAGGTTTCTCAGAAGCGGCTCCAGTCGAACGCGCGCGACACCGCCGCCATGTACGCGCTCGGCGTGGCCTACGGCCTGCGCGCCAACTACAACTTCCTCGTTCGCAAAGCGTGGTTCGACGCGCTGCGCGACGCCACCTCAGGCCGCAAGCTGCACAACAAAGTGAGCGAGCTCGACGCCTCCAACGCCGATGCGCGGTTGCTTCAAGGCGTCCACGACTACGTGGTTGGCAGCCTCCCCTGGCACATCAAGCTGCTCGGCTTCCTGGTGGGCTTCCGCGGCGACAAGGACGGCGGCATCCGCACGCTTGAACTGGTCGGCGCCAAAGGCCGGCTCAATCGGTACGACGCGCAGATTCTGCTGTGCGCGATCTACCGCCGTGAGCGGCTGCCAGGCAAGGCGATCCCGTTGCTCGACAGCCTCATCGAGCGCTTCCCGCGCAACTACCTGTTGCGATTCGAACTCGCGCAAATGCACAGCGACAACGGCGACAAGGCGAGGGCGCTCGCCGCCATTCAGCGGATCGAAGAGATGCGATCGGCAGGTGTGGCGGGTTTCACCCGGCTGCCGGCCGAGAAGATCTGGTACGCACGCGGGACCATCCAGTTCTGGTACGGCGACCTCGACGCGGCGTTGGACAACATGCGGAGAGTCACTGCCCGCGCGCAGGATCTCGACCTCAACACCGGGACATTCGCCTGGCTGCGCCTCGGGCAGATCTGCGACTTGAAGGGCCGGCGCTCGGAGGCCGTTCAGGCCTACCGCCACGCCGTGCGGCTGGCGCCTGAATCGGACGCGGCCAAACAATGCCGGCGGTTTCTCTCAGCGCCTTACAGGAGGGACAGGCAGAAAGGATGACGCGCGCCTTCCGCGGGACCCGCGCCGCGGTCATTAACCTTCCACGGTCACCTTTACCGGCTGCTCGATGAGTTTCGGCTGCTTGCCGGTCGTCAGCACCATCAGGTTGAAACGCCCCGGCTTGACCGACGTCGGGATTTTGAACTTGATCGAGGTGGCTGCCTGCTCGGTCATCTCGACCTTGATGTCGTTCTTCCCGTCGGTCAGATAAAGCTGGGCCACGTTTGCCTTGTCGAGGTTCTCGCCCGCAACCGTGATCACGTCGCCGGCTTTCCCGGCCGTGGGATCGACCGACGTCATGCGGGGAAATGCTTCTTGGGCGCTAAGAACCAGGCAAGCGGTTAGCAGCGCGACCGCCACCGCCGGGATAAAAGACAGCCTCATCTGGATTATTCCTTTCACCAGAAATGCTAGTCCCAACGGCTGTGGAAATGCAAGAGGCTCAATGCATTGGCTGTGCTCAGCGCCTTACGGAAGGGACCGTCGACGCACACTTTTCGAGTACGCAGGCTCCGGTACTGTGAGACGAGAACAGAGATGGAAAGCAGCTCAGCCTTGCTCTTCCAGGTGCAGGCCCTTGTGGATGGCGTACAGCGCCAGTTCCAGACGATCGGAAACGCCCAACTTGTCGAAGATGTTGTGGAGATGGTTCTTCACCGTCTGCTCGCTGATGAACATCTTCTCAGCCATTTCCTTGTTCTTGTACCCTTGTGCAACCAGCGCGACGATCTCCCTTTCGCGCTGGCTCAGTGGCGAACGGTCGCGGCTGCGGGCGCCCCCGGCCGCCGCCGGCTCTGGCGGCGCCGCGAACTGGCGCATCACCGCGGCGGTGGTGTGCGAGTCCAACCAGATCTCGCCGGCGTGCACCTTGCGGATGCTCTTGACGATCAGCTCCGAGGCCGTCTGCTTCAGCACGATACCGGCGCAGCCGAGCTTCATCGCTTGCACGAATTCGTTCTTGTCGTCGGATGCCGTCAGGACAATGATCCGCGTCGTCTTATTGAGCCGCTGAAGCTTCTGCAAGACCGACAGGCCGTCCAGGCCGGGCATTCGCAAGTCCAGGAGCACGATGTCAGGGTCGAGCTGGTCAATGAGCGCGATGGTCGCCTCGCCGTCACCCGCCTCCCCGACGACATCAATGTCGTCCTCCAGTGCAAGCAACCGCCGCAAGCCATCTCGAACGATCGGGTGATCGTCGGCAACGAGCACTCGAATCGGGCGCGAGTTGCCGGGGCCTTGCTCTGCTACGTGAACTGCTGAGCTTGATGGGTTCATGACGCACGCCCTACATTAAAACCAATTCTATAGCCGATCTAGTACTAAGTCAACAAGGGCAATCTCTTTTGTTTTCAGTGCAATACGAGTCTTTACAATTCAGCCTGCCAACGCGTACCTGAGGTAATACCCCCATTGGCGGGATGCGGGGTCCGGTACTTTCCTTCGTCGCGCTCCATTCCCGCCGCCTTTTCGATATAATTCCGGCTCGGCAATCGATTCCAAATCAGGAGACTACGTGGATGACAATGAAATCGGATTCCGCGAATCGCCGTTTGTTTTTGCGCGGCCTTGGCGGCGGCGCAGGGCTCGCTGCCGCGGCGTCCGCTGCGACCCAGGGGCAGGTGGGGCACGCCGACTCGCGGCTCCTTCCCCGCTACGCGCGCGCGCAACGTTACAAGTCTCTCAAGCAGTCGAGCCACGACCGCACCGGGGGCAACCGTGACTTCTTCACGGTCGAACCGGGGGCGACGCAGGAGTTGTTCAGTAGCGCTGGGCCGGGGGTAATAACGCACATCTGGTTCACCATCGCGGCCCAGAGCCAGAACCATCTCAAGGAACTCGTGCTGCGCGCATATTGGGAGGGGAGCGACAAGCCCAGCGTGGAGACGCCGGTCGGCGACTTCTTCGGACTGAATCTCGGCCAGTACGTCATCTACCAGTCGGCGTACCTGGCCTGCTCGCCCGGCCGCTCGCTCAACTGCTACTTCGCCATGCCGTTCCACAAGTCGGCGAGAATCACGGTGGCCAACGAGGGCAAGGAACGAGTCAACGCGTTCTATTCGAACATCGACTACCAGCTTGTCCCGGCCCTGCCCGATGACGTGCTCTACTTTCACGCGCAGTACCGTCAGGCAGCGCCTTGCGTTCCGTCCAGCGGCGAAGACGCCAAGCGGAACCCGGACGGCAAGCTGAATTACGTGTATGCAGAGGCGCGCGGCCGCGGCCACCTGATGGGCGTGACGCTCGGCGTCCTCATCAACGCGGACGGATGGATGGGGGAAGGCGACGACATGATCTTCGTCGATGACGAGACCAGGCCCATCATCATCGGGACCGGCTCAGAGGACTACTTCCTTGGGAGCTGGAACTTTGGCGGCCGGGACGGCGCCACGGCGTTCGCGCACCATTACTACGGCGCGCCGCTGATTGTCATGGCCGAGCGCACCGGCGGGCGCTATTGCTGCTACCGCTGGCACGGCGACAACCCGGTCACCTTTGAGCGCTACATGAAGCACACCATGGAGCACGGGCACGCCAATGATCGAGGCGACAACTTCTTTTCGGTGTGC
Source organism: uncultured Solibacteraceae bacterium (assembly GCA_964478455.1). GTDB lineage: Bacteria > Acidobacteriota > Terriglobia > Bryobacterales > Bryobacteraceae > CAYZJD01. The sequence goes on along the minus strand of CAYZJD010000271.1, from coordinate 1,738 downwards.
TACTGGTATCAAGATTCACCCTACACCGACTTCCCGCCGCTTGCGCCTGCCGAGCAGCGGATTCCGAAGGTGAACATTCGCTCGTGAGGAGGAACATCGTGCAGAGAACGTGCTTGGTGCTTGCAGCGGCCGCGCTAACGCTTGCCGCCGCCGACCCGCCGGGCTTCGTCCATTGGCCATCGGCTCAACTCAGGGGTTTCGAGAAGAGCCTCGCGCCGAAGATGAACGAGCTGAAAGTCGCGACCGAACAACTCGGCCAGTTTGGCAACCATCTCGTGATGGTCGCTCACCGCGAGCGAAGCGGTGAATCCGAGGTGCACGAAACCGTTGCCGATATCTTCATCGTGCAGACCGGCGAAGCGACGCTGGTGGCCGGCGGCAAGGTGATCGGAGGCAGGACCACCGCTCCCGGCGAGATCCGCGGGACGGCCATCGAGGGCGGCGTAAAGAAAAGGCTGGGGCCCGGCGACTTGGCGCACATCCCGGCGAACACGCCGCACCAGGTGCTGCTCGAGCCGGGCCAGCAGCTCACCTACGTGATCGTGAAGGTAGAGACGAAGTAGACCAAAGCGGGGAACATGCGGGCTGTCCCCGGGTTTAATCCTTCCAGAAGAGTTCGGCGTCGGAGCGGCGGACGTAGTTGGCGTCGATAGAGGCCGGATCGAGGGCGTGCCCGACCGCGAAACGCTCCGCAGCGATCTGTCCAACCGCGCCGGCGAGCGCACGCGGGACCTCTGTCACCAGTGCATGTTCGAACCGCGTGCCGGCGAGCCCTGCGCGAAAGGGCGTGAAGTCGGTCGAGAGAAACTCGAGATCACCCTCGGGCAGGGAAGCGAGCCAGGCGGGGAACTTCGTTACCACCTCCGGCGCCACCAGCTTGAGCGACGCTGCGTACACTGCGGCATAGACCTCGCCCCGGCGGGCGTCGAGCACCGTGGCCCGCAGCGCGGTGTTGCCGAACCAGGCGACTGCCTGAAGGTTGGACACCGCCACCACTGGCCTCGCCATCGCTTCGGCCAGACCCTTGGCCGCGGACAGGCCGACGCGAATGCCGGTGAACGAACCCGGCCCGGACGCCGCCGCGTAGCAGTCGATGTCCGCCAGATCCCAGCCGTGCCTGGCTAGCAACGTCTCCAGGTGAGGATAGAGGACGTGGCCAAAGCCATCCCGTGCGTGCAGCAGCAACTCCTCCACCACCTGGCTCCCGCACACGAGCGCCAGGCTGCCGAACTCTGTGGTCGTGTCGATGGCCAGGATGCGGGGCGTCACTCGGTGACCTTGTACACCTTGTCGTAGAAGTAGATCTTGCCGTTGGCGTTCATGCCAGCCAGCCGCAGGTTGAGCACTGCCGGCGTGTTCTTCACGATGCCGCGAGGGATCCTCATTTCTCCCTTGGCATCCGTGGCCAGCACCCGGTAGCCCTGGCCGTCGGCCACCACCTCGCCGGTCCACAACCACATCATGGCCCGCGTGGCCCTCGTGTCGCGCGTCACCTTTACCTCGTAACGCTCGGGCCGCGGCAGTTTCAAGGTGTCTTCGGCCGGCTCGAGGATATCGAACGGAACGTTCTTCGGATTTTGCTCGACCTCCTGCAACAGGATGGGACGGGACTCGAACTTATAGGAACGTCCCATGCCCTCCTTCTTCCCTTCGCGGGAGATGTGCAGCACCCAGTCGTGCGAGTTGTCGGGCGGCTGGCCGCGGAAGCGGGTTCCCTTGAACTCTTTCTGCTTGATGT
>CAYZJD010000270.1:0-6716 GCA_964478455.1 uncultured Solibacteraceae bacterium | reverse complement strand
CCGGCAGTGACCTGATGCTGGTGGAGAATTTCCGCTGAGGGCTTGCCAAGCGCGGGTCTGGGACCACGCCACGAGCAGCGCCAATCGCTTGACCAGCAAGGGGGGCAGAGCTCGCCCCGGCGAGGCGAAGTTCCTCGCCGGGATTGATCTTGGCGCGTGAATTCTGGGATGATAAAGCCGTACACTGTGGTCGCCAGAAGGGCCCGGTCTGCTAAGCGAACGTCGACTCGCCCGGTTCCGCATCTGCCTCTTCAGTGATTCCCGCCGTCCCAGTGGACGGAGGAAGGGGAACCAATTGTGAAACTTTACGTAGGTAATTTGCCGTACCAGGCGAGCGAGGGAGACTTGCAGGACTGGTTCGCACAGGCCGGCATTTCCGTTGATTCCGTCACCATCGTCCGGGACCGCTTCACCGGAGAAGCGCGTGGCTTCGGCTTTGCCGAGATCGGCAACCAGGCCGACGCCGAGCGGGCCATCCGCTCCTGCAACGGCAAGGATTTCATGGGCCGCTCGCTGGTGGTCAACGAAGCCCGGCCGCCGGCTCAATCAAGAGCCGGCGGAGGCGGCGGCAACCGCGAACGTCGCGGCGGTTCCGGCGGCCGCGGCCGGGGGCGGCCCCGCTGGTAGTCACCGGGCCCCGACCACGACTCTCAAATCAGCGTCAGTAGCCCGTACACGACGGGCAGGGAGAATAGTGTGCCGTCCAGGCGGTCGAGCCATCCCCCGTGTCCCGGCAGGAGGTTGCCGCTGTCTTTGACCCCTGCCCCGCGCTTCAACGCCGACTCCACCAAATCTCCGATCTGCCCGGCCACGTTGCCCGACGCAGACAGCAATACCGCCATTGGCGGAGCCACCTCCGGCATCAGCCATCGCAGGAAAAGGACCCCGAAGGCAGCCGAGGCGGTCAGCGACGCAACCGCGCCCTCCCACGACTTCGCTGGACTTAGCCTCGTTGCCATTTTGTGACGGCCGGCGGCCCGGCCCACGTAGTAAGCTGCGGTGTCCCCGATCCAGTTGACACCCAGAGCAAAGAACAACCAGTAGGGCCCGATCGCCCGCAGGCTGATGGCGCAACGCAACGTCCCGAAAATGTAGATGACTCCGGCAAGCAGCGCCGCCGCCTGGGGCAACCCTTTCGGTAGCGGGTCTGCGCGCAACGCCAGCAGGAGCGCGATCAGTGCCAGAAGCGTGACAACAAGTAACTCGTTCCTGGGCACGAACAGCACCACCAGCCCGGCCGCATAACCGACCGGGCCGGGAAGCTGGATGCCGTGCGCCGCCACGATGCCCGAGTACTCATAGAAGCAGAGCAGGCTGACGGCGGTGACCAGGAGGAGAAACAGCCAGTTTGTTCCCCACAGAACCACGTAGGTGATCAACGGCAGCAGAGCAACCGCCGTGACCAGGCGTCTCATCGCGTGGGAGCGCCGAGAGCCTCGACCAGTTGCGGCTCGACAACAGGGGCGTCCTCGGACCGCCCGAGGCCGCCGAAGCGCCGGTCCCGCTTCTGGTATTCGAGGACGGCGGCGAGAAGCTCAGTGCGCGTGAAATCCGGCCAGAGCGTTTCGGTGACGTACAACTCGGTGTAGGCGATCTGCCACAGGAGGAAGTTACTGACGCGCATCTCACCCGAGGTACGGATCAGCAAGTCCGGCTCCGGCAGCTCGGCCGTGTAGAGGTGTGCGGCGACGTCCTGCTCCGTGATCCGCAAGCTGGCGAGCCGCCCTTTCCGCCGCGCCTCCCCAACGATGGCGTTGAATGCATCCACCAGTTCGCTTCGCCCGCCGTAGTTGATCGCCAGGTTCACCCGCAGGCCGCGGTTGGAGGCGGTGGATGCCACGGCCGACTCCAGTTCCTGCCGCGCCGGCGCAGGCAACACCTCCGCCCGGCCGATCACGGCCAGCCGGATATCGTTGCGGATCAAGTTTGGAAGTTCCCTTCGAAGGTAGATGCGCAGCAGCCGCCACAGCGTGTCCACCTCCGCCCGGGGCCGCTTCCAGTTCTCCACCGAGAAGGCGTACAGCGTGACGGCGCCGATGCCCATTCGCGCGCACGTTTCCACTGTGACCCGTACGGGCTCCACGCCGGCCTTGTGTCCTGCCACCCGCGGCAGATTACGGCGCCGGGCCCAGCGCCCGTTGCCGTCCATGATGATCGCAATGTGCCGCGGCAGGCGTCGCGAGTCGATCGCGCGGGCCAGTTCCCAATCTCTCTCGCCGGGAACGAGGACTTCGAATAGCGCCTTCATGAAGTCAATTCCCTATAGTACACCTCGATGAGCGCGGCATGTTCCGGAATCACGGCCTGCCTTCCGCCACCGGGTCTTCAGGCCGGCTGAGAAGCCGCTCAGCGCGGCATCGACAGGAGCGCGACGCCGAGAGCCGTGGCAGCCAGAAACGTCCCGAAGGGAAGCTCGTAAGTGGAGTAGTCCCGGCCGGTGATCTTGATGTAGGCCAGTCCGATGACCGAACCGAGGACCGAGCCGAAGATGATTGTCTGCAACGCCCCGTGCAGTCCCAGGAAGGCGCCGATCATGGCGATCATTTTCACGTCACCCAAACCCAGGCCTTCGCGGTTGCGGATCTTCTCATACAGCCAGCCGATAAACCACAGCATCCCGCTTGCCAGCAGCGCGCCGAGGAGCGATTCGGCCAGCGATAGCCGCACCGCGCCCCATGCCGACGGAAAGAAGAGGTGTCCGAAACCCCAGTTGAGAGGAACCACCAGCGACAAGAAGATGCCGGCGGCGGCGCCTCCCAGGGTAAACTCATCCGGCAAGATGCGCTCCTCCAGGTCGCTGAAGGCAAGGCCGATCAGCAGCGCGGAGAGCAAACAGAACTTCAGCGCCGCGAGGCTGAGCCCCAACTTCCAGACGACGAGGAAAAACGCCAGGCCCGTAAGTAACTCAACAAGCGGGTACCTCCAGGGAATCCTCGCGCCGCAGTGGCGGCACCGGCCGCGCAGCGCGACGTAACTGTACAGCGGAATGTTGTCGTACCAGCGAATGAGCGCCTTGCAGGCGGGGCAGTAAGAGCGCGGGCGCACTACCGAGAGATCCTTCGGCATCCGGTGGATGCACACGTTGAGGAAGCTTCCAATCAGAAGGCCGGCAACGAACGCGATCAAGGCTTCGAGCATGAGAGCACCCGCTGGTATACAGACAGCGTACCGCGGACCATGGCCGCGGTCGAGAACCGTTCGATGACGGCCGCGCGCGCCCGTGCCGCCATCGACGCGCGCAGCGGCTCGTCCTCGATCAAACGCCGGCAGGCGGCGGCAATGTCCCGCGGCTCATTCTCCACCATGAGGCCGGTCGCGCCGTCCTCCACGATTTCCGGGATGCCGCCGATTCGGCTGGCGACGACCGGCACCCCGGCCGCCATCGCGAGCAGGATCGCCGAGCCCAAGCCTTCCTGGCGGGTGATACAAAGAAACAACCTGGCGCGCTGAAGATCCTCTTCCAGGTTCTCCGACGCCGTCAGCTCAACACCGGCCTCTTTGGCGGCCCTCCGCGCAAGCTCAGTCCCTTTTTGGAAATCACCGCTCGATGGGGTGACGATGAGCGGCCCCGACGCCCGAGAGGCGGGGACCGGCACGCCGTCATAGACAACCGAGATCCGCTCGGGCGGCACGCCCGCTTCGGCGAGCAACCCGCCGACATAGCGTGACACCGCGATGAAGTGCGCCGCGCGCGCGTACTTCCGGCGCGAGAAGAAGCCCCGGCCGATCGGGAAGGCGACGCGGCGCGCAACCACGACCGGCGACCGCGCCAGAACAGCGGCCAGCGTATGCGCTCGCGCATCGTGTGCGTGGGTGAGCGTGGCTTCGCGCGAGAGTTGCACGAGAGCGCCTGGACGCAGGGGCGCTGTGGCGATCCCTCTTTCTTCTGCTGCGCGGGACAAGGGCGACGCCGCCGGCGTCAGCAGGACCGAGGCGCAGCCTTCCGCCCCCAGCCCTTCCGCCAGGCGCAGTGCCTGCCACTGGCCGCCGCGCATCTCCATCCCGGTATCGATATGGAGAACGCGCATCTCAGCTCATGTTCCGCGCCTTAGCGTACTTGACGAAATTGTAGAAGGCCGCCATGTAAGCGATGGCGACGCCCTCCCAGCCGTCCAGAAACCCCGCTTTCACCACGTAGGTGCGGAAGAAGGTCCAGAGCGGATCGAGAACCAGATCGGTCCAGCCGATTCTGCGGCGCTGGGCCACCAGTTCCTCGGCCGCCAGCGTGGTGTACCGGTCCATCATCCGCAGGTGCTCGGAGAGCGAGTTGCAGGTGTAGTGCAGCAGGTTGCTTTCCAAGTGCCCCGTCACTCCGTCCACCTGCACGCTCTCGTGGACGTACTTGCCCACCCAGCGGGCCTTCGCGCGATGATACAGGCGCACCTTGCGATCGGGATACCAGCCCGAGTGCAGGATCCACCGGCCGAGGTATTGCGCCAGCCGCGGCACCGTATAAGCGTCGAACTGCGGCCCGCCCTTCTTGATCTGCCAGATCTCCGCTTCGAGCGCCTCGCTCAGGGCTTCGTCGGCGTCGATCGAAAGGATCCAGTCGTGCGAGGCCTGTTCGGCCGCGAAATTCTTCTGCGAGGCGTACCCCATCCACTCCGACTCGACCACGCGCGCCCCGAGCTTGGCGGCAATCTCCATCGTGCGGTCTTGCGAGCCGCTGTCCACCACGATCACTTCGTCGGCGCACCGCAGGCTCTCGATGGCCCGGGCAATGTTGCCTTGTTCGTTGAGAGTAATGATGGTGGCGGAGATCTTCATCGGCGGCGCTTTCATCCAGCGGCGGTTTCAATCGGCGCCAGCATGAAGCTCAGCAGAAAGATAATGAGGGCCAGGACGCCGAGCTTCCTTCGCGCCGGGCCAAGCTCGGCCAGATCGTACACCATCGGGTGCCGCAGGCCGAAAAAGAACAAAATGGCCGCCCAGACCAGCCACGGCCAGTAGTGGAAGATCCCCATCGGCACGAGCGCCGCGAGGAAAACGCGCGACAGCAGCCGGTGACGTTCGCCCGCGAAAGAGTACAGGATGTGGCCGCCGTCAAGCTGGCCGATGGGAAGCAGATTCAGCGCCGTGGCGAATACCCCGACCCACGCCGCCCGCGCGACCGGATGCAGCGAGATGTCGGATGCGGGAACACCCGGAAAGACAATCCACTCCAGCAGGCGGAAGATCGCGGGCGTCCCGAACACGAGATCGCCCTGCGCGCCGAGACCGGGCACGATGCGCGAAAACGCAAGCCCAATCGCCAGCGCCGGCAACAAAAAAACGAAACCGGCAATCGGGCCGGCGATCCCCACGTCGAACAGCACTCGCTTGGAATAGATGGGGGAGCGGATGCGAATGAAGGCGCCGAGGGTCCCGATGATGGTGGGCGACGGCAGGAAGTACGGCAGGCTCGCGTCCAGCCTATAGTAGCGGCACACCAAGTAATGGCCGAGTTCGTGCGCCAGCAGAATGGCGAGCAGCGTCAGCGAGAATGGCAGACCGGCCAGCAACGAGCCGGGGTCGATGACGATCCGCGTGAAGGAGAAGAGCTCCTGGCTCAGATCCACCGCCGGCGCGTCGTTGCGGAAGTTCTCAGCCAAACGCGCGCCGACGACCGTCGTCGATACCAGCGTCAGCCCGAACAGGAGAGTGTGAAGCCAAAGACGGCGCCGGGCTGCCTTCACCCCCAAGAGTCCGACCGAAATCCCACGCCCGTTGACAGCTTCGGCGCTGAGTGAATGCGGGGGGAAACTCTGTGGCTGCACAGTAAAAGACACCCGGCCGTCCGCGGCCGCCTGGTGATGGCCCAGCTCATCGGGGCGCTGAACGAACCAGCGCAGGCCGGCTCACTGAAGCGACTGGAGCTCCTTGCCAGGCTTGAAACGCACGGCTTTACCCGGCGGAATGGAAACCTCCGCACCGGTGCGGGGATTGCGGCCGATCCCGGTCTTCCGCGGCCGGACGTTAAAGATGCCGAAACCCCGCAACTCGATTCTCTGTCCCTGCTCAAGCGCCCGCTTCATGCTTTCGAAGACGGTTTCGACGGCCATCTCGGCTTTCGTCTTGGTGATGCCCGTCTTGCTAACGACTTCGTTGATGATGTCGAGTTTGATCAAGTGGACCTCCCGCGAGCGCGCACCCTACAGGCGGCCCCGTTGCAGGCCCTGGCAGGGCGCAAACTTAATGATATGATTAGGGTTAAGCGATTGTCAAGGCCAACTGGCATGCCTCACGCTCCCGTGGACAAGGACGCTCTGCGCCGCGCCTGCTCAAAGTTTGCCACTGGAATCGCCGTCGCCACGGTGGTAGGCACGGACCGGGCGCCGCATGGCCTGACGGTGAATTCCTTCGCGTCGGTGTCGCTCGTCCCTCCACTGGTCCTGTTTTGCGTGGACCACGCTTCGGCCATCCTGCCCCACTTTCGGGCGAACACCTACTTTGGAATCAACATCTTAAGACAAACACAGAAAGACGTCTCCGTTCACTTCTCCCGTAAAGGGCACGATCGCTTCAATGGTGTGGAGTGGTCCGCTGGCAGGACGGGTGTGCCGCTCCTTCCGGGCGCGTTAGCGTTGCTCGAATGTAAAGTGAGCCAGACGGTGGAGGCAGGCGACCACACCATCCTCATCGGCAAGGTGGTCCACGCCGAATGGCATGACGGCAAGCCCCTCCTCTACTTCAACAGCGGCTACCACCGAATCGGCTCGTAGCGCGTCTGGCGTGTG
>CAYZJD010000269.1:0-6730 GCA_964478455.1 uncultured Solibacteraceae bacterium | reverse complement strand
CCCGGAGTACGGCAAGCTGTCGCACTCGGACTTCAGCGGCATTCGCGCCGGCGCGCGCGTGGACACGGACAAGTACGACAAGGAGAACGCGCGCGACTTCGTGTTGTGGAAGGCGCGCAAGGAAGGCGAGCCGTTCTGGGACACCGAACTCGGTCCGGGGCGGCCCGGCTGGCACATCGAGTGCTCGGCCATGGCCATGCGGTACCTGGGGGAGACGCTGGACATCCACGCGGGCGGCGTGGATCTCACGTTTCCCCACCACGAGAACGAGATCGCACAATCTGAGGCGGCCACGGGGCGACCGTTCGCGCGGTTCTGGCTGCACTCCGAACACTTGATGGTGGATGCGCAGACGATGTCGAAATCGCTCGGCAACTTCTTCACGTTGCGCGATCTGCTCGAGCAAGGACACCAGCCCGAGGCGATTCGTTATCTTCTCGCTTCAGTGCCTTACCGCAAGCAACTCAATTTCACCTTCGACGCGCTGAAATCGGCGGCGACGGCGATCGAGCGGCTGCGGAACTACAAGCTGCGCCTGGAGACGGAGAACTTCCCCGAAGGGCGTAACGAGAAGCTGGAGGAACGAGCCAGGCAGGCGATCCGCGACTTCGGCGAGGGGCTCGACGATGATCTGAACACGGCCGAGGCGCTGGCGGCGGTGTTCGAATACGTGCGCGAGACGAACACCGTGATGGACGCGGGAGAATTTGGCAAGGGGAACGTGGCCGGCGCGGCGGATGTACTGGCGCAGTTCGACGCCGTGTTTGACGTGCTGAAGCCCTCGGCTCGGGAAGACCGGATTTCCGACGCCGAGGTTGAGGCCAGGATCGCCGAGCGCAACCGGGCGCGGAAGGCGAGGGACTTCGCGCTCGCCGACCGCATCCGTGCGGAGCTCGCCGAGCGGGGCATAGTCCTGGAGGACACCAAGGACGGCGTCCGCTGGAAGCGGAAGTAGCCGTGAAGATCCACACCAAGGCGGTTCATGCCGGCGACAGAAAGAAGGCGCCGCCGCAGACGGCGGTGACGACGCCGATTTACGCCGCCGCCAGCTTCATCTCGGACACCACCGAGGAACTGGACCGCATTTTCGCGCGCGAGCAGGAGGGCTACTGCTACGCGCGCTACGAGAACCCGACGAACGCAGCGCTCGAAGAACTGGCGGCCTCATTAGAAAACGGGCACGGGGCGCTGGCCTGCGCCTCGGGGATGTCGGCGGTGCAGATCGCGCTGCTTGCCGCCCTCACGGACCGCCGGAAGTCGATCGTGGCGGCCAATGCGCTCTACGGCGCAACCATCAGCCTGCTCCAGAAAGTCTTCGAGCCGCTCGGCGTGGAGACGAATTTCGTGGATATCTGCGACCTCGCCGGGGTTGAGAAGGCGATTGCCGGGCGCCGGCCGGGCTGCGTGCTAATGGAGACGATCTCGAATCCGCTGCTGCGGGTCGGAGCGATGGAGGAGATCGCCGGGCTGGCGAAGGCAGCCGGCGCGGCCCTGGTGGTGGACAACACTTTCGCCACGCCGCTGCTGGTGCGGCCGCTGGAACGTGGCGCGAGCATAGTGGTTCACAGTGTCACCAAGTACTTGGCCGGGCACGGCGATGTGCTGGGGGGAATCGTCGTCGCCGATCGCGGGCATCACGAGATTGCAAGGACTCTCTCGCGAGCCTACGGTCCGGTGTTGGGGCCGTTCGAGAGCTACCTCACCATGCGCGGGATTAAGACGTTCCCGCTGCGCATGGAGCGGCAATGCGCTAACGCCTGCCGGGTGGCGAGCCGGCTGGCCGCGCATCCGCGCGTCGAGCGCGTGCATTTCCCCGGCGACCCGGCGCATCCGGACGCGGCGGCGATTCGCCGGCTGTTCCCCGAAGGCCTCTACGGCGGCATGGTCAGCTTCGAGATCCGCGACGCGGGGCGCGAGGACATCTTCGCCTTCCTGGACCGGCTGAAGCTGGTTGTGCGGGCGACGTCGCTCGGCGACGTGCACACCATGATCCTCTACCCGGCGATGAGTTCGCACCGCGAGGTTTCGCCGAAGCAACGCGAGCGAATGGGGATCCGCGACAACCTCGTGCGCCTGTCGGTGGGCATCGAGGACCCCGAGGACATCCTGGCGGACCTGGAGCAGGCGCTGGGGGCGGCCCGCTGAGGCTCGCGGATCGAAGCGCGCACGCCGAACGGAGAATCCTGATGAGCCGGATTCCTTGCCCCTACCTGAAGGCCGAGGTCGAGCTGAGCGAGGAACGGGAGCATCATATCGCCGAACGGCATCCCGATCTGCTCCCTGAACACCGGCACCGAGTTGTGGAAGTCCTGGCCGATCCGGACCAAGTCCGAAGGAGCGTTCGGTCCGGAAGCGCCAGGTTGTTTTCGCGATGGTACACTGATGTGCAAAGAGGAAAACACGTCGTGGTGGTTGTCGTCAGCGAGCCGGAGCCCAGGAAGCGCCACTGGATCATTACGGCCTACATTACGACAAAGCTGGCTGAAGGAGAAGTTGAATGGAGGCGAGATTGAGGTTCAAGTACGACCGGGCGGCGGACATCCTCCACATCGACAAGTGTCCGCCATACGCGGAGCAACAATCGGAGGAACTCGCCGACGAAGTAGTGGCGCGACTCAATCCTACGACCGGCGAGGTTGAGAACCTCGAGGTATTGTTTTTTTCGACACGACTCCTGCGCTCCGATCTCTTCGAATTGCCTGTAATCGCGGATTTACGACTCGCGAGAAAAGAAGTTGCCTGATAAGGGCATGCGCCGCTGAAATACCCCGTCGCAGCGCTGGGGAGCTGAGGGCGCCGGTCAATCCAGGGAGTGAGCGGAGGCCGGCGGTTTAGCCGGCAATGAACCACGCGCCGGCTCGTTCTTCCATGCCTGCCAGGCGCTAAATGCAACCCGAAAGACCTCGCTCGGCTCAAACGGCGTGATGAAGACGTCGTAGGCGCCGAGGTTGAGCACCTCTGCCCAGAGGCGATTGTCCGCGAAGGGCGAGCAGACAATGAGCCGCGGCGGTTGAGGCAGCTTCGAGGCTTCGTCGAACAGAACCTTCCAACAGCCGTCGGGCAGATCGCGCTCGCAAATCACTACGGGGATCGGGTGGCGCTCAAGGAACGCAAGAGCTTCGCGCCAGCCGGCGGCGTAATGCAGGCGCCAGGAGGAATGGCGAAGGATCTCCCCGAGGGAAGCGCGGTCATCCTCACAGACGCTGACAAGCAGAAGCGTCACCGTCTCTTGCGGTGTTGGCAGCGGGTGTATGGCTGCGGCCGCCATGATACCGTACTCGGCAAGCGGGGGGTCCACCGTCGATTCTACGCTGCAAGCCGCTCAGCAAGTAACTGGGGAATGTCCCAGGTTGTGTCCGTTCAAAGAACGGGTCCTGCGCCGGGTGGAAGCGTCGTGGGTTGGTCCGCGGCCAGCCGTCCTGTGCTTTCCAACACCCTTCAGCAGCCCCTACGCCTCAATGATGCCGTGCCGGATTGCGTAACGCGTCAACTCCGCGGTGCTTCGGAGGCCGGTCTTCCGGATGAGACAGGTCTTATGGAACTCAACGGTCTTCGTCGAGATGTGCAGGATGGCCGCGATCTCCTTGCTGGAGTGGCCGTCGGCAATGAGCTGAAGGACCTGCCTTTGGCGAGCCGTCAATTCCCACGTGGACCTCTCTTCCATTCTGTTCCCTTTCCGTTCCCTTGGTGAGCGCCTCGAGCATGATCGGACACTGAAAGGCGTGTCTTCGGAAGGTAGTATGGCGCCTTCGGGTTGTCAACGATGCGGTTTTGCACCGGTTCTCCAAAGCGCGGGCGGCGGTAGAATAAGGGTGAAGACTGAGGAGGTTTCACCGCGGCCAGGGAGGTTGTGATGCCGCGGTTATCCCATCGGCGCGGCAAGGAGGGCGCAGGCCCGGCGAGGGGAAGAGTAGTTCATTTCGCCTCCGGCGAAACGCTCTTCGATGCCGGCCACCCTCCGCGCCGGCTCTACCTGTTGCGCGCCGGCGGCGTCCGCCTTTCCGCGGATAACGCCGCTATTTACGATCTCCTCGCCCCCGGCAGTGTCTTCGGCGAGAAGTCTCTTCTCCGCTCGCCCCGCCAAAGGGAAACTGCCAAGGCGCTCACGTCCGTGGATGTAGCTCCTTTCGGCCGCAGCGAACTGCTGGCGTCTGTCGAGCAAGACCCGGGCTTCGCGCTGAAGCTCTTGAAGGCTTTGGCGTTGCGGATGGAGGGGTATCAGGAGACCATCCGGGATTTCGTTACGGCCCGAGCCGAGTCCCGGCTGGCTCGCCTGCTGTCGCGGCTAGCCCCGAGCCACCCCGCCTTGGGCTGGGTCCGGCTTCGGTATTCTCCGACAAACCCTGAACTGGCTCGCATGATCGGGACGACCCGGTGGCGCGTGTCGCATTTCATGAGCAAGTTTCAACGGCTGGGCTGGTTGCGCCGCAACAAGGGCATTTGGGTCCTCAGGGAGGGTCTCGGCGAATATCTGAAGCGGGCCGCCTGACGGGGAAAGCGGTGAGAGGTTACGCAATCCCCGATTTCCTGGCCCCGTCGAGGATCCCGAGGACGTTCTGACGGACCTGGGGCAGGCGCAGGGGAGCGCTATTCAGATTGATCCGCCGCAGCATCGCTCCGTATCGCGGGTCCCCGCGAAGATTGCCGAAACGCGGGTCCACCTTCAGCCACACCAGTTGCGGATCGCGCACGTGGAACGCCTCGTCGAGCCACTCAAATGCCGCATCCTTGTCGCCGAGAACCGCGTTGTGACGAGCCACGTCGATCGCCCGCCAGCGGCGCTCGCGCGCGGCGCGGTTGTAGTCGGGCAGCATGGTGCGCGCCCTGGCCTCTTCGCCAGCCAAGTACAACTCGATCGGTCCCGGCTTCCAGCCGCCTCGCTCCCGTAGCTGGCCGTACTTCCGGAACGCTTCCATCGCCTTGTCGCCGATCCCCCGGTACCCGTAGGCCATGCCCAGGTCCCACCACATGTCGGGAAAATCCGGTTTGAGTTCGATCGTCTTCTTGTACTGCTCGATGGCTTGGTCGTACTGGCCGCCGGCCAGCAGCGAGAAGGCGAAGACGTAGTTGCCGAGCACGTGCAGCGGGTCGAGTTCCAGCGCCCTGTGGAACTCGGCGTTCGCCTCCTCCAGCCTTCCTTGGGGGAGCAGGCAGGAGACGGCGTGGTTGCCGCGCACCTCCGCCGACGCCGGGTTCAGTTCGATCGCGCGCCGGAACTTCTTGTCCGATTCCGCCCAATTCCACTCGTGCATGCCCAGCACGAAGCCCAGCGAGGCATGAGCCTCGGCGAGCGTGCCGTCCATGGAAATGGCCTTGAGCGCCGCCGCTTTCGCTTTCGGCCACGCCACCTCGGCGGGCATCTCCTGGTAGTAGCCGATCAGCGCGTACACCGAGGCCAACGCCGCGTAAGCCGGCGCATAACCCGGCTCCATCCGTGCCGCTTGGTCGAAGTACTCGATCGCTCTCATCACGCCCTCTCTCGAGTACCGGTTCCAGTGGTGACGGCCCTTGAGGTAGAGCGCGTAGACCTCGAGGTTTCCGGTATACCGCCGGGAGAGCGCCTGGCTGAGGTCGGCCCGCAACTCGACGCGCAGCGCATTGACGATCGACCGCGCTATCTCCTCCTGGATGGCAAAAATGTCCTTCAGTTGCCGTTCGTAGGTGTGGGACCAGAGATGGTAGCCATCGCCGGCGTTCACAAGCTGCGCCGTGATGCGGACGCGCTCGCCTGACTTGCGCACGCTGCCTTCGACCACCGCCCCCACGTTCAGCCGCCGCCCGACCTCTCTCACGTCCTGGGCCTTGCCTTTGTATTGAAAAGAAGACGAACGGGCGGCCACCCTCAGACCCTCCACTTTGGCCAGCGCATCCGTCAGTTCCTCGGTCAGCCCGTCGCTAAAATACTCGTTTGCAGGATCTTCGCTCAAGTTCACAAAGGGCAACACCGCCACCGACGGCGCCCCGGCCGGCAGGTGGGTGCGATTTGCGGGAACGGCCCACCACGCCGCCGTCACGGCCACTGCGGCCACAGCCATCCCGGCCGCAAGCAGGACCCTGCGGCGGCGCGCAGCCATTGGCGGCGCCGACTCGGGCGCGCGGGGCCTAGCGACCGTGAACACCGGTACGTACGTCCCCTTCGGCAACTCGATCCGTACCGGATCCGCCGCCCCGGCACCCTCGTAATACTCGCCCAGCCGGCTCCGGAGACGGCGGGCCTCGACCCGAACAATGGGATCGATCCGCGGATCGTAGTCCGGCGGGCGCCGGAAAACCTCCACCCCGAGGACCGACTCCTTCAGCTTCGGTCCTTCTCCCGCCAGGGTTTGCTCCACCAGGTAACGCAGAAAGGGTCCGAGCCGGCCCGCGCCAGCAAATCCTTCACTTGCAAGGACTTTTTCGAGCTGCGCGCGGATTTCTGGCTCCGACATGCCGGATCTACCGTTCGAGTATACCGTTAAACGTACCCCGAACTACTTTTGTTCACCCCCGCGCCGGCCCCAACCTGGGAGCGTATGCAGCCGGCCAACGCTCCCGCTCGATACCACGCCCTGGACAGCCTCCGCGGCGTCATGATGCTGCTCGGCATCTACCTCCACGTCATTTGCGCCTACAGCAACTTCCCCGATGTCTGGTGGTACAAGGATGCCCGCACCAGCCTTTTCTTTGACCACAACCTTCTGTTCATCCACATCTGGAGGCTTCCGGTGTTTTTCGTGATGGCGGGCTTCTT
>CAYZJD010000268.1:0-6739 GCA_964478455.1 uncultured Solibacteraceae bacterium | reverse complement strand
GGTGAACTGGTGTCCGGAGTGCGCCACCGTGCTGGCGAATGAGCAGGTGGTGGACGGCTGCTGCTGGCGGCACGAGACGACGGCGGTGGAGCAGCGGGAGCTGGAGCAATGGTTTCTGAAGATCACCGCCTACGCCGATGAGCTGCTGGCGGACATCGGCAAGCTCGAGGGTGTCTGGCCGGAGCGCGTGCTGACGATGCAGCGGAACTGGATCGGGCGGTCGGAGGGCGCGGAGGTGGATTTCCGGCTCGAGGGCTCGGGGAGGCCGATCCGCGTGTTCACGACGCGGGTGGACACGATCTTCGGGGCGACGTGCGTGATCCTGGCGCCGGAGCACACGCTGACGGGCGAGCTGGTGAGGGGCGCGGACCGGGCGCGGGTGAAGGCGATGATCGACGAGCTGGCGCGGCGCGATCCCGGCGACCTGGTGAAGGAGGGCTTCTTCACCGGCGCACACGCGATCAATCCTTACAGCGGAGAGAAGATCCCGATCTGGGTGGGCAACTTCGTGCTGATGGGATACGGCACGGGCGCGATCATGGCGGTGCCGGCGCACGACGAGCGCGACTTCGAGTTCTGCACGCGCTACGGGATTCCGGTGCGGCCGGTGATCCGGCCGGCGGGCGGCGAACTGGCAGGCGCGGCGACGATGACGGGCGCGTTCGTGGACGATGGCGTGTGCGAGAACTCGGGCGAGTTCTCGGGGCTGCCGAGCGAGGAGGCGCGGCGGCGGATGTGCGCCAAGGCGGAGCGGGATGGCTTCGGGAGGTTCGCGGTGACATACCGCATCCGCGACTGGGGCATCTCGCGGCAGCGTTACTGGGGGACGCCGATTCCGGTGATTCACTGCGGCGGGTGCGGCATCGTGCCTGTGGCGGAGAGCGAACTGCCGGTGGTGCTGCCGCTGGAGGTGGCCATCACGGGGACGGGGCGGTCGCCGCTGGAGGCGGTGCCGGAGTTTGTGAACGCAACGTGTCCGAAGTGCCGGGGGGCGGCGCGGCGGGAGACGGACACGATGGACACGTTCATTGACTCGTCGTGGTACTTCTACCGCTACTGCGACGCGCGCAACGACCGGGGGCCGTTCGATCCGGCGAAGATCGCCTACTGGTTTCCGATCGATCAATATATCGGCGGGGTGGAGCACGCCATCCTGCACCTGATCTACTCGCGGTTTTTCACCAAGGTGATGCGGGACATGGGCCTGGTCGAGAACGACGAGCCGGCGGCGCGGCTGTTCACGCAGGGGATGGTGATCAAGGACGGCGCGAAGATGTCCAAGTCCAAGGGCAACGTGGTGAGCGCCGACGAGGCGGCGGAGCGGTACGGCTCGGACACGGCGCGGCTGTTCGCGCTGTTCGCAGCGCCGCCGGAGAAGGACGTGGACTGGCAGGACGCGGGCGTGGACGGAGCGTACCGGTTCCTGGGGCGGGTGTACCGATTCGTGACGCGGAACGCGGAGAGGGCGCGGGGCGGGGAAGGCGGGCCGGCGGGCGAGGCGGACGCGCGGATCATGCGGAAGCTGCACCAGCCGGTGAAGAAGATCACCGAGGATTTCGAGACGCGGTGGCACTTCAACACGTCGATCGCGGCCATCATGGAGCTGATGAACCAGGTCTACGCGGCGGAGGCGGAGTTGTCGCCGGCGGCGCTGCGCGAGCTGCTGGAGAAGCTGGTGCTGCTGCTGGGGCCGTTCGCGCCTTACGCGGCCGAGGAGATGTGGGAAGAGATGGGGAAGACGGGGCCGGTCTTCCGGCAGGCGTGGCCGGCGTACGATCCGGAGCTGGCGAGGGAAGAGCTGGCCGAAGTGGTGGTGCAGGTGAACGGCAAGCTGCGGGGGCGGGTGCACGTGCCGTTCGGGACGGCGAAGGAGGAACTGGAGCAGGCGGCGTTGGCCGAGGAGAAGGTGCGGGGGTTTGTAGAGGGGAAACAGATAGTAAGAACGGTGGTGGTGCCGGACAAGCTGGTGAACATCGTGGTAAGGGGATGAACCGCGGAGGCGGTATGAACCGTGGCCATTTGGTGAGCCGCAGATTAACGCCGATAGACGCCGATGGAACGACTCCGACTATCGGCGTTCATCTGCGTTTATCGGCGGCTGGATAATGGAGGGAGGGAGAGCAGCATGACCATCGCGCCTGGCGTGGTTCTGCCCGAAGCGGAGATTGCCGAGATCTGCCGGCGTTACAAGGTTAAGGAACTGGCCGTGTTTGGCTCGGCGGCGCGTGGGGAGATGCGCCCGGACAGCGATATCGACCTACTGGTGGAGTTCCTGCCCGACGCGAACATAGATCTCTTGCAGCACTTCGCTGCGGAGCGCGAGTTGGCTGAGTTGCTGGGACGGAAAGTCGATCTCGTCTCGAAGCGAGGGCTTCGGGAGATTCTGCGGGAAGAGGTCCTTTCGCAAGCCCGCGTGATCTATGCGGCGTGAGCGACTCTACCTCTGATGCGCGCGAGCGTCGCGGAAATCCTTCGGATAGAATTCCCGGAGTAATACTTCAGGCAAAGGTGCATTCATGCAGAGTTCAGATACTAACCGCAGAGAATTTTTACTAACGACGGGCGCGGCGCTGACCGCGTCGATTTTCACCGGGCGGGTGAAGGGGGCCAATGACCGCATTCGCGCGGGGTTCATCGGGATGGGGCGGATGGGGATGGCCAACCTCGAGATTGCGATGAAGCGGCCGGAACTGGAGGCGGCGGCGGTGTGCGACGTGTACGAGCCGCACCTGCGGCAGGCGGTCGAGAAGAGCGGCGGCCAGGCGCGGGGCGTGAAGGACTTCCGCGAGGTTCTGGCGGACAGGAGCATCGATGCCGTGTGCATCTCGACGCCGGACCACTGGCACGCGTACATGACGGTGGAGGCGTGCAAGGCGGGCAAGGACGTGTACGTGGAGAAGCCGCTGGCGACGTCGATCGAGGAAGGGCAGAAGATGGTGGCGGCGGCGCGGAAATACAACCGGGTGGTGCAGGCGGGGACGATGCAGCGCTCGGGGGTGCATTTCCAGCAGGCGTGCGAGATCGTGCGCAGCGGCAAGCTGGGCAAGGTGACGTTCGTGCGGACATGGAACTACGGGCTGGCGAAGCCGGCAGGGATCGGGAACCCGCCGGACGGCGAGCCGCCGGCGGGCCTCGATTGGGAGATGTGGCTGGGGCCGGCGCCGAAGCGGGCGTTCAACAAGAACCGGTGGGGCGTGGACCCCGACGCGTTTTCGCACTTCCGGTGGTTCTGGGACTATGCGGGCGGCATGATGACGGACTGGGGCGTGCACTGGCTGGACATCGTGCAGATGGCGTTCAACGAGGCGATGCCGCAGTCGGTGGTGGCGCTCGGGGGCAAGTATTATCTCACCGACAACCGGGACACGCCGGACACGCTGCAAGTAACTTATGAATATCCAGGATTCCTGGCCACTTATGAGAACCGGGAGGCCAGCTCGATCTCGATGTTCCAGCGGGGCGGCGGCATCCTGTTTCACGGGACGAAGGGCACGTTGTACCTGGACCGGAATTTTTACGAGGTGGTGCCCGAGGAGAAGTCGGATCTTCAGCGGGAGAGAGTGAAGCGCTCGAACGACATGAACGACGCGCACTGGGCGAACTTCCTGGAATGCGTGAAGACGCGGGCCAAGCCGGCGAGCGACGTGGAGACGTGCCACCGGTCGACGGCGACGTGCCTGCTGGGGAACATCGCGCTCAGGAGCAAGCTGCGCATCGACTGGGACGACAAGAAGGGCACGGTGCGCCAGCGGGCGGCGCGGAAGTATCTCAAGCGGGAATACCGGAAGCCGTGGAAGCTGAGCGTCTGAGGATGCCGCTTACGCAGTTCTGCGGGCAAGAGCCGGGCGTTACAGCCGGTAGGCGCGGACGGCTTCCATCCAACGGTTAGCCGAGTCCGCGTCCGGCGCGCCGCGGACCATGTAAAGAGTCCCTCCCGGGAGTTCGTGCCGCGTCAGCCTTTCGATGAATGCCGGATACGGGACCTGGACGACCAGCGGGAGATCGCCCGCCCGGGCCCTTAAGGCGGGCAGCACGTCGATAGCGAGCGGATAGCCCTTGTCATCTCCGAGATAGAGCGCCTTGAGACCGGCGATCGAGCAGGCGGCTTCCAACAGGTGACGCCCGTTTCCGTGGAGGTGGAGCACGCCGCCGTCGAAATGGCCGAGGATGCGCTCGACGGGCGCGCGCCCCCATTGCTCGAAGTAGCGCACCGAGGTCATGTGGAAGGGGTCCACGCTCTCCGAGACGATGCGTCCCGGAATCCACTGCGTCATGTTGCTGAAGGTGCCGCCGCGGAAAGACGGCGCGTTGTCAAAGAAGGTGTTCTGGACCTTCAGGTTCAGGTGGAAGGCGAAGTCGACGGCGTCGCGGACCAAGTCCGGCTGCTCGAGCAGGCTCGTGTAGGTCCTGGTGGCGCCGATAAGTTCGAAGACGAAATTCAGGCTGTCGATGAGGATGAAGTGGCTGATGCCGAACTTACCCGCGGCGCCCTCGCGGAACACCGCAAGCTGGCGCAGATAGCGCGCGAACCACGGGTTCGACTCGTCGAAGGCGAGCGACGGGAACTCCGCCCAGTCCTTAAGCAGCGGCGGGACCATCGAGGAGATCCATCCGTTGTCCGGGTGGGCCAGAAACCGCACCTCGCCACCGGCCAGGCCGCCGTAGAGTCCCTGGTCGAACTCGCTGAGGTAGGCGCTGGGGATGGAGTCATCCTCGAGCGAACTCCGCTCACGGAGTAAGTCGTCCCAGAACCGGATCCGCTCGTGCGGGTCGGGATACTCACAGAAGCCGTGGGTGTACCGTTCGCCGAAGCGAGCGAGGGCGGCGGTGGGGATTTCGAAGGCGGCGAAAATCCGGTCCTGCGCGCGACGCTCGTACAAGAGGGCGAGTCTCGCGAGGACGTCGTCCGCGTTGGGCTTGTAGGCCAGGGCCGTCATCGCGCAGGCCGGCGCGGGGTGCGGGAACATGCGGGCTGTCCCCGGTTTTCGCGGCGGCGCGGGGCGCGGGAGCATGCGGGCTGTCCCCCTAAAAGAGGCGGAAGTGGATCTCGATGGTGGCCGCGACGGTGACGGGTTTGCCGTCCTTTGTGCCAGCTTTGAATTTCCACTTGCGGACGGCGGCGATGGCATTGGCATCGAGGCCCGGGTCGAGACTGGTGGTTACCTTGGCCGTGTCCACACGGCCTTGCGGGGTGATTTCCACGTAGAGCACGACGACACCCTCGATCTTCCGGTCTCTGGCTTCCTGGGTGTACTGTGGCTCGACCTTGTGTAGAACGGTGGGGGCGATGATGCCGTTGCCGGCGCGATAGACTTTCGCCGGTTTCTTCCTGGCCGCGGGCGGGGGAGGAGGCGGCGGCTTGACCTGGGACTTCGGCGCGTCGGGGGGAGAGACTGCGGCAGTCTGCAACGGCAGCCAGAGGGCCGCGAGGATCGCGACCACGGTGACGGCGGTTGCGGTGGCGGTGAGAGAAACGACCAAGCGAGTTTTGGACATGGCTACTCCCCTGGCGAGCAGCGAAAGCCGCTCGGCGAGGTGGCGGGGTCTGAGGAACGACGGCGCGGCGAAGCCGGGCCGCACGGGCGCCGCGGCGGTTTCAAGCAGCGCCTGGATGTAACGCTCGCGCGAGCCGGTGGCGCGGACGGTGAGCGCGTCGACCATCTGCTCGCGCGTGAGGCGGATCCGATCGATCAGGCGGAGGAGGAAGGGGTGGAACCAGAAGAGGGCGCGCAGGGTCTCCTCGGCCAGGGTCCAGAGCCAGTCGCGGCGGCGCACGTGCCAGAGTTCGTGACAGGCGACGGCGGCGCGGAGGTCAGGCTGCATGGAATGGAAGGAGGCGGGCAGAAGGATGGCGGGGCGGCGCAGGCCGAAAGTGACGGCGCCGGCCAGGCCCGGGTGCAGGTAGAACGCCGGACGGACTTCGAACTGCTGCTGGAGGGCGTCCACCTCGGCGGGCAGCGAGTCAAGGGGCCGCGCCTGGCGCCGGTAGATACGGAGGCGGAACAATCCGGCGGCGAGCCAGAGGAAGCGCAGGGCGGTGGCGACGCCGAGGAGCGCGAGGACGGTCACGGGCGCCGGCGGAATCCTGGCGGCACCGGCAGGCGGACCGCCGGCGGAGAGGGGGTGGCCGAACGAGATCGTGGCGCGCCCGGTGTGGACCGGCACCCACGGCTGGAGGGCGGGCAGCAGGAGGCAGAGCGCGAGCACGGCCTGGAGGAGCGCGTGGACGGCGCGCGGCGGGCGGAGGCGCAGGAGCGGCGGCAGCAGGAGGGCGGCCGTGGCGAGCAAAGCCAGTTGCAGGCTGTAAGCGGCGAGGTTGTCGAGCCAAAGCTGGGCGGTCATCGCTGTTCCTTGAGCGAGCGCAGGATCTCGCGCAGGTCCTTTTCGGAGAGGCGCCGGTCCTTGACGAGGTGGACGAGGAGGGGCTGGGCCGAGCCGTCGAAGACGCGGCCGAGGAAGTCGCGGACCATGTCCCGGAGGACGCGCTGTTGGGGGCGGACGGGGTGGTAGAGGAATGCCTTGTCGCCGCGCTGCTTCTTGAGGTGGCGCTTCTGCTCAAGGATATTCATCATCGTCATGACGGTGGTATAGGCGATGGGGCGGCGTTTGCGGAGGGCTTCGTAGACGTCGCGGACGGTGGCGCGGCCGAGGCGCCAGACGATCTTCATGATCTCGAGTTCCTGGGGGGCGAGGGTGTTCCTCATACTAATACGCTGTCTCTTATACACATCTGACGCTG
>CAYZJD010000267.1:0-6749 GCA_964478455.1 uncultured Solibacteraceae bacterium | reverse complement strand
CTCTGATGGTAACGGTCTATGAGAACGACATTCTTCGCTGGTTACGCCCCGCGGGCGCGCACGAATAGGCGCGGCTGCGCGCTTGCCTCTGTCGTCTTGCTGGCCGCCGTTACGGCGCCGGCGGCCACGGTATCGAACCTCGGATTGAGCGGCATGGGCGCCCACGCCCGGTCGTGGGAGCCGAGCGCCGCCGCCGTCGCCGGCCACGAGGCCCCCAAAGCCAACGATGGCCGGCTTCACACCTACTGGCTTGCCCGCCCTGAGACGCTGCCAGTCGACCTCGGGCTCGAGTGGCAGTCGCCGCGGAAGATCTCGAGCCTGATCGTCCGCTACCTAGATGGCCGCATGGTGCGCGGACCCGCGGTGGCACGGAGTCAGGAATGGGCGCGGTTACAGCATTGGGACGACGACGAGTGGATCGAGATCGACGCGCAATTGATCGGGCAGGAAACGTCGTCGGTGCGCTACGTGTTCGCACCCGTCACGACCACCCGCATCCGCGTGCTGTTCACCGAGCCGCCCGACCCGGAGGCGCGCCGCCAGCCGGAGCCTCTGGCAATCGCCGTTAGCGAGCTCGAAGCCTTCAGCGACGTCCCATTCCAGTGGGTCGCGTCTCCCGGCCAAATCGGCCGGCCGAACCGGCGCGGCGATTACAAAACGTCGTACAACGAACCGCCGAGCGGGGACTGCGGCTACGACCTCCTCGGCCCCCTGGTGATCGAGCCGAGGCAGACCCGCATCTTCACCGACACCCTGCGGCCCACGCTCATCGTCGCCGAAAGTCAGTGGGCGCGCCAGCCGGCCTCGGTGGAGCGCCAAGAATCGGGAAAGCTTCGCTTGCGAAACGGTTTTCTGGAGCTCGATTTGGACGTTCAGAACGGTGTCCGCGAGGCCAGGCTGACCAACCGCGTCTCCTCGGAAACCGTGGAGACTCCACGATCCCAGGCCTTCGTTCTCCGGCTAGGCGACCGCGAACTCCGCTCCGGCGACTTCCGCGTGTCGAAGACCGACGATTCTGGCTCTGTCCCGGACGCTGCACGGCTGCGGGTGGATCTGACCTCCAGCGCGATCGATCTAAGCTTGCACTACGAGCTGCGGCGGCAGGATCACTTCTACCACAAATGGCTGACGGTCACGAACAAGTCGGCTGCCGCGCTCGAATTGCGCGACGTCACTGTCTCCTCGCTTGGGATGCCGCGAACGCTGGACCTCATGGCCGGCCAGGAGCTGACGTATCCCATCCTGCGGATGGAAAAGGGCGGTTTTTTCTCCGCGCTCGAGACGGTGTACTGGGATCATAAGGGCGACGCCCTTACGTACTATCCTGGCACGACAATCCCGCCCGGCGCCTCCTACGAGAGTGAGAAGGCCGTGGCCGGAATCTATCGCAACCGCGGCGAGATGGCCGCTGGATTCGACCACGGGGTCCGCGAGTGGGTGACGGAATACCACGCGCAAGTCTCGCCGCTGCCGGCCGCGTGGCCCGACGTGTACTGCGAGGCATGGTCGGCCCGGTTTGGGGTCGTCGACATCCTCGAGCGGCCCGAGTGGTCCGAGAAGTTCATGTCCGTCGCCGGCCGTCTCGGCATCAAGTACATGGACATGTACGAAGCCACGCACGAGGCCGTGGCAATGCCGCACGACTGGCTTGGACGGCTCGCCGCCCTCGGTGATAAGTACGGTATCGGTGTCGGCTTCTGGACCGACTTCGGGTCGGACAGCGATTTCGCCCGCCTTGGGCTGAACCTGAAACCACACGCCTGCAAGCTCTCGCCGGAAGCATCGAAATACTTCAGCGACATGGTGGCGCTCACCGCGAAGTACAAGTACCGTGCGATGCATTGGGGCGACTTCCTCACCGTCTGGCGGTGCGATGACACGTCACACGGTCACCTTCCGGGTAAGTACTCGATCTACGCGCAGGGCCGGCGCATCCTCAAGTTCGCTGAGGAACTTCGTGCGGCAAGCCCCGGCCTGATGCTTGGAGCCGACGGTGGGTTCACCAATCCGCAGTACGTACGGCATGAGGACAGCCGCGCGCACGGCATCTTCTACGGCGGATTTACTGGAGACCACTGGCCGTCCGTCGAGCCGGACATCCACCTCGACCGGCTGTACGCGGACATGAACCGGGTTTGGGTCAACGGCGGCTACTCCATCTTCCTGCGCCCGTGGTTCCGCATGATCAACGGGGTGAACCATTTCGGCCAAGAGACCCAGAATCACGACCGTGCCGGGTATCGCTACGCGCTGATCTCCGCGCTGGCGATGGCCGGACAGGTGACCTTCAACGACGTTCCGGTGAACATGCCGGAGAGCGAAATCGAGTTCACCCGGCGGTGGCTCGGCTGGGCGCGCGAGAACCGCGATTACCTGAAGCAAGGCGACCGGCTATTCGAGCGCTCGCTGCACTTCGCCGACGTCTGGCGGGGCGACGCGGAGGCGCTGTCCGGTTTCTCGCACATCCGAGGCGACCGCGGCTACATCTTTCTGATGAACCCCGGCGTGGTCGAGCAGGTGGCGGAACTCGCGGTCGCGCTGGCCGCGGCTCCCGGATCCACCTTCACGGTGACCGACGTCTATCCGAATGGCTGGAAGCTGAAAGGCGGCGCCAAGCAGGGCACGACTCTCCGCCTCACCGTTCCGGCGAAGCAGGCGCGCGTGCTGTGGATCGAACCTGGGGGTGCGGATCCATCCGGTGCGCAGCCGGAAGAGGCGGCGGCGACCGAGTGGCGTAGCCGATACGTAGGAGACTGGAGCATCGCCGGCAAGACGGCCGATACCGCGCGCGTCGCCGCGACGTTCGTGTTTCCGGAGGGCGGCAAACAATATCTCGAGTCAGCGGCGCCACCCCAGGCCTGGCCGTCCGAGCCATGGGCTTTTGACAAGGCGTACCTGGTGCTGCTGCTGAAAGACGAAACCGACGAACTCAACAGCAACTGGGTTCCGGACCGTCTCCACCTTTCCGGGTCCGGGGCGTCGCCGGTCGGCAAAGGACTTTCGGTGCTGATCAATGGTGTTCCCAAGACCGTGTATCCGTTGAAGACTAAGAGGGTGCAACCGGACGGTGTGACGCGGTGCTACTTTGTGGAGCTGCGGAGAGAGGTGAAGCCTGGCCAGGCCAACGAGGTCGAAGTCACCCTGCCGTTCCGCACCGGCCTCGTGTTCTCCGGAGCCTACGTGGACCTGCCGGATCAGGCGCCCCTTGGAGCTCAATGATGAAGATCACCGACGTCGAACCCATTTATTTGCGTTTGCCCAGCATCCGGCACGAGGCCGACAGCGGCCAGGACGCGTTGATCGTGCGCGTGCACACGGATGCGGGCATCACCGGGCTTGGCGAGGTCGACTCGGCCCCGCTGGCGGTCGCGGGCGTGATTGGCGCGCCGTACTCGCACGCGGTCACCTCTGGGCTGCGCGAGATCGTGGTTGGAGAAGACCCGTTCGAGACGGAAAAGATCTGGGAGAAGATGTACCGGAAAAACATCTACGCCGGCAGGCGGGGCATCGCCATCCATGCCATGGGTGGAATCGACATGGCGCTCTGGGACATCAAGGGTAAGGCGCTGGGGATGCCGGTGTGGAAAATGCTGGGCGGCGGGTTTTTCAAGCGGGTACGGGCGTATGCGAGCACCCTGTTCGGACACACGCCGGACGAGACCCGGGAGCGCGGCCAGCGCATGGTGGACCACGGCTTTACCGCCGTGAAGTTCGGCTGGGCGCCCTTGGGCGCCGACGAGGCAACGGACATCGCGCTGGTGCGCGAGGCGCGGCGAGGGGTCGGCGACCAGACGGATCTCATGATCGATGCCGGCTTGTGCTATGACACCAAGACCGCTATGCAGCGCGCCCGCCAGTTCGAGCCGTACCGCCCGTTCTGGTTCGAGGAGCCGTTGCAGCCCGACAACTATGACGGATACCGCCGCTTGGCGGAGTCCACCAGCATGCGCATCGCCGCCGGCGAAGAAGAGAGCAACCGGCTCTCCTACATCGAGCTGATGGACCGGGGCAAGATCGACATCGTGCAGGTGGACCTCACCCGGTGCGGCGGCTTCACCGAAGCGATGAAGATCGCTTCGCTGGCGCACGACCGTGGCCTGCCGGTGGTGAACCACGGCTTCACGACGTACGTCAACATCGCCTCGGCGCTGCACTTCCTCGCGTCCATTCCGAACTCCTTTATCCTGGAGTACGTGACCGAAGAGGAGACAGTTCTCCGCAACGAGATCACGCGGCAGGACATACGCGCCGTTGACGGCTGGGTTGCGATTCCGGATTCGCCGGGGCTCGGCGTGGAGTTGAACGAGGAGGCGGTCGAGAAGTACCGCTTCCGGGTTTGACAGATGCTGTCGGTCATCGAACTCGAGAGCAGGGAGCTCCGCGCCACCGTTCTGCCTGACGTGGGGGCGAAAATCTTCGACCTGATCTGGAAACCCGCCGGTAGGAATTTCCTGTGGCACAACCCCCGAATCCAGCCGCAGCCGTACCCCGTGGACGGCGTGTTCGACAACTACTGGTGCGGAGGTTGGGACGACGGCTTTCCCACCTGCGACCCGTGCGAATTTCGCGGCGAGCGGTATCCGGGACTCGGGGAACTCCGCTCGCTCCGCTGGCAGGTGGAACGTGCCGAGCCTGCCGAGGTGGAGCTGACGGCGTTCGGGCCGATTAGCCCCGTCCGCGCGCGCAAGACCGTGCGGCTCTCGTCCCGGTACGCTATCCTGCACATGCGGTTCGAAGTGACCAACATCGGTCCGCTCCCGCTCGACTTCATCTGGGGCACGCACCCGGCCATCCAGCCGTTCGGGCGGAACCTGATTCTGAGAATTCCGGCAAGGACCGGCATCGTCGCGGAGGGATCACCCGGCCAGGCCGGCGAACCGGGTCGCCGGTACGAGTGGCCGATGCTGAACGGCGTGGACATGAGCCGTGTTCGCGGGGCCGAGGAAGGCCTGTATTACGGGCACTGCGTGACCGACCTCGAGGCAGGCTGGTACGCCATCGAAGACACCAACACCGGAGACGGCCTTCTGATGCGCTTCCCTGTCGCGCTCTGCCCCTATCTCTGGCTGTGGCTGACTTACGGCGGCTACCGCGGCCACCACCATGTGATCGTCGAGCCGTGGACGAGCTACCCGGTAACACTTGCCGGGGCGGACGCTGCTGGGACTAGCCGCAGACTCGGCCCGGGCGAGACCTTTCGCGTGGAAGTAGCCGTGACCCTCTACGGCACGCCAGAAGGTTGGAAGGACGCTCTATCGAGAATCGAGGAGGATCAGTGAAGCTAAAGAATCGGGTTGCGGTGATTACCGGAGCCGGCGCCGGGATCGGCCGGTCCGTTGCGATCGAGTTCGCCGAAGAGGGTGCACAGGTCGTGGTTGCCGACATCAATCGCGCGGCTGCCGAAGAGACCGTGGCGATGATTCGGACGGCTGGCGGCGAGGCCACCCCGGTGACGGTGGACGTAGCCGATCCCGCGGCGGTGCAGGCCCTCGTCCGGAGAACCCTCGAGGTTTACGGCGGAGTTAACATCCTGGTCAACAACGCGGCGATTCAGGTGAACAAGACCGTCGAGGACACGACCTTCGAGGAGTGGCAGCGGCAGATGTCGGTGAACGTCGGCGGCGTGTTTCTTTGCTCGAAATACTTCTTGCCACACCTTCGCCAGGTCAAGGGCAACATTGTAAGTATGTCCTCGGTGAACGGTTACTTCGTCGAACCCTTCTGCGCGGGATACTGCGCTACTAAGGCGGCCATCATCGCGCTCACAAAAGCGATGGCCATCGACCACGGACGGGAAGGCGTGCGCATGAACTGCATCTGCCCGGGTTACATTGACGCGGGGCTGGCCGAAGGGTATTTCGAGGCCCAGCCGGATCCGGCGGCGGCACGCGCCTCGGCCGGCAAACTGCACGCGCTGGGACGGATCGGACTGCCGAAGGAAGTGGCGCGGGCTGCCGTCTTCCTCGCCAGCGACGACGCGTCGTTTGTCACCGGTTCGGCGCTGGTGGTGGATGGAGGTTTCGGATCGGGTCTGCCGCCGGCGAACTGAGGCTCTTGCCGCCCGCGACCAGAAATTTGCTACTCTTTTCCGCAGAATTGTATGTCCGCGACTCAAACGCCTTCCGTGCCATCGGTCGAGAGGGCGCTCTTGATCCTCGAGGCGCTTTCCGCGGGCCGCACCGGCCTGACGCTGTCGCAGATCGCTCGCAAGACAGGTGTCGCCAAGAGCAGCGCACACTGTCTCCTGCTGACGCTCGAACGCCTGAACTATCTGGAACGCGAAGAAACCACGGGCCGCTATGCTATGGGCAGCAAGTTC
Organism: uncultured Solibacteraceae bacterium; assembly: GCA_964478455.1. Lineage (GTDB taxonomy): Bacteria > Acidobacteriota > Terriglobia > Bryobacterales > Bryobacteraceae > CAYZJD01. The sequence continues at coordinate 430 of CAYZJD010000267.1, read as the reverse complement.
TTCAGCCTGGCGAACCGCGGCCTGACAAGCGCCACCATCGGCCGGCAGGCCCTGCCCCACTTGCTCGCCTTGGCGCAGCGCACCGGGCTCACGGTGCACATGGCCATCTTTGACGGCCAGGAGGCGGTGCTCATCGAGCGGATCGAGCCGTCCGGCGCCTCTCGTATACCGACCTGGGTTGGCAAACGCATGGGACTGCATTGCACCGCGGTAGGCAAGGCCGTGGCGGCGCACTTGCCCCCCGAAGAAGTCAGGCGGCTCGTTGCCACCCACGGCCTGCTCCGCCACAACGACAACACTATCCGTTCGCTCAAGAGGCTGAAGGAAGAGCTGGAGCGAGTCCGCCAGTCCGGTTACGCGCTTGATGACGAGGAGGAGGAGATCGGCGCGCGGTGTCTCGGCGTACCGGTTTTCCGCGATGACCGGGCCG
>CAYZJD010000266.1:0-6850 GCA_964478455.1 uncultured Solibacteraceae bacterium | reverse complement strand
TGCCGGCCGGGCGCGGTCTCCATGGAGTGAACAGCGAGGCCGCTGCGCCGCATCGCGTCAATCAGCGGTTCGGGACGGAAGGAACTGGTCAGCTCCACGATCCCGCCCGGCTCAAGGAGCGCCGCGCACTGGCGCACTTTGCCGATGGGATGCACGCCGGTCTCGAGCATGCTGTCGGCATCGATGGTGAACTGTACCCGCTCCTGGCTGAGCCAGGCTGGCGCCGGAGCGCCATTGTCCGCTGCCGGCGCGGCGTCGCCCCCATGCGAGATTCCGGAAACCTCCTGGCCGGCGGCCTCGCGGAGCTTCCGCACAAGTTCCCGGACGCTCACGCCGCCGATGCGCGCCGCCTGTTCGAGCGTCGCTACCTTGGCCACCGTCCGTCTCAGGATGGGATTCTTGAGCTTCGAGAAAGCGGGTGCCCACGCGATCAGGACTTCCTCGATGCCAGGGTAGACTTCGAGCAACGTGCCGACCTTCGTCTCGGGATTGATGGGCAGGCTCATTGCGCTCCTCCGTGGACGGCCGCCTCGCCGTACTCAAGCAGGCGCCGCTCGCCCTCGAGGCCGCGCAGCCGCGTCAGATCCTGGGTCACCTCGAGCGTCCCAAGGTACCGGTTGTCGGCGTCCCGCACGGCGAAGTAGCGGATGTGTACGAACCGGCCGTGGAAGTTGATCCAGAACTCGGCCACCTTCTGGCGGCCTTCGCGAAAGTCCGTCACGATCCGGTCCACCACTTCCACGCTGCGAGGCGGATGGCAATGCTGCACCTTGCGGCCGATGATCGCCCGGCTGCGGGAGAAGATCCGGTCCGGCCCTTCGGAGAAGAAGGTCACACGGTCGTCGGCATCGACAAAGGTGATGTCCACCGGGAGCGTCGAAAAGATGGCGGTCAGTTGTCCAAGAGTGAGATTGCCGGTCGGCAGTTGAATCCCCTCCTGAAACGACAGTTTCAGGCCCTCGCACACCACTGACTCCGGCGGCCGGTAGGCGTCGAGCGGCTCCACCAGGCACCAGCCGTAGCGGGGGGAGGCGAGCCAGATCTCGGCCCAGTCTTCCTCCGTGAAGGTGTCCAGGCACATCGGCAGGAGGATGTTCTCCTCCTTGTAGATCATCTCCTCGACCGCGCTCAGGACCGTCTCGCCGAGGCTCGCCGCCACGATCTTCCACTCCGCTGCGGTCGCCTCCTGCTGCCGAAGCGCCGCGCCCAGTTCTTTCAGAAGGTCCCTGACCTCGTCGTCCTTGGCCCACATCACCTTCGAGGGTCCGGTGATGCCATGGCGTTCCAGGGCGGGGAACAGGGTGTGCTCCTTGCGCTGGTAGTGCTTCTCGATGTCCATCAGTTCGTTGAGGGCCTCCCGCCAGGCCAGCAGCGGAGCCGCGGCGCTGCTGTCGTCCGCAAGCGCCTGGATCTCTTTCAACGCCTGCCGCATCTTGAACAGGACGCCGCGAACCGCGTTGTTCTCTCGGCGCATCGTATCCACCGGATGCCCCGGCGGCACGGTCCTGGCCGGCAACTGGACCAGCACCTCCCGCGTCACCTGGGAGTGGAGGTCGCACATCGACTGGATCTCCTCGACGGGCATGCCCTCGGCCATTAGTTCCTGTTCCATGGCCACGATCTCGGAGTAGTCGGTCGCGCAGACCAGCTCCTTCAGTTGACCCCTCACCGCGTCGGGCGATTCGCCGGCATGCAGATGCTTGATGATTTCCTTCAGTGTCCGGACGCGATGCGCCCGGTTGTCGATCAGTTCGCTCATTACCCTCAGCCTACCCGCGCATCGCCGGTGGCGCGATGACTTCAGTCACAAACGTGGGATAAGACTCCCCGCCTCGTCCGGGCAACCGGCGGAGCCGGGTAGTCATACTTGCCCCGCGCGGCGCCGTTGGAGTACGCTCGGGAGCAGAAATAACAAGAGGCATTTATCCGAAATCAAGGCCGCTGCGGCGGCAGGAAAAGGTGAGTCATGAAATTCGGCATTCATTCCTTGCTGTTTCGGGAGACCTTCGTCGAGAAGGATCTGCCTCTGCTCGACAAGTGCAAGAGCATGGGTTTTGACGCGGTGGAGATCATTCCCTTCGATCCGGATCGCTTCCCGGCCGCGAAGGTCAGGGCCGCGGCGGCGGACCTTGGGCTGACGATCAACACCGGCTACGGGATGCCGGAAGAGTACAACATCATCTCGCCCGATCCAGCCTTCCGGCGAGCGGGAATCGAGTTCTCCAAGAGGCTGATCGACCTCAGCAACGAGGCGGGCGCCGAGGTCTTCGGCGGCATGATTTACTGCGGCTGGGGATACCTGACTGGCAGGATGCGCACGGACGACGAATGGAAGTGGGCTGTTGAGGGGTATCGGGAGATCGCCGGCTACGCCGAGCGGACCTCGAACCTGATCCTTGGCATCGAGCCGGTGAACCGCTTTGAATCACACTTCATCAACACCGCCGCCGATGCGATCCGCTTCATACGCGATGTGGGCTCTCCCAATGTCAAGGTCCACCTCGACACCTTCCACATGATCCGCGAGGAGAACGACTTTGCGCGGGCAATCATTGAGACGGGCGAGGATTTGGGCTACGTTCACGCCTGTGAGAACCAGCGCGGCATCCCGGGATCGGGTCTGGTGCCCTGGGCGGCGTTTTTCAAGGCCCTGAAGCAGGTCCATTACGACGGCTGCATCACCATCGAGTCGTTCGATCCCGACATGGAGAAGATCGCCAAGCTCTGCTGCATCTGGCGGAAGCTGGCCGATTCTCCGGAACAGTTGGCGACGGAAGGACTCAGATTCCTCAAGGGCGTGTACCACGAGGTGTATCAGGCGCAGCCGCTCGCAAGCATCTTCATCTGAGCGTCAAGACGCCGCGCGGGCGCAGACGCTTTCATCCGTCGCGGGCAGCCAGGGTACAGTAAGAAGAGAGGGGAATTACGAGATGCATCCTGCCAACACAGCCGAGCGTGTGGCCGCCGAAGGTGTCACGCCCGCGGCGCCGCTGACCGTCGAGGGCTCCAGCGTCCTCCACCAGATGTTCCGCTTCCGCTGGGTGGACTGGAAAGCGACGCCGCTCGGCGAGCAAGCCGAAATCGTCGCCGAGGCCGAGCGTTTCATGGCCGAGATCGAGCCGGAAGGAGACCGCCAGTCCGCTCTCTACTCGATGCTCGGCCACAAAAGCGACCTGCTGGCGCTGCACTTCCGCCGCGGATTCGATGAGCTCAACGAAGCCGAGCTGCGCCTCGCCAACCTGGCGCTCGCCCGCTTTCTCGAGCCTGTCACATCGTATCTCTCCGTCGTTGAGCTAGGCCTCTATGATTCGAGCGTCCGCCTCTACCGTTCCCTCGCCGAGCGCGGCCTCGAGCCGGATACGCCCGAGTGGAACGCCGAAATCGAGGCGGCGCTCGAGCAGCACCGCAAGGCCATGGCGCCCCGGCTTTGGCCATCCATCCCTCCCCACCGCTACCTTTGCTTCTATCCGATGGACCGCCGCCGCGGCGAGTCCAAGAACTGGTATCGCGAGCCGATGGCCGAGCGCCAGCGCATGATGCACGAGCACGGCATGGTGGGCCGCAAGTACGCCGGTGAGGTCAAACAGATCATTACCGGCTCCATCGGCTTCGATGACTGGGAATGGGGCGTGGACCTGTTCGCCGACGACCCGCTCGTATTCAAGAAGCTGATCTACGAGATGCGCTTCGACGAGGTCAGCGCCGTTTACGCCCTCTTCGGTGCGTTCTATGTCGGTATCCGCCTGCCGGCGCGGGATCTGGGCGCTTTCCTCAGCGGCCGCCGCCCGGCATAGCCATGGCGGAAGAGCAACAGGGGCGAGGGGGGACGTACCCCGCCACGCGCTGGAGACGATTGCCGTGGAGGGCTACCGGACGGGTGCCTTGACTGAGACCCAGGTGCAACGCCTTCTCGGGTTGGAGACGCGGCTCCAGGTTCATGCGCTGTTGAAGCGCCACAAGGTGCCCCTCCACTATACCCAAGCTGATTTGGAAGCGGACCTCGCCGCTCATCGAGAACTCGGCATCCTGCCCATCCGATGATTGTCGTCGCGGATAGCGGGCCGATCCGCGCAGTAGCCCGTCTTCTCGGTCTGCGAGTAACTGGCACCTCGGGTTTCCTCCCTGCGGCTGCTGAAACAGCCTTGATCGATCCGCGCCCATCGCTCGCCATCTGCCGGCAACGCTTGCCGCCGTCTCCCTCCGGGACGTACGATGTTGCTACGCGAGGAACTTCTTCATGAGTTACTTTCACGGATTTCCACGCCGGCGAGCGGGCCGTTCTTCCCGCCGCAGCTTCGTCTTCTTCGGCATGCTCGCCGGCGCGGGGAAAGTCTCCGCCACGCCGCAGCAACAGACTGAGCCGCCGAATGTGCTCCGGCTCCCCGGCCGCCCGCCGAGACCGCCGCGCCGCCGACCCGAGCCCGGGCGCCGCATCTTCGACGCGCACCTCCATTGCCCGAGCGCCCGCGGCGAGGTGTGGCAATGGCATCCGGTCACGCGCACCTTCGAGGAGTTCGTCGCCTACCTCGACCGGACCGGCGTCGAGCGCGGCATCATCAACTCGGTGCGCAGCCAGCTTGCCAAGAACGCCGTCGACTTCGTGGCCGGCAATCGCGAAGTCGCGCGCTACGTGGAAAAGTACAAAGGCCGGTTTCTCGGCGCCTGCGTGGTGAACCCCCTACTCATCGACGAGGCCCTCCGCGAGATGGAGGAGTGCCGCAAGCAGTACGGAATGGTCTGGGTCGGCGAGTTGTGCAACTACACCGTGCCCTACCAGTACACCATCCGCGAGTTCGAGCTGCTGGTCGAGCAGGCGGTGAAACTGGACATGGTGCTCGACGTTCACACCGACCTCGAGGAGATGCAGTTCATCATCCGCAAGTTCCCCCAGGCCACCATCGTCTTCCCCCACTTCGGCGACGACCAGGAGTACCAGAACATCTTCAAGCGCATCGATCTCGTCGCCGAGCATCCCAACTGCTACCTCGACACGTCCGGTTATGGCCACGATCGCGTCGGCATGTTGGAATACGCCGTCCAGAAGATCGGCCCCGACCGCGTTCTGTTCGGCTCGGACTTCTCCATCAACTGCCCAGCCACCGTCATCAGCCGCATCGAGAACGCCTTCCTCACCGGCGACCAGAAGCAGATGATTCTCTCGCGCAACCTCGAAACTCTCCTGGCGAAGCACGGCGCCGCGATTTAGTGCCCGTGTCCCTATAATCGAAAGAGGTGGGCAAGTTCCTCATCCAAAACTTCGGTTGTCGCGCGACGCAGGCCGACGGCGCAGCGCTCGAGGCTTCGCTCGCGCGTATGGGATTGGAGCACGCCGGGCACACGGCCGACGCCGACCTGGTCATCCTCAACAGTTGCACCGTGACTTCCTCGGCCGACGAAGACCTGCGCCAGGCCCTGCGCCGCGTCCACCGCGAGAACCCGCTGGCGCGGATTCTCGTCACCGGCTGCTACGCGCAGCGCGCGCCGCAGGAACTCGCTTCGATGCCCGGGGTCACCTGGGTGGTGGGCAACTCGCACAAGGCCCGCATCCCCGAGATTGTGGCCGAGGAGGCGGCTGGCGCGCCTTACCACGGCCTGATTGTCGTCGGCGACATCTTTGCCGAGCAGGAGTTCCTGGCGGCCCCGGTCGCGGATGCCGCCGGCGACCGCACGCGCCCGAATCTCAAGATCCAGGACGGCTGCAACAACCGCTGCTCGTTCTGCATCATCCCGTTCGTGCGCGGCCGCAGCCGCAGCGCGCCCGCCGATCAAGTGGTCGAGCAGGTACGGCAGTTGAGCCGCAAGTATCGCGAGGTCGTGCTCAGCGGCATCAACCTCGGCCGCTGGGGCAGGGAACCAGGCAGCGCGATGCGCCTGGCCGGCCTGGTGCGGCGGCTGCTCGATGAGACCGAAGTCGAGCGCCTGCGGCTCAGCTCCGTCGAGCCGATGGATCTCTCGGACGATCTGCTGGAGCTGATGGCCGCCTCGCCCCGCATCGCCCGGCACGTGCACGCGCCGTTGCAGTCCGGATGCGATCGCGTTCTCCGCCGCATGCACCGCAAGTACCGCCCCCGCCATTACGAAGACCGCATCCGAAAGGCGCGGTGGCTCATGCCGGATGCCGCCATCGGCGCCGACGTGATGGCCGGCTTCCCGGGGGAAACTGAAGAGGAGTTTGAAGAAAGCCGCCGTTTCATCGACAGCCTGCCGTTCACTTACCTCCACGTATTCACTTACTCGGAACGGCCCGGCACGCCGGCGGCCGCGGTGGCGGGCCAGGTTCCGATTCCGGTCCGGAAGCGGCGCAACCGTATCCTGCGCGACCTGGCAGCCAAGAAGAACCTCGAGTTCAGGCAATCAATGGTGGGGAAGCGACTCTCCGTGGTGACGCTCGAACAGCGGGGGATGGCCCTAAGCGACAACTATCTGAAGGTCGAGCTCGCTTGGCCACGCGAGCCGAACCGGTTGATCGAGGTTGACATCGGCGGCGTGACCGCCCACGGCCTGCGCGAAACCAACCCGATTTCCGTCCTCTTGTAGTTCTTCTCTGCGCCCTCTGCGCCTCTGCGGTGAGTCCTACATTTCCCGCCGGTTCTCGAGCGACTTCGTCATCGTGACCTCGTCGGCGAACTCCAGGTCGCTGCCGACCGGAATCCCCATCGCGATGCGCGTCACCCGCAGCCCCAGCGGTTTCAGCAGCCGGGCCAGGTAGGCCGCGGTCGCTTCACCCTCCACCGTCGGGTTGGTGGCGAGAATCACTTCCTGAATCGCGCCTTCCTCGATGCGGGTGCGCAGGCTGGTGATCTTCAACTGGTCGGGGCCGATGCATTTTAGCGGAGAGATCGCCCCGTGC
>CAYZJD010000265.1:0-6853 GCA_964478455.1 uncultured Solibacteraceae bacterium | reverse complement strand
CGGTGGCGGCGGTACCAGTCCAGGGTCTGGCGCAGGCCCTCTTCGAGGGAAAAGCGTGGGGCGTGGCCGAGGTCGCGGCGGGCGGCGGTGGTATCGGCTTGTGAGTGGCGTACGTCGCCTGGCCGGGGCGGCACGTAGCTCGGCGGGATTTCGACGCCTTCGATGTTTTGAAGGGTGCGCCACACGTGGTTGAGCGTGTAGCGGTTCCCGTTGCCCGCGTTATAGAGACGGCCGGAGATACCGGGCGCGCGGGCCGCCTTGAGGGTCAGCTCGACGACGTCTTCGACGTAGGTGAAGTCGCGGGATTGCTCGCCGTCGCCGAAGATGGTTGGCGGGCGCCGGTCGAGGAGCGCGGTCATGAACACGGAGATGACGCCGGAGTACGGGCTTGATGGGTCCTGACGCGGGCCGTAGACGTTGAAGTAGCGCAGCGAAACAGTCTCGAGGCCGAAGCAAGAGGCGAAGACGCTCGCGTAGTACTCGCCGGCAAGTTTCTGCGCCGCGTAGGGCGATTTCGGGTCCGGCGGCATTGTTTCGCGCTTGGGCAGGATCTCGCTGCCCCCATAGGCCGAAGAAGACGCCGCGTAGACGACGCGGCCGACGCCGCCGTCCGCACAGGCGCGAAGGACCTGGAACGTGCCGTCAATATTGGTTTCGTGCGAGGGAACCGGGTCGCTGATGGAGCGAGGGACGGACGGGATGGCAGCGAGGTGGAAGACAAGGGCGGCGTCGCGCAGAAGCGGCGCGATCTCCTCGCAACGGCGGATGTCGGCGCGGTGCAGTTCCACGTTTTGGCGCACGCCGGCGAGGTTTTCCTCCTTGCCGGTGTGGAGGTTGTCGATAACGACGACGTGCCCTGCCCCCTGGGCCAGAAGCCTACGGACGAGCGCGGAGCCGATGAAGCCTGCGCCACCTGTGACGACGATTCTCTCCATAAAAGGGGTCAGCCTGATCTGCGCCATTTTTCCACGACTGGAAAAATGGCGCAGATCAGGCTGACCCCTTTTCGAGGTAGAGGAGGGAGTCGCGGGCGATGCGCTCAGGGCCGGCGCTGAAGTCGAACACCTCGAGCGAGACCCAACCTGTGTAGCCGCGGCGTTTGAGCACGTCGAGCACCGGCTTGAAGTCGTAGGAGCCGGTGCCAGGATGGCGGCCGTCCATCTCGTTGACGTGGACGTGCCGGATCAAATCGAAGTAGCGCTCGACGAGCGAGGCGTGCGGCTCGGTCTCATCGATCGCGTTGTGAACGTCGAACATGGTGCGAATACCCGGGCTGTCGATCTGGCGAACGATAGATGCGGCCTCATCCAACGTCGTGACCACATCGCAGGGTTTCGGCAGCGCCTCGACGAGGAAGGTGACGCCACGCTCGACCGCATGCGGCACCACCCAGGACAGCCCGTCGATGAAGTTCTTTGTCGCCTGGGCGCGGCTCAGGCCGCCGGTAGCTGAGCGCTGAGCCGGAGAGCCGAACACCATGACGGCGTTCGGGCCGAGGTCGGCACAGAGGTCGACGAGGTCGCGGACATGCTGCCAGCTTCTGTCGCGGAGTTCCTTGTCCGGCGCGGTAACGTGGAGTCCCTTGGGAGTGAGCATCAGCCAGTGGAGCCCGGCGAACTGAAGTCCCTCAGATTCGATGATGGAGCGGTACTCCTTGCGCTTGCCGGGCGGGATGGACGCAGGGTTATTGGAGAGCGTGAACGGGGCGATCTCGATGCCCGCGTAGCCGGCGGCGCGGACCGCCTTGCAGGTCTCGGCGAATCCCCACTTCTCGAACACCTCGTTGCAGATGGCGTGGCGGAAACGGTAGGCCATGAGGTTTCAGTGTAAACCGGGGACAGCCCGCATGTTTGCCGGGGTGTCAACTCCGGGGAAACATGCGGGCTGTCCCCGGTTTTAGAGAACGTGGACGATTTTGGGCGCGTCGGCGGGCGGGCCGGAGATCGTCTGATGGAGGTCAGAGAAACGGGCGCGGCGAATGAGGCGGGAGACGAGGTCGCGGTCAAAGCGAGCAAGATCCGTGAGAGCTGCGGTGAAGGCCTCGGGACTGGCATTGACGCTTCCGAAGACGATCTGGTTTTTGAGGATGAGATCGCGGAATGGCAACTCTCCGGCGGAGCTTGGAGCGCCAAGGACGCAACAGACGCCGGCGGGCGCAAGGGCCCGCAGTCCGGCGAGCGCGGCGTCGGGGGAGCCGGTGGCTTCGAGCACAATATCGTGAGTCTCGCCCTTGATGGATGCGAGGTAGCGCACGCCGGCGGCCTCAAGCAGGCGCACCCGCGCGTGGTCGGATGGCTCGAGGGAATGCACGCTCACGGCGAGACCGCGGGCCTGGAAGGCGAGCGCGGCGAGGATGCCGATGGCGCCGGCGCCGAGAACGAGGGCGCTGCGCGGCTCGAGCGGATGAAGGCGCAATGCGGTCGCGACGGCCTTTTCCACCACGCTGAGCGGCTCGATGAGGACGGCGTGGCCGGCAAGCTCGGGGGGTACGGCCACAAGGTCGTGCACGGAGTCGACGGCGTATTCGGTGAAGTAGCCGTGTTCGCCGAAGATGCCGCGCTCGCGGAATCCGCCGGTGAGGCAGAGATCGCGACGCCCGCGGGCACAGGAGGCGCAGGGAGGGGAGCAGGGGCGGCGGATCATGGGCGCGACCCAATCGCCGGGCCTGAGCGAGGCGACGGCGCGGCCGGTCTCGATCACCTGGCCGACGGCTTCGTGGCCGAGGACGAGAAAATCCTCCCGGGCCGGGGGATATCCGACGCGGAAAGCGGACAGTTCACGATCGGTACCGCAGACACCGACCTCGCAGACGCGGAACAGGACGTCGTCGTCGCGCTCGAGGTGCGGCGGAGGGATGTCCCGTTCAGTCAGGGTGCGCTGGGTGTAGTCGAGACCGATGGCGCGCATGGGTGTCCGCTCCCTTACGGTCGCGGCTGGGGTTTCTTGGCCACGACGATGAGCGAGAGGCCGTTCCAGGGCAGCAGGCCGTCGATCCGGCGCCAGATCCAGACGGTCTTGTCGAACAGCTTGAGGGTGATCTTGCTGACGTAGTTGCGGCCAAGCACTTTGCCGTAGAGCCACCAGGCCGGCTTGCCTATCTTGTTGAGCTGATGAACGCGCTCGATCCGGAATCCCTGCTGCTCGAGCAATGAACGCAACTCGCGGCGACTGAAGCGGCGCTTGTGCCCTAGAGTCCGATCGATGCTCGCATACAGCCTGGGGCCCTGGGGCACGAGGACCAGCAGGCGCCCGCCCGGGCGGAGTGTCCCGGCAAGCGCGGCGACTGTGGCGCCAGGGTCCTCAACATTCTCGAGAACGTTCAAGCAGAGGGCGGTATCGAAAGCGCCCTCGAACTCCTCGAAGTCCGACGGCGATTCGGGGTCCAGCCGCCGGACCGTCACGTTGGGCGTCCGCAGAAAGCGGTTGTGCAAGGCGTGCAAGTAGAGAGGGTCGTGTTCGCCGGCCACATAGCGCAAGCGCCTGCCCATGAGGCGGCCGGTGATATTGCCGATGCCGGCGCCCACTTCGATGGCGGTATCCCCTACGTAAGGGCGCAACAGGCGCGCGATCCAGCTCAGGTACTGGGGCGTTCCGGTGAGGTTGTTGAGCAGGCCGCGCCCATAGGCTTCGGCGTACAGGTCATCAATAAGCCAGAAGTGGAAGATCACACCCAGGGCTTTGACGCCGTCCTTCCAACCGATCTTCTTTCCTTCCTCGTAAGTGCGGCCGTGGTAACTGATCGGGACTTCGTAGATGCGCAGGTGGCGCTTGGCGCATTTCATCACGACTTCCGGCTCGAAACCGAAGCGGTCCGAACGGATGGGGATGCTCTTGAGGATGTCGGTGCGGAAGGCCTTGTAGCAGGTCTCCATGTCGGTAAGGTTGAGGTTGCAGAAGAGGTTGGAGACGAGCGTCAGGGACTTGTTGATCATCGAGTGGCGGAAGGGCAGCACGCGCGATTGCCGGCCGGCCAGGTAGCGGGAGCCGAAGACGGCGTCGGCGTGCCCGTCCAGCAGGGGTTGGAGCAACTGGGGGTATTCGCCGGGGTCGTATTCGAGGTCGGCATCCTGGACGAGGCAGAACTCGCCCGTGGCTTGCGCGATAGCGGTGCGGACGGCGGCACCTTTGCCGCGGTTGGCATCGTGGCGGAAGAGGCGGATGCGCGCCTCGGAGGCGGCCATGCGCTCGAGGATCGCCCAGGTGCCGTCAGTGGAATGATCGTCAACAACGACTAGCTCGCGTTCCATCGCTTCGGGCAGGGGCGCCGCGAGCACCTGGGCGAGGCTGCGCTCGACGACGGAGCGCTCGTTGTAAACCGGAATCAGGATCGAGAGTTTCAAGGGGTGAGCGGAACCCCCAGTATAATGGACCGAACCCACGATCCACGTCCCTATGTAATACTGACGATTCATGCTGCGTGACCCCTCGCTCGTGCCACTGTCGCGCCAGCACCACAATGGGCTGGCGCTGGTGGTGCTGAGCGAGCGGTCCCTGGCCGAGGACAGCTCACCGGAGAACGTGTCCAGGCTGGCGAAGCGGGCGGTGGAGCGCTTTGAGGTGGAGCTGGTCAACCACTTCAAAATGGAAGAAAACGTTTTGTTTCCGGCCATCGAAAGCGAGCTGGGCGACTCGGCTCTGGTGCGGGAACTGATCGCGGAGCACCGCATGGTGGAGCAACTGACTGGCCGGCTGCGCGAGCAGCCGTCCCGCGCGACGCTCGACGACTTCCTGGGCCTTCTGCGGACCCACATTCGCAAGGAAGAGAACGAGCTGTTCGAAGACATTCAGCGGCGGCTGGCGCGCCAGACCCTGGACGAGGTCGGGGGCGTGCTCGAGGCCAAGGCCGTGCAAATCTGTCTGAACCCCTGAGGGACACCGTGACTGCAACCGAAGACAACATCCTGCTCGAAACGAACTTCCCGGGACTGGAACTGGTGGCGCGAGGGAAGGTGCGCGACATCTACCGGCTGGGGGAGCGGCTACTGATCGTGGCGACCGATCGCATCTCCGCGTTCGACTACATTCTGGCGACCGGCATTCCCGACAAGGGCAAGGTGCTGACGCAGCTTTCCGTGTTCTGGTTCGATTTCCTGAAGGACGTGACCCCGACGCACTACCTGACGGCCGATGTCGCCTGCTATCCGGAGGAAACGAGCCCGTACCGGGATCAACTTGCCGGCCATTCCATGCTGGTGCGGCGCGCCAGGATGATCGATGTGGAGTGCGTGGCGCGAGGGTACCTGTCCGGTTCGGGCTGGAAGGAGTATCGGGAGACGGGGCGGGTCTGCGGCATTCCTCTTCCGGCGGGGCTGAAGGAGAGCGACCGGCTGCCGGAACCGATCTTCACGCCTGCGACTAAGGCACAAACGGGCCACGATGAGAACATTTCGTTTGACCGAGTCGTATCTATCGTGGGAGGGGAGCTGGCCGAAAGGCTGCGGGCGCTGACGCTGGCAATCTACGACAAGGCCGCCCATTACGCCGAGGCGCGAGGCATTATCATCGCCGACACGAAGTTCGAGTTCGGCTTCGACGGCGAAACGCTGCTTCTGGGCGACGAGGTGCTGACCCCGGATTCGTCGCGTTTCTGGCCGAAAGAGACGTACAAGCCAGGCGGGGCGCAGCCCTCCTACGACAAGCAGTACGTGCGTGATTACCTGGAATCGATCCGCTGGAACAAGCAGCCCCCCGCGCCGCCGCTGCCGCCCGAGGTGGCGCGGAGGACCAGCGAGAAGTACAAGGAAGCTTACCGGGCGCTGACCGGAATGACATTGTGAACTGGCTCGACATCGTCTTGATCGTGATCTTCGCTCTTTCGGTGATCGGCGGGGTGAAGGACGGCTTCGCCAAAGTAGTCATCGGCTTCATCGCCCTCATTCTGGCGTTCGCGCTGGGCCTGTGGTTCTATGGCGCGGCCGGCGCTTTTCTGCTGCCCTACGTGAGCCACAAAGGGATCGCGCACTTCGCTGGCTTCGCGCTGGTTTTCGTGGGCGTCCTCTGTCTCGGCGGGCTGACAGGCTGGCTGCTGGGCAAACTGATGAAATGGGCGGGGCTCTCGTGGCTCGACCGCTTGCTCGGAGGGGCCTTCGGAGTGTTGCGCGGCTTCGTGGTCGCGGTGGCGCTGGTGCTGGCGCTGATGGCGTTCTCTCACAAGCCGCCGCCACAGTCGATTGTGAACTCACGTTTCGCGCCCTACATCGTGGACGCGGCCTATGTCTGCGCCGCCGTTGCGCCGCGCGAGGTGAAGGACGGCGCCCGCGAAAGCTACGACAAGCTGAAGGAAGCGTGGCGCGACACGGTCGGAGACATCATCGGGAAGCCGAAGGCGGAGAGGTACTGAAGCACTGTCTGGGCGAGCATGGTTCAGCCACTTTCGAAGACCGCTCTCGATGAAATCGTCCGCCGGATCGTGCGGATCGCCGAGCCGGAGCGAATCGTGCTCTTCGGTTCCGCGGCCAGGGGCACGATGGGGCCGGACAGCGACATCGATCTGCTCGTAATCAAGCGAGGGCCCGTTCACCGCAGACAGCTCGCCGGGGAGATTTACCGGTATCTGGGCAGCGTTGAGTATGCGGTGGACGTCGTGGTTGTGACGCCGGAGGACATTGAACGTTACAAGGACAGCCACGCGCTGGTCATTGCTCCGGCCCTGCGGGAAGGCACGGTGGTCTATGATTCCGGAACGCTATGAGCCGGATGACCCACGGGAATGGCTGAACCGCGCCCGCAGCAATCTGGCGAGGGCGAGCGCCAGGGTTCCGGGAGTGTATCTGGAGGACTTCTGCTTCGACGCCCAGCAGGCGGCCGAGAAAGCGATCAAAGCCGTGCTGATCGCGAGACGGGTCCGCTTTCC
>CAYZJD010000264.1:4414-6887 GCA_964478455.1 uncultured Solibacteraceae bacterium | reverse complement strand
CTGGTTCATCACCTGGCTGACGCCGCCGAACATCGCGCCCACCTGGAACAGCGTCATCAGCACCATCACCGCCCAGGCCCACACCACCCAGCTCACCATCCAGCGCGGGCCGGGCATCTTGTCGAAACCTGCGAGGCCGGTCTCGCCGGTGGCGATCGTGTACCGCCCGAGTTCCGCCTGCACCGCCGGCTTGATGAAGCAGCTCAGCAGGATCACCCACAGCGCGGCGTAGCCCGCCTGCGCCCCCAGCGTGGTCGTGGCGATCAGCTCGCCCGAGCCGACGATCGAGGCCGCCAGGATCATGCCCGGGCCGATCCTGCGCAGGGTCGATGCCAGCGTTCGCGGCGGCTGCTCGACATCCTCCGGACGCAGTTGGTACAGGTCCTTGAGCGGAGTCTTGGCGGTGGCCCCTGGCATGTCGTGCCACTGTACCACGGAGACAGCCCGCATGTTTCCTGGCTGAGGTTGACTTGGAGGAGCGCCTAGAGGATGATTGATCCAGTTGCTGGGATGAACTTCACTCAGAGGAGACCACCCATGAAACGACACAACCGTACTGCCGGCGCTGTCTGCTGCGCGCTGGGATTCCTGCTGCTGGGCTGCGCCCAACAGCAACCCGCTCCCGACACGCGCGCCGCCGACGAGCAGGCTATCCGCGAATTGGAGGGCGCCTGGTCGAAGGCGGCGGGAGAGAAACAACTGGAGGCGGTGCTCTCGTATTATGCCGAGGACGCTGCGGTGTTTCCTCCGAATGCCCCCATCGCGACAAGCAAGGAAGCTATTCGCACTGCGTGGACGCGACTGCTTGCGCCCTCGATTTCTTCCCTCGGGTGGCAGACAGCGAAGGTCGAGATCGCCCGCTCCGGCGATCTGGGCTACGCGTACGGCGCCTACGAAATGACGGTAACCGATTCCAAGGGCAATCCGGCCAAGGACCGCGGGAAGTACGTTTCCGTCTGGAAGAAACAGGCCGACGGAAGCTGGAAGGCCATAGCCGACATCTTCAACTCGGACCTGCCTGCCACGCCGCCCGCCATGTAGCCGGCAGCCGGCAAGCAGCGGCAGAGAGGCAGCCGGCGGACTTACAGGTTCCAGTCGTCGTCCCAGGTGATGCGTTTCTTCGCCTGGTAGGCCCTAACTCCCATATAACAAGCGACGGAGGAGTAGTAACCAGCTTCTTCATTCGCCACAGGCTTCTGGCGGGTCCGGATGCAGTCCAGCCAGTTCTTGATCAACTCGGTTGCCTCCGGCGGCCCGCCGGGAGCTTTCTCGATCGGGCCCTTGTTATTCTTCGGGTTCGGGACGAACTCCCAGCCCAGGTTCTCGTAGCGGTGGACGGTGAGCGCGCCGCCGGTGCCCCGGAGCTCGATGCCGGCGACGGACGAGCGCAGCCCGGCCGTCATGATCTCCGCTTCGAAGGTCACGTTCAGCTTCTCCGGATACTCGAGGATCAGGTTGATCACGTCCGGCGTGTCCCGCCCGTCGTCGTAGTGGTAGATGCCGCCGCCGGCCACGACCGCCGCCGTCTTCGTCAGCCCGAGGTAGTGGTGGACCGTGTCGATCACGTGGATGCCGATGCCCATGATCATCCCGCCGTCGTAATGCAGCCACTTGTACGGGCTGAAGAAGATGTTCGGGTTCCACGGGACCTTCGGGCCTGGTCCGAGCCACCGGTCCCAATCGAGACCCTCGGGCTTCTTCTCCATTCCTGGCGGCGGCACGAGCGTGTAGCCGCGGTTGGCGTCGTACCACGTGCGCGCCAGGCCGACCTTGCCGAGATTCCCGGAGACCACGTGCCGCTTCCGCGCTTCCTCATAGTGCGGCATCGCCCGCGCCTGCATCCCCACCTGCACGATCCGCTTGTGCTGGCGCGCCGCCTTTACCACGGCCTGGCCGTCGCGCGGGTTGTGCACCATCGGCTTCTCGACGTAGACGTCCTTGCCCGCCTGGCAGGCCTCGATGGTAATCGGCGCGTGCCAGTGGTCGGGGGTCGCCACCACCACCGCGTCGATGTCGGCGTGGGCGAGCAAGCGCTCGTGCTCCTTGTACGTCTTCACCGGGCCGCCGGCGATCGTCGCCGCCTGATCCCGCCGCAGATCGTAGATGTCGCACATCGCCACCCATTCGACCGCGCCCGTCTTGCCAAGCTCCCGGATCAGGTACTGACCACGCGGCCCCGTGCCGATGCAACCCATCCGGATCCGGTCATTGGCGCCCAACACACGGCTGTAGGACGCGGCAGTCGTCACCGCCGCGGTCTTCAGAAACGTTCTCCTGCTCGATGATGCCGATGGCATAAGTGGTCTCCGTTCCGAACCACTCTACCTCAACTTGAACGAGTGGCGGGCATTCACCGCAGAGGCGCAAAGGACGCAGAGAGTTGCGCAGAGAAGTATTACTAGAAGCGATAGCTGATGCCCACCATGGCGGTGAGTTGGTGAAAGATGCCCCGCGCGGTGCCGAACGGCGCCGG
>CAYZJD010000264.1:0-4314 GCA_964478455.1 uncultured Solibacteraceae bacterium | reverse complement strand
CCGCCTCAAGAAAGGGGTCGCCGTCCTGATAGGTGTAACGGGCCTCACCCGCAAGCCGCTGGTAGAGATCCTCACCCAGCACCAAGCTGAACACAAACCGGTTGCGGAAGCCGGCCGCCGCCTTCCCCGCAGGAGCGTAAACGCTGGCGTTGCGATAGGCGCCGTAGCCCGCCGCCGCTCCGAACTCCCCCTGCTGAGCCGGCGAGCCGGAACCGGCTGCAAGCCCCAGGCAAGCCGCCGCGAGCCACCTGCTAAAAGCCACAAGTTGCTTCCACCGCCGCCTCCGCCTTTCCCAGATCCTTGACCCGGTAGGTCGCCTTGATCTCCCGTTTCTCCCCCGGCAGGAGCGAGAAGTAGTTGTCCTCCCACCAGACCGGCAGCACTTCTTCCCCGCCCTTCCCCCTGGTGAGCTTGAGTCTCGTCGCCAACGCCAGGAACTTCGACGGGTTCTCCACCGTCACCTGCATGGTCTGCTCGTCGCCCTTCTGCTCAGGCCGCCCCGAGACCTTCAGCTTCACCGCCGGCAATGTTTCCAGACCTCTCAAGTCGGCGTGCGTCTTGACCGGGGTGTAATACCACTCCGACCTGTCCCAATCCAGCGTCTCCGGCTTCGTCGAGAGCCAGTAGAAGTTCGTACTGACCTGCCTGGCGGCGCTGTCCGTCAAATCCAGCCTGACGAAGTAAGTTGTCGTCAGGCCCTGTATCTGGGGAATCGTGAATGCGCGGCTGCTCGAATCCACCGCCGCCTCTACCGCCGCCTCCCTGGCGAACTTCAGTGCCAGGTCCAGGTTGTACACCCTCGCCCGCGCTTTCAATCCACGAAACGCCTCGGCGTAGGAGTTCACCACTACCACCGACCGGTCGTCCGGTGAATACTGGATGTGCAACGGCTCGCACGCCTTTTTCGCGCCGAAGTAAGATCCGCCGGGCCGCAGATAGTAGTCGTAGAGGTGCCAGATCATCGACGGCCAGGCGTTATTCAGCATCCACTGAATCACGCCCGTGGCCGTGTACTTGTTGCGCCCGAACGCCTCGAACATCGCCCGGTGGCTCTCGTAGGCGAGCACCTGCGCCTTGGCCGCGTAATCCTCCGCGCTCTTCGCTTTCCCGAAGCGCGCCTCGAGCGCCTCGGTAAAGACGCGCAGGTTGCTGAACTCCCCGCCGCCCGCGTGGTAATCCCAGTTTTCATTCATCGGCCACAGGCGACTCGCCGAAAGCATCCGCCGCAGGCTCTCGATGGGAGGCACCGCCGGTCCCGGCCCCGTCTCGGTGTTGAATCCATACGCGCCACCTCGGGCCGTGTCCGTATACCAGTAGATCGGCGGCACGTACTCATAGGGCCCGAGCATCTTCACGCCCGGATCGCCGGTCACTTTTGTCGATATGCCCTTCGCCGAGGAGAGCACCGGATTCGGCCAGGCCGTCTCCTTCAGCACGCCGAGGTACATGCGCTCGACGTTCTCCGGCGGTGGCCCGTCGCTCGCGTTGAGCCAGACGAACACGCTTGCATGGTTCCGCAGCCGCCGCGCCACGTCTCGCAGCGATTCCGCCGCAATCCGGTGATCTTCCGGTTTCCAGTCCTCCCATTTCTCCCAGTGGTCGCAGCAGCACCATCCCGGCATCACCAGTATCCCCAGCCGGTCGCACAAGTCGTAGAACCTCTCGTCTTCGAGCTTGCCTTCGAGCCGGATCGTGTTCAGGTTCATGTCGCGCACGTACCGGATTTCCGCCTCCTGCCGCTCAGGGTCCTGGCGCAGCATCATGTCCGGCGTCCAGCCCGCGCCGCGAATGAGAATGGGCTGGCCGTTGATGCGGAACAGCCGGTGGCCCTTCTCGGTCAGCTCGCTGGTTACTTCCCGAATGCCGAACTGCGACGACAGGCGGTCGCTCACCTCGTTGCCGGTTTGAAACTCGAGCTCGAGTTCGTACAGGTTCTGCGGGCCGTAGTGCCACGGCCACCACAGCCGCGGCTGCTTCATCACCAGCGCCGGATACTGCTCGGGAGTGAACGTTATCGTTTTGGTTTCGAGCGCGGCCAGGTCCACCTCCTGCCCGAAAGCGAGATCCTCGATGCGGCCTCGGAGCACGCCCTTCAAGGCCCGCGCGGCGGAGTTCCGCAACTCGGCGCTCACCGTCAGCCGCGCCGTGGCGAGGGAAGGCGTTTCCACCTTGGCCACGACTAGCGGATGCCGCACGGCCACCGGTCCGGTCGCCGTCAGGTACACGCCCTGGTAAAGGCCCATGTTCTTATCCGGCGGCGCCGGGTTCCAGTCTACGAACGTGATCGCCAGATCATCGGGCTGCGGCGGAAACACCTGCACCGCGAGCGCGTTCGGTCCGTCCGAGGTCACATCCCCGGTGATGTTGAACTCGTAGATGCGAAACGAGCCGGCGACGTAGTCCGCGCCAGCGATTCGCTTCCCGTTCAACCAGATGTTCGCGCGGTAGTTGATTCCGTCGAAATGCAGCCAGATTGTCTTGCCGCGAAAGCTCTCCGGCAGGCGGAACTCCGTGCGACACCACCACGGCGTGCGGAAAGGGCTGCCAGGCGGCATGGCGATGTTCGAGAAGTTCTCACCGATCGGGTATGTCGTTCCCGGAATCGCCCGCAAGTTCGTGCCGAAGTACGGATCCGCGAACACTCCGTTCGCCACCAGCGCTGCCACCACCGTCGACGGCACCCGCGCGTTATACCAGCCCGCCGGCTTGTAGCGCGCCGTCGAGAGCGCCTTCCCGCTTTCGCGCGCCACCTCGGACGATTCGATCAGCCAGCCGTCGCGCAACCACAGCCGGTCCTGGGCCGTGCACTGCACGACGAACGCGAGTGCCAGCGTCAACCTCACCTTGCCCATAAGGTCCTCCCATGCCAAGCAGCGTTCTCAACTATAGCGCCAGCCCAGCTAGCCCGACGCCTCAAGCGCACGTACGCACGACTGAGCCAGCCCGGCGCGCGGAGGCCTGCCGCTGTTGTTGAGCACCCTGATGGAGTGATTCTGATCCACCCCGCAGGCCACTCGCTACGGGCTGATCCTAACCATCACCACGCCGTGGACCGGCACCTTGGCCGTGAATTTCCCTTTCATCCTACCGACGTCTTTCTTCGCCCAGAGATCGCGCACCGCGGCCTCCAGGTGGTTCGGGTAGCCAATGTCCGTCCAGGCCACACTCATCTCCCGCTCGTTCTTGCTCCGGTTCAGAAGAGCCACCGCGCGGCTGCCGTCGGCGAGCGGCTTCGACCAGACCTCAAGATCGCCATCGTCCCGCACCTTCATTCCCTGTTTGCCCAGCGGGTCTTGATTCACCGCAATCGCCTCTTTGTTTGTCAGAATGTCGCGGATCTCAGGTTTCATCGTACGCAAATCGTTTCCCGCCATGAGCGGCGCAGCCAAGATGCACCAGAGGCTGAAGTGCGCCTTGTTCTCCTCCAGGTTCAGGCCGCCGTTGCCCACCTCCAGCATGTCCGGATCGTTCCAGTGTCCCGGTCCCGCGAACGCCTCGAGCCCAACCTGCAAGTCCAGGATGTGCACGACACCCATGCCACCCCACTTCGGTTCCTTGCAGTCCCAGCAATCCACAATGTCGCCAGTCGTGCGCCACAGGTTCCCCACGTCCTTGGCCCACAGCCACGGCTTGGTCGAGCCCCACTCGCAGATGCTGAACACGATCGGCCGCCCGGCCTTGGCGATCGCGTCCCGCATCAACGCGTATGACTCTTCGGTATTCTGTTTGTCGCTGTAGCACCAGTCGTACTTCAGGTAATCGACGCCCCACGCCGCGTACTGCCGCGCATCCTGGAACTCGTAACCGCGACTGCCGGGGCGCTTCTGGCATGTCATCCTGCCGGCATCAGAGTAAATGCCGAATTTCAGCCCCTTGGAATGCACGTAGTCCGCGAGCGACTTCATGCCCGAGGGAAACCGCTTGGCGTCCACGACAATGTTGCCCTGGGCGTCGCGGTCCACCTGCCAGCAATCGTCGATGATTACGAACTCATAGCCGGCGTCTTTCATGCCGCTCGCCACCATCGCGTCGGCGGTCTCCTTGATCAGCTTCTCGCTGACATCACAGCCGAACTTGTTCCAACTGTTCCATCCCATCGGCGGTGTCCTCGCCAAGCCGTTGTCCAGCGCCGCCAGTTCGCCTGCCGCGAACAGGCACACCACCGCCGTCACCATGATGTGCTGTTTCATGAAGGCACCTCCTGACGCCGAAGATTATACCTCCAGGTTCTATCAGCGCTAACCAGACAAGGGCTTCGGGGCTGCGATTCAGACACTGGGAGAGGCTTTGGCGGTGGATGGAGACTGGGACTGC
>CAYZJD010000263.1:0-6903 GCA_964478455.1 uncultured Solibacteraceae bacterium | reverse complement strand
GGATGTGCTAGCATCATGCTAGCACATCACCATGGCTACCCTGACCATCAGGAAGCTGTCACCGAGAGTCGTGAAGTCGCTGAAATCCCTCGCCCGAAACAATGGACGCTCGATGGAGCAGGAGGTTCGTGAACTCCTCGCGGAGTATGTTGCCGGGCGAGGCTCCATCCTGAGGCAGATTGAGGCAGCTTGGGCGACACAGACCCGCCGGCCGACCGCTAAACAGGTAGACAGTTGGATCGGGGCCGGTCGCGAGTGAGAGCCGTCGTCGACACAAATGTCGTGGGGTACTTCCTGCTCGGCACCCAGCCCTTCGTCGACGAAGCGCGCCACTTCTGGCACACGGTGGGCGAAGTGACGGCGCCGGCGATCTGGGAGGCGGAGCTGGCCAACATTGTGTGGATGGCGATTCGCACGGGGGTCATGGCGGTCGATGATGGACCAAAGCGGCTTCACCTTGCCGCACGCCTCGGCATCCGCTCGGTCCCCAGCAGGACGCTTTGGCAAGGGGCCCTTTCCCTCGCTGTCGATTCGGGCATCGCCGTCTACGACACTCTGTTCGTTGAGCTGGCTACCCGCAAACGCCTTCCTCTGGCGACCTTCGATACCAGGATGCTCACCGCTTTCCCCACAATCGCCAAACGTCCAGGCGTCCTTCTGCCAAAGTAGCCGGAGACGTGAGCATCGTCGACTCTCTGGCGACAGGCCTCGAAGTCGAGCCAGCGTGGCTGGTCATTGGACTCGCTCGCAGACTGGCGGCGAAGCGAAGTCGCGCTTCACCTCGAACGGCGCAATGGGACCAGCATCCCTTCGAGCGCGCCGGGGTTGGCGAGAATGTCGTGCTCGAGATCGCGCCATTCGTCTCGGAGGATCCACTGCTCCATGTCGCGCCCGAGCTCCGCGTCGCCGGTTTCCTCGCGGCGCCGCTCAATCAACGCCAGAATCTCGGCGTGCAACTTCAGGCGTTTGCTTCGGCTGGACATCGCTTGCTCCTCCTTCCCGCTGCCTTGCAGCCTTCCTACTCCCATAGACGCACGGCCCGGCGCGGAGTTCCTACAATCGTGTTAACAGCGGCTCCCAGCGGGAGGGGGCAATTCCTAGCGGCCACGCACGCCCCACACCACGATTGACGCCGCCACCAGCGGCATCACCCCTGCCGCGGCGAAGATAGGCGTGTAAGAGAAGCGGTCCACTACCGCGCCGGTGATCAGCGTGAAGATCATGCCGCCGAGTGCGGCGCCGGTTCCGCTCAACCCGGACACCGAGGCGACCACTCCCTGCGGAAACAGGTCGGCGGGAAGGGACAGGATGTTGGCGGCCCAGGCGCTGTAGGCAAAGGTAGTGCAACTTATCAGCGCCACGGCGGCCGCCGAACCTTCCGCCAGCACGGCCGGGATGCCGCACAGCATCACCGCCACGCTCGCGCACATCACCGCCGTTCGCGCGCGGACCACCGACCGGCCGCACCGGATCAGCCGTCCCGACATCCAGCCGCCGGCGAGATTGCCGAGATCCGCAGCCAGGAACGGAATCCACGCGAACAGGCCGATCATCGCCAGGCTGAAGCCGCGCTCCCGCTTGAGGTACTCCGGCAGCCAGAAGACGTAGAACCACCACACCGGATCGGCCAGCATGCGTCCCAGCACCAGCCCCCAGGTCTGCCGGTACCGGAACAGATCGCGCCAGCGTGCGCTCTCGGCTTGCCGCTCCTCGACGCTCCTCGCCGCCCGGAGGCACGCGAGTTCCTCCGCGGTGATGCGCGGGTGGTGCTCCGGCGCGCGGTAGAGCAAGAGCCAGGCCGCGAGCCACACGAATCCCAGCGCTCCCGTAAGAACAAAGGCCGCTCTCCATCCGAATTGCAACGCGATCCACGTCACCAAAGGCGGCGCAATCACCGCGCCGGTGGTGGAGCCGGCATTGAAAAAGCCGACCGCGAAAGCGCGCTCCTTAGGCGGGAACCACTCCGCAACTGCCTTCACTCCTCCCGGCCAGTTCCCCGCCTCGCCGAGCCCGAGCAGAAAGCGGCAGCCGCCGAGCGCAAAGGCCGAGTTCGCCGCCGCGTGCAGCATCGCCGCCGCAGACCACCAGGCGATCGTCAGCGAGAATCCCCGCCGCACTCCCAGCCAGTCCAT
Source organism: uncultured Solibacteraceae bacterium (assembly GCA_964478455.1). Taxonomy (GTDB): domain Bacteria; phylum Acidobacteriota; class Terriglobia; order Bryobacterales; family Bryobacteraceae; genus CAYZJD01. The sequence continues at coordinate 4,771 of CAYZJD010000263.1, read as the reverse complement.
CAGCCGGCCCGAACCCGTCTGCATGACCAGATACGCCAGCAGAAAGGCGAAGATCACGCGCGAGTAGTCCGTGTTGCTCATCCCGAAGCGGTCGCGGAGCAGCGGCGCCAGCACCGAGAGCGTCTGGCGGTCCACGTAGTTGATCACGGTGGCCAGGAACAGCAGCGTCGCGATCCACCAACGTAAGCGCGGGATCGTCTTCACGGCGGCGCGGCTTACTTCAGCCATCGGTCGAGCCACGCGAACGCTTCTTCCTGCATCACCGGAGTGAACGAGTGTGGGACATCGTAGAAGTTGCCCTTGAAGCGGTCGGGAATCCCGGCCTTCGCGTAGATCTTCCCGAGCTTCTCGACCGAGCCTTTCATTCCGGCAACCGGGTAGAGACTGTCGCGCAAACACTGGAGCACCAACAGCGCGCCCGGTGCATGCAGCGCCGCCGCATCGGGCAGATCAAGCGCGGAATAGAGGCCCGGAATGTAGATCATCCAGGTGTGCCAGCGGAGATGTTTGCGCAACTGAGAGCCAAACTCGGTCATCCAGCCGGCGACGCAGGCGGCCTTGATCCGCGGATCGGCGGCGATGAGGTGCGCCGTGCGCAGTCCCCCGATCGACAGGCCCAGGCAGCCGATGCGCTTCGGGTCCACGTCCGGCCGGCTTGCCAGGTAGTCCACGCTGCGCATGTCGTCCCAGACGAGCAACCCGGGCCAGGTGATGCCCGCCGAGAACATCGTCTTGGCCGTGAGGTTCTCGTACTCGTGGCAGAGGCCGTTCACGGCGCCATACCACTCCTTCGTGCCGTGCTTCAGCCTCCGCAGGCCTTCGAGGCGCTCTCGCATGTAGGGCGGCGCGACGGCGGGCTCGAGATCTTCCACCTTCAGACGCCGGCTGCCGAAGTAGAACCCGTCGATCACCACCACCACGTAGCCGCGTTTCGCCAGCAGTTCGGCATAGGGCCGGCCGTAAGCCTTGTCGCGATACTCCGTGATGAACTCCGGCTCGCCCGCGGAACCGATGATCTTCTCGTGACCGAAGACGTAGTTCCCGCCGTGACAGTGGATCGTCACCACACCCGGAAACGGTCCCTTCCCTCTCTCGGGCACGAGCACCCACGCCGGGATGTCGTACGCCTCCGTGGCGCTGATCCGCACTTGCTCGATGGTGAAGCCGTCGCGCGGCTCCCTGGTCACGAGCTTCGCCGCCAGCGGCCGCGGTTTCGGGCTGTAACGCAGCAGGCCGCGATAGTAAGGCCGGGCGACCCGCTTCCACTCCTCCAGCGACCGCCAGCCGTCATCTAGGAACGACAGATCCGGCGCATGCTCCCGCGCCGCCCACTCCATGATCTTGTGCAGGTTCCCGAGGTCGGGCTGCGGCAGAGGCTCTTCGGCCGGCGACGCCGGCGGCACGCCGAGAGCGGCGGCAAGGCCGAACAGCTCGCGGCGGCTTGGTTTGACATGGGGAATTGTCACACCCGAGTTCTATGCCGCCGCCGACAGGCGTGTCAAGCAACTGCGGCGCGCTCCGCAACGGTCGCGCCCCGGAAGGGCGCATCACCGCGGCGCCGCCCCCAGGAATCCCTCTTCGTAGAACACCGGCTTGTAGCCCCGCCGCGTCACCCACTCGATTGCCCGCTCGCATCTCTGGCGGTAGTCCGGTTCGTAAGCGCGGTAGTCGGGATAGAAGTACTGCTCGTGAATCATCAGCTCCATCACTTCGGACTGGTGTGGATCGCTCGCCAGCCGCTCCAGATGCGGCACGATCTGCTCCAGCGGCACGGTGTTGATGACGATGTCGTGGCGCACGAACAGTAAATCCGCGGCTGTATCCTTCCAGTAATCCATCTTGCTCGCGTACTGCCACTGAGCCAGGGGCAGATAGTAACTGACGCGCGGGAACTCACCGTCCGAATCGAAGTACCCGGCCAGGCCGACCACGCCCTCCTCTCGCAAGGCGCGCGCCCCCGCCAGCGTTGTCTCGCCCCAGTGCACGGTGGTGAACGGGCTCAGGACTTCCCTGCCCGCGAAACGAATGATCTCGCCCGTCACAAGAAGGAAGTCCTGGCGGATCTTTTCCGCCGAGGCGTGGATGTAGGGCCGGTCCGGATCATTCGCCTTGGCGTGAAACGTCAGTCGGATCCAGTCCGCGTTCTGTTTCCATTCGTCATGGAACTTGTCCGGCATTTGCGAGAGATTGAAACCGTCCGTTTCGTAGTAGATGTTGAAGTGAATCCTGGCCCCGTACTTACGGTGCAGGTCCCGCCACATCGCAAGATACTCGTTCTCGAAGATCGACTTGTACCGTTCCGCATGGCGTGCGATGTCCCGCAGGAACCAGATGTTGTCGTCGGTCGAAAAGCGGTAGCGCGGGTACGAGTGGCGGTCCCACAGCACGATGACTTTGTCCTTGCCTCCGCCGGCGGCTTCCGCCACGATTTCGTTCTCTTGCGCGCCCAGCACGACCGTTGTCTCGAACCTCCCGCCTTCGACCGGCGCTTCCACGCCGTTTACCAGTACAGTCCCTCCATGCTTGGAAAGACCCCGCACTGTGATCCGCAAGCCGCCAGTAGTAGCCTCCCCGTCGTGCCGGTTCAGAATGGCGCCGTCTGGCGGCTCGAGGATGCGCACCGGCTGGTCCGTCTCCCACGGAAGCCGCTGCGACCGGTACGGTGCGGCCAACCTGTAAAGGGCCCCAGTGGTTGCTTCCGTGACGAACAGCGTCTTCAGGTCGAGCCCGCCGAAGGCGAGCCCAGTCGGCTTCGGTCCAGGCAACGGAATGCTCTCTGTCTCCTTCCCCGTTGGATCGAAGACGGCGATCCTGCCGGGGCCTTCCACCGCCGCGTAGAGGCTGCCCGCTTCGTCGAGTGCCAAAGCCGCCACCCGCCCTTCCTCAAGCGAGGCAAAGCGGGACCGCTTCTTGTCCTTCCTCTCAATCCGCCAAATGGTCCCCTCGCGGTCGGAGACGTAAACAGTGTCGTCCTCCGCTGAAGCCGCGATCGCGCTCGCGCCCGGCAGATCCGTGGCCAGTGCCGTGGACGAACCATCCGCATGGAACCACGTCACGCGTCCGGCGGCGGGGTAACTGACAAAGACGGACCTGTTCCGACCAGTCGTCACGCCCTCCGGCGCGTTCAGCCCGTCGGCGACGCGTTTCACGTCGCCCCACGGCGTAATCCGTCGCACCGCTTTGTTCGCCCTGTCGGCTACGTACAGCATCCCCTCGGCGTCGAACGCGAGCCCTGCCGGCTCGCCGTCGATTTCCGCAAGCTTGACCAGACCGTCGCGGCCGACAACGCGGGCCACCTCACCGCCGCCCCGCGCCAGCGAGACGAACAGCAATCCCTGCGGGCTGACGGCAACGCCCTGAACGCCGGTCAGTCCTCGCAACACGAGTGTGGCTGTGCGCGTCTCACCCGCCAGCAGCAAGCCGGCGAGCATAACAACAAGCGGCGCGAACACACAGAGGCGGCTTTGGCCGCAACCAAACGAAGACAGGGGCGACCGGCAAGATCGTCGCGGCCGGCGAAGATTGTGGCGGTTGGCAGTACAGAGCGAACAGCGGAGCGCCATCCGCTGGATTATACTTGACAATCTTTCGAACCTGAAATAGCTTGTTCCGAAAGGCAGATTCATGAATTCAGAGCGTCGCGGCATCATCGGATGGCTTCTCGGCGGCGGCTTCATCGCCTCGATCGTCTCCTTCCTCTATCCGGCCATTCGGTTCATGAATCCCCCGGCGGTGCCGGAGGCGGTGGTCAACGAGGCCTCCGTCGGCAAGGCTGGCGACTTCAAGCCGAACACTGCGAAGATCGTGAGATTCGGCAGCCGCCCGGTGCTGCTGATTCGCGCCGCCGAGACCGAGTGGCGCGCTTACTCGGCCATCTGCACTCACTTGAACTGCACCGTGCAGTACCAGCAGCAGACGCACCAAATCTGGTGTGCCTGCCACAATGGCTTTTACGACATCAACGGTCGCGTGGTTTCCGGACCTCCGCCCAGGCCGCTCGAGGAGTACGCCGTGCGCGTGCGCGGCGAGGAAGTGTTTGTCTCGCGCCGCGCGTAGCCGGGGAAGAGAAGCATGCCGCAACAGACGACAAGAGTCCGCATCGCTCAATGGCTGAACGAGCGCCTCGGCCTCGACAGCGTGCGCGAATTCCTCGCGCACAAGCATGTCCCCGTCCACTCGGCCACGCCCTGGTACTACTTCGGCGGCATCACGCTGTTCCTCTTTGTCATCCAGGTTCTCACCGGCATCCTGCTGCTTCTCTACTACCGGCCGACGCCAACCGAGGCATACGAGAGCGTCCAGTTCATCGTGACGCGCGTGGAATTCGGCTGGCTGGTGCGCTCCGTCCATAGCTGGTCGGCCAACCTGATGATCCTGGCGGCGTTCGTCCACATGTTCAGCGTCGTCTTCCTCCATTCCTACCGCCGCCCGCGGGAAGTGACCTGGCTCAGCGGGATCGTGCTGCTGGGGCTGGCGCTCGGTTTCGGATTCAGCGGGTACCTGCTGCCGTGGAACGAAGTGTCCTACTTCGCCACCAAGGTTGGCACCGACATGGCCGCCAGCATCCCATGGATCGGCCCGCCGATCGCCCGCTACCTGCGCGGCGGCGACGATGTCGGCGGCGCGACGCTCACTCGCTTTTTCGGCTTCCACGTTGCCGTGTTGCCCGGCTTGGCCACCGTCTTCCTCCTCCTCCACCTCGCGCTCGTGCAGAAGTTCGGCATGAGTTCGCCGGTCCGCGTCGAGAAGGAATATACGCAGCGCGGCGCAG
>CAYZJD010000262.1:4348-6920 GCA_964478455.1 uncultured Solibacteraceae bacterium | reverse complement strand
ACGACAGCCTCTCCGTAGACGCCGAACTGGTGGAACGTCTTCAGGTCGGCCTGGATGCCCGCGCCGCCGCTGGGGTCGGAGCCGGCGATGGACAACGCCACCGGAATTGAGTCATTTGGCGATCGGGTCATTGGGTGATTGCTTCATTGTAAGGCGCTGGCGTCGAGGGCCTGTGCTACCTTGAGATTCGAAGAATGAAACTTGGGATTGACTTCGGCACCACGAGGATCGTGGCGGCGCTCGCGGATCGCGGCAACTACCCGGTAGTGTCCTTCGAGTGCCCCGACGGAGCGGTTAGGGACTGGTACGCGCCGCTGGTGGCCGTGCGAGGCGGCGAGGTTCGCTACGGCTGGGAGGCGTGGGCGGCGCAAGCGGAGGTGGGCTGGACGATCGTCCGCTCGCTGAAGCGACTGCTGGGCCGCGCGGGATTGGACACGCCGGTGGAGATCGGCGGGCAGGTTCTGCCGATGCACCGCCTGTTGCGAGGACTGACGTCGGCGTTGCGCCGCGACCTTGTCGAACGCTCGAACCTGGATGCGAAGAAGGATGAAGTCTTCGAGGTCGTGGTCGGAGTTCCGGCGAACTCCAACAGCAACCAGCGTTTCCTGACGGCGGAGGCTTTTCGCCTGGCCGGCTTTTCCGTGCTGGGGGTCTTGAACGAGCCTTCGGCGGCGAGCATCGAGTTCGGCCACCGGCAGCGGGCGAGCCAGAAAGGCGGGAGAGGCTGCCTGCTCGTGTACGATCTCGGCGGCGGAACATTCGATGCCTCGTTGGTGGATGTGGGCGAGGGATCGCACACGGTGCTTGCGTCGGAGGGCATCGAGACGCTGGGCGGGGATGACTTCGACGAACTGCTGGCCGAGCTGGCGCTGGGGCGGGCGGACCTCAGCCAGGAGGAGCGGGACCGCCTGACGCAGGCGGAGGTGTTCCGGCTGCACGAAGAATGCCGCGAGCGAAAGGAATCCATTCACCCCAACACGCGGAAGATCACGGTGGATCTCGACTGCGTGCGGCCGGGGTTGGGTGAAGTGAGCGTCCCGGCAGCGGAGTTCTACGACGCCTGCCGGCCGCTGGTGGACGAGACGCTGCACGCGGTGGAGGATCTTCTCGCCTCGCACGGGTTTTCCGGCGAGGAGAGGGGGAAGGGCGACGCACGACGGCTCGAAGCCATCTATGTGACCGGCGGCGGCAGCGAGCTTCCGCTGGTGGCGCGGGAACTTCGCGAGCGTTTCGAGCGGCGGGTGAAGCGCTCGGCGTACGCGCGCTCGGCGACCGCGATCGGCCTGGCGGTTCAGGCCGATGCACAGGCGGGCTACCTGCTGCGGGACCGCTTCACGCGATACTTCGGCGTGTGGCGGGAGGCCGAAGGCGGCGCCCGCATCTCGTTCGATCCGCTGTTTGAGAAGGGCCAGGCGCTGCCGGGGCCGGGGGACGCGCCGTTGAGGATCTCGAGGAGGTACAGGCCGGTCCACAACCTCGGGCACTTCCGCTACCTGGAGTGCAGCCGGCTTGCGGCGGACGGCCAGCCCACGGGCGACATCACGCTGTGGGACGAGATTCGTTTCCCGTTCGAGCCTTCGCTCGAAGGCCGGCAGGACCTTCAGGCTTTGCCGGTATGTCACTCGGAGGCAGCAGCCGGGCAATGGATCGAGGAGACATACTCCTGCGACGTGGGCGGCGCTGTAACGGTGGCGATTTCGAATCTCACCAGCGGCCACAGCCGCGCCTACCGGCTGGCGCGGTGGGCGCCACGGGAGGCGGCGTTGAAGCCGGGGAGGCGGAGGGCGGCAGGGGGCCGTTCCGCGCGGGCATAAACTCTCGCGGGCCTGATCTTGTGGAGACGTGCTCGTGGCGGCAGGGGAAAGCGTAGCCTGTCACCGGTTTTCTAGGGGATGCCGATTCGCTCGGTCTTGGTCGCGCCGTGGGCGTTGGTGAGTTCGGCGACGACGGCGATGATCTTGAGCGGGTCGCCGCTGACCTGGAAGACCGCGCGGAGGAGGAACATGCCGCCCAGGTCGGTGTTATCGAAGTAGTGCCGGAACGGTGCGGCGACATCGGTGGAGACAGCGCCGGGCGAGACGACATTGAAGTCGCGGTCATAAAAGGTGAAGGCGACGCGCGAGGCGGTGCGGGAGGTATCGAAGCCGGTTACGCGGACCTCAAAGCCGGTGGCCGAGCGGACGATTCTCGTGTCGTTTACCACAACGGCGGCGGGGGGAATCTCGGCCTGGGTCTGCACTGTGTGTTTGCCGAGTTTGGCGGTGAGCACGAACGTGCCAGCGGTGGTACCCGTCTGGAACTCGGCGTCGGCGCGGTCGCCGAAACGGGCGGCGTCGAGACCGGCGGCGACGCGGAACTTGATTGACTTGCCGCCGGAGGCGAGGAACAGGACGGCGGGATCGCCCTTGGTGGAGACGGAGGGCTTCAGCTCGAGCGCCAGTTCACCCGTAAGCTCGCCTTGCACGTCATGGGCGGGCGCGGGTTCCAGCCCGACGCTCACCTTCGCTTGCTGTCGGGCTCCCAAGGTCGCAGACTCGAGCAGAATCCGGGGCTGGGGGGGCTCGACGCCGAA
>CAYZJD010000262.1:0-4338 GCA_964478455.1 uncultured Solibacteraceae bacterium | reverse complement strand
ACATAGACGCGGGAATCGAGCTCGAGGGTGCCTTGGGCTTGGACGGCGGCGACCGGCTCGAACGTGACTTCGAAAGAGGCGGTCCCGCCCGGCTCGAGCACAAATGGCGCTCTTAGGTCTACTGGGTCCTTGAATACCGTCCCCGTGACGGCGAGTCGCCTCACCGTCAGCGCGACGCCCGCCGGGTTCGCAATCTCGAAGCGGCAGGCAATCTTTGAGCCGATGAATACCTTGCCGAAGTCGATGGTGTCGCCGGCGTTGAGCGAGGTTTTACCGGAATCCTGAACCAGGGAAACGGTCACGCCCACGGCGGCCGTGCCGTAGAGGATTGTCATGCGGACGCCGTTGATGTTGAGGTTGGCGCTGAAGGAGCCCGAGGAGAGCGGCTGGAAGGGGACATGGAAACCGACGGTTCCTCCGGCGGCCATCTCGAGCGGCAGCACCGGGTTGTCCTTGTCCTTGGGGAAGTGGAAACCCACTCCGGAAACGCTCAGCCCGTGCAGCACCAGCGCGGACTCGGACACGTTCCTAATGCGGAACTTCGTGTCGAGCGAATCGCCGATCGGAACGGAGCCGACGATGTAAGACTCGCCGACGGGCTGCTCGACGCCATCGACGATGGCAAAGAGCCTGATCTCGGCCGCCAGGGACCATGGCGCGAGCAGCAAGGCGAGAAGAAGCGCAGGTTTCATGGGGCCGCCTCGGGAATGCGGTAGAGGGCGAGTTCGCTGTTTGTCAGGCGCAGGGCGTAGTGCTCTCCGCCGGCAAGCGCGACGTGGATCCAGCCGTCGCCCATGGCGGCGAGGCTCGAGACCGCTCCGCCAACGGCGAGCCTGCGCTCGGAGCCGTTAGCAGCCATCAACACGAGTTCCCGGCCGGCTCCATAGAGGATTCCGCCGGCGGGGAGAAGAAGGGCGGGAGAGGTGACAGGCGCCAGCGGCTCCTCGCGCTCGAAGCTCCCGGTGGATGGGGAGAGCTGGGCGAGCCACATGCCGGCGTCACGCTGAATGAGAAGCGCTGGGCGGCGCCCGCTGCGAAAGCCGACGGAGACGACGGTGCCCGCGATTTGAAGCGGGTCGATGGTGAGGAGGCGCGTTCCGCGGCGAGGGGGAGGCGCTTCGCTCCAGAGGAGCAACTGGCTGGTCGCAGGGAGCCAGGCGAGGGCCGCCGACCCGTCTTCGGAGGAGGCCAGCAGGGCGGTCCCGTGGGAAACCCATTCGCGGACAATGCGGCCCCGTTCGTTGATCTGAAGCAGGCGATCCGGGGTGTTGACGAAGGTGGCGAGGCCGGAGGAGGAGGCCGCCAGAACGGTGAAGTCCAATGGGGCACCGAGAACGAAGCTGCCGGCCACGCCATAGACGGGGCGGGCCACGGCGCGGGCGTCGCGGAAGTAGCCGACGACGGGAGGATCGATGGCCGGCTGAGCGCAGGCGAGCGCGGCTGCGAGAAGCAGTGTGGCCGAAAGGCGCTTCATTTCGGGGCCTCGATGGTGATGGCCGGCGGCCCGACGCTGAGCGGCGGCTGGGAGGCCCCGCCGGCGGCAGAGGCGTCCCTGCGACCGAAGGCGAGCCCGGCCCCGACTGCACCGGCGGCGACACCCGCCGCAACGAGCATGGGAGTGAGCCAGCGGCGGCGGGGCTTGTACGGCGGCAGCACGATCGCTCCCGGAGCGCCGGCCAAAGGTGGCTGCGGTCCGGCAGCGGCAGGCGTCCCGGGCGCCGCGTCACTGCGGCCGCCGGCGATTGACTGATGGACCAGCAAGCCGGCTCGCAGCGGGCCCTTTGCTGCGGTGACGCGGATCTGGAAGGGACCGGGAGTCCGGTTCCACCGCATGCGGCCCACGGCGGCGCGGCCGTCCGGCCCGGTGATGACGATTTCCGTCGGCAAGCCATTGGCGAACAGTCCGCCAGGGCCGGTTTGCGGGAGCCGGAAGCTTACCGCCGCGCCTTGGACGGGGCGGCCCGCCTCATCGCTGACCTCGACGGCCAGCGAGTCACGGGAAGTCGCGCCGGGAGCATGCACGGCTCCTTGGCCGGTGAGGATGCGAACGTGAAGCGCGCCGGCCTCCGGCGGGGATTGCGCCAGCAGGCTGAGGGGGATCAGGTAAAAGACAAGTCTCGTGCCCATCGATTTCCGGACGGAAGCCGCGGGCGATTCCGTGCTACCCGGCGACGCGCAGCAGCACTACGGTGATGTTATCCGGGCCGCCGGCCCGAACCGCGGCGTCGATAAGATAGTGGCACGTAGCTTCGGAAGATTGCCCGGAATTTAGGGCATCGGCGATCGTATCCGGATCGACCACGCCATGGAGGCCGTCGCTTGACAAGAGGACCTGCAAGCCCGGCCGGAGGTCGATCTCCTGCTGGCGGGTGCGCAGCGGGGCGGCGGCCCCGATGGCCATGGTGAGGACATGGCGCATGGGATGGTTGCGCAGTTCGCTTTCCTCGATGCCGAGGGGCCTGCCGACCTCCTGGACCCAGGTCTGGTCCACGGTGAGGAGCCGCAACTGCCCGTTCTCCAGCAGGTAGGCGCGGCTGTCGCCGACGCTGGTGATCAGGAGCCGGTCGCCGGCTTCGAGCGCCGCCACCAGGGTGGTGCCCATTCCTTGAAGACTGTCGTCAGCCGCCGCCGCCTCGCGGACCCGCCGGTGCGCCTCCTCGAATGCCGCCTGCACCGCCTCGGCGCTGCGCGCGCCGGATGAGCGCAGATGGTCGGCCACGGTTTCCGCGGCCATGCGTGAGGCATGTTCCCCCGCTCGCGCGCCGCCCATGCCGTCGGCAACGAGGTAAAGGCCGATTTCAGGGAGGATGAGGAAGTAATCTTCGTTGTTCGCGCGGACGCTTCCGACGTGGCTCGCCCCGAACGCTTCGAGTTTCAATTTTCTGATTATAGGTGAACAGCGGGGGCGGCGCGGGGGCTCACGGAGATCCTACGGGGGCCGATTCAAGCCGAGCCGGAACGATCGAGTGCCGCTTCGGAAAAATGGGGCAGATCAGGCTGACCCCTTTTGGGGGTTACAGGATCAGCCGCAGGCCGAGTTGAAAGATGCGGCCGTCGTTGAGCGTATTCGTGATGCGGCCGAAACTGGGCGAGGTGAGGTTGCGCTGGGGCTCGTCGAACTGGGGCGTGTTGGTGAGATTGTAGGCCTCGCCGCGAAGGAGCGCCGTCCATTCGCGTTTTCCGCTCAGCCGCCACTGCTTGGTCAGCGCTGTGTTCAGGTTGGCGATACCCGACTTGCGGAAGGTGCCGCGGCCGAGCGAGCCGCGGTGGTCGCCCGGGGCCATGAAGGCGAACCGGTCACGGGTAAGGATGAGCGGCGCGGTGTTGGGGTCGCCGATGGTGCGGCCGAGAATGGAGGGATCAAGGATGTGCGGCCGGTCGCTCGGCCCGCCATCCACGTTGCCGAAGCCGGGGGCGTCCGAGCCGAGATAGAGGGTCAGCGGGGTGCCGGACTTCAGGAGGGCGGCGCCGGAAAGCTGCCAGCCGTTGAGCAGCCAGCCCATGCGTGAGCCCGGGAGAGGGGGCAGATCGTAGTTGTAGTAAAGCGAGAAGGCATGGGTGGAGTCGAAGTTACTCAGGCCCTTCTTGTCCTTGAACGAGTCGTACTGCCACTGACTCCGCGCCGTAAGCAAGTCGGCGTTGGCGGCGGTCGAGGAGTAGTCGGGACCTTCATCGATCGCTTTTCCGAACGTGTACGCCGCGCCCCAGGAGAGGCCCCGCGCCAGCGGCATCTCGAAGCTGGCCTGGGCCGCGTCCAGGTAGGCGATGCCGCCGTTGATGATGTGCTTCACTTCGTAGTATCGGGGGTCGGGGCGCCGCTGATCCACGGTGGCGGTGGTGAGGGGGATGCCGGGCACGGGATCGGCGCGGTTCATGACGAACGAGTTGATCAGCTTGATGGTGCGGCTGCCGACGTAACCGAGGCGGAGGGTGGCGTGCCGGACCTTCCTCTCCAGCGCCAGGTTGTACTGGTGCGCGTACGGCGAGACGAGGTCCGGCGAGAGCAACGTCGGCGAGTAGCGGCCGTTCGCGTTGCTGAGATCCACGCCGCGCAGAGGATTCACCAGGTCCGGATTCTGCGCCTGAATGTAGCGCACGTGCGGCGGGTTGTTGCGAACCTGCTGATACGTCACCTGCGGGATCTGTCCGAAGGAGAGGGTGTAGGAGGCCCGCGACAGCCAGCCGCCGCCGAGGTCGAGGGCAAGGGAGAAGCGCGGGCTGAAGTTGTTGCAGTCACAGCCGTACGGAATCACGTCCATTCCGTGGACTTCGACGGGCGCGGTGTCGGGGGAATAGCGCAGGCCGTAGTAGAGCTGGAGGCGAGGGTGGAGCTTCCAG
>CAYZJD010000261.1:3860-6937 GCA_964478455.1 uncultured Solibacteraceae bacterium | reverse complement strand
GCCATGCCGCGGACGAAGATCTGCATGACGCCCAGGTAGTACAGGACGGAGAACAAGGAGGCGATGAAGATGACGATGGGCAGCACCTGGAAGGCGAAAACGACCCCGAGCGGCCCGGCCTTCGCGCCCAGCGGCCCGAAGACAAACGCGCTTCCCTGCTCGGCGTATTCGAGCAGCGCGTTCACCGCCACGCTGGCCGCCTGGAACACACGGCCGAAACCCGTTTTCAGGACGAGAAAGGCGAACGCGAACTGGAGTCCCAGCCCCCAGGCAAGAAGCGACCAGCGGATGGACTTGCGATGAGTGGAGAACAGCCAGGCGGCCGCGAGGATCAGCGCGAGACCGATCAGCCCGGTGAACCGCCCCATGGCCCGCCGCGGGTCAGCCGACGACTTCCAGGATGAGTTCCCGCTCTTCGGGGAGGTGCGACGAAATGCGGAACGCGTCCTCGATCACCTGCGCCGCGTCGTCGAGCCGCTCCTCGGAAGTGTAGTAGAGCCGGCAGAGCACCGAGCCTGCTTCGACCCGTTCGCCGGTCTTGACTTCGAGAATCACGCCGACCGCCGGATCGATCTGGTCGTCCTTGTGATCGCGGCCCGCGCCGATCATCGAGGCCGCCCGCCCGACGTCCTCGGCGTCAATGGCGCTGACGAAGCCGCCGCGCGGTGAGAGGACCTCGCGGACGCCGCTGGCGTTGGGAAGCAGCTCGAACTTGTCGAGCACCTGCGGGTTGCCGCCCTGCGCCTCAATCACCTGCTTCAACTTCCGGTAACCGGAGCCGTCCAGAAGCTTCTGCTGCGCGATCTCGCGCCCTTCTTCGAGCGTGGCTGCCTGCTTGCTGAGGTAAATCATGCGCGCCGCCAGCTCGAGGGAAATCCGCGTCAGGTCCGCCGGGCCGACGTTTTGCAGCGTCTGCGACGCCTCCATCACCTCCAGCGCGTTGCCGATCGCGTAGCCCAGCGGCTGGTTCATGTCGGTCACCAGCGCCTGTACCCGCTTGTCGGCGCGCCGGCCGATGGCCACCATCATCTGCGCCAGCCGCCTGGCTTCCACCTGCCGCTTGATGAAGGCGCCGCTGCCCACCTTCACGTCCAGCACCAGCGCGTCGATGCCCATCGCCAGCTTCTTCGACATGATCGAAGACGCGATCAGCGGGATCGATTCGATCGTCGCCGTGGCGTCGCGCAGGGCGTAGAGCTTGCCATCGGCCGGCGTGACCTGCTCCGTCTGGCTGACGTAGCAAAGGCCGGCCTCGCGCAACTGAGCCTGCAACTCGTCGATGGTCAGATTGGTCCGAAAGCCGGGAATCGACTCCAGTTTGTCCAGCGTTCCGCCCGTGTGGCCGAGCGCCCGCCCGGAGACCATCGGCACCACCACGCCGGCCGATGCTGCCAGCGGCGCAGCAATCAGGCTGGTTTTGTCTCCGACTCCGCCGGTGGAGTGCTTGTCCACCTTCACCCCGGGCACCGACGACATGTCGATCGTCTCGCCCGAGCCGATGATGCAGTTGGTCAGCGCGCCGACTTCCTGCTCGGTCATGCCCGAGAAGAAGGTGGCCATCAGAAAGGCCGCCATCTGGTAGTCCGGGATCTCCCCGTGTGTGTATCCGTTCACGAGGAAGGCCACTTCCTCGGAGGTCAGTTCCTCGCCATTCCGCTTCCGCTGTATCAGATCAATTGTCCGCATTCTGAACTTTCAGGCGCTTTCCCGCTGCCAGAGGAAAGAACGCCCCTCCCCGGGCCAGAGAACGATCCCATGTCGTCTCCAGGGGAGAAGATCCTTCAGACTAGCATATTCAGGCGGTTAGAAGTGAAGATCGAAGCACGGGCGTTCGCTGCCGCTGGGGACAGCGGAGCCTGTCACCGTATTTGACGAACCGCCCTAATTGCCCTCGCCCGAGCCCCCGCCTGCGGGTTTCTCGACGTTGAACACGGCTCTTTCCTCGGCGGCGCCGGCGCCTTGCTTGACGACCGCCCGGAGCTCGTACTGGCCCGGCGGGAAAGCTTCCAGCGGGAAGGAAGCAATGTAAGGGATCACTCCTTGTTCGTTCGGAGGGGGCAATTCCGCGCCTACAGTCCCCAGGGGCGCTCCGTCCTTGGAGAGCTCGAAAATCAGTTGGGGCTTGGTCGCATCCCCTTGCCCGGGATAAACGATGAGGTAGAAAGACAGCCCCCGTCCGGGCGTTGCCAGGACCGTGTTGTCAAGCATCGGCACTACGCGCTTGTCCTGGAATTGGAACGGATCAGCCGGGTCGGGGGCGGTCACCTGATCGACGCGGCGGACCAGCGAAAGGCTGCTGATTCCGACGGCAGCCGACGTGGGCGGGACGACCAGCGAGGTCCGGCGGGCGCTGGCCTTGAGCTCCCCGGCCCGGTCCACCGCCGCTGATTCCACCGTGTAGCGTCCCGGCGCCAGGTCCACGCCGAAGGCTTGCTGGAAGCGGCGCTTGCGGAACTCCTCCAGCTTGTCCAGCGGGCCTTGGAACGGGAAGTCGTAGCCGAACCTGTCGACAACCTGGCCTTGCTCGTCCTTGACAAGAGCCAGCACGGAAAGGTGCGTGCGGTAAAGCTTCCTGGCTGGATCCTCGGCGGCAGCGAACTCTTTCAGCGGCACTTCGAGCACCAAAGCGTATTGCCGCTTTCCTTCCCGCTGGCCGAACTTCATCGCCGCCGCGTGGAACGCGAAGGCCTTCGGAAGGGGCGAGGCGCTCAGCACATGGAGGAGCGGCATCTCGTAAGCGAGCACCGGGTCCATGGCGGGCGGTAGCGCGAAGTAGCCGTTGCGCGCCTGGATTCTCACGTTGGGCCGGCTGACCTTCACCAACACTTTGCGGAACTTGCCGTCGTACTCGGTGATCGGCGGGACGTAAGACAACTCGTAGTAAGTCAGGATGTCCTCACGAATCCGCTGGAGCGGGCCGCGAAGGTCGTTGGTGTTGGCGATGAGAAAGCCGCCGGTGCTGGTGGCGAGGGTTTCCAGCGACTGCTGCCGATTGGCGTGAATGCTGCCACGGGCCGTGTCGAGAGCCCGGACCTGGTCCGCGGTCACGGATCCTTCAGTTTGCTGCTGGGCCCGGC
>CAYZJD010000261.1:0-3850 GCA_964478455.1 uncultured Solibacteraceae bacterium | reverse complement strand
CTTCGCCGGGATAGACCCCAGGGCGCGGCTCGTCGTCGCCGAGGCGGTCTGGGACTCGATCGTCAGCCCTCTGGCGTCGACGCCGTAAACGCTCACACCGGCGCGGTTGACGGCCCCGATGCTGCTGCGAAACTGCTCGATCATGGCCTCCTCGACCTCGAGGCCGTCGGAGAAGTAGACGATGGTCTTCCGGCCCGGGAGCGAGGCCTGTTCCCTGGCCAACGACAGGATCGAAAAGATGGACGCCTGCGATTGCTGCAAGCGGCTGAGTTTCTCCGACGCGGAAAGAATGTTCAGTGTCAGTTGAGCCATCTGGCCTTCGGTGGCAGCGGCGACCTGCGTGGCCGACACACCGCGGGCGGCTGTGCTCGACGAGGACTCGCCCGCCGAGGCCGTCTGGTCCGCCCGCGCCTGATCCAGTTGCTTGCGGACGGTTTCGGAGTCGGCAAACAACTGGGTGAAATGGCCGGTGGTAGCGCGCTCGATCGCCTTCTTGAGCAACTCGCGGTTGTTGGTGAAGTGCTGGAGCACGAGCAGTCGCTGGTCGATGGCGAAAACCGCCATGTACACGTTCGGCTCAAGTTCCGTTCTCAGCAGATCCAGGGCGGCCTCGCGGGAGCGGCGGCGGCCCTCCTCGTCCAGACCCTGAAAGAGCAAGGTAACCAGACGGTTCTGGCGCAGCGCGTCGGACACTTTGGAAGCTGCGGCCTCGGTGGCGCGGCCCGCCGGATCGGCGGCTGTGACCAACCGGAGCGCGGTGGGCTTCTGGGGAGCCCCCTCGTCCAGGATTTCGATTTCCTCCGGCCGGAGATCGCGGATCAGTTTCCCCTTCTTGTCGCGCACGATGAGGTCCAGCACGACCTCCTGGACAGTCGCGCGCGCCACCGGCTGCTGCGACTGAGAGGCGGAGGGCTGAGACGGCGGAGGCGACGACTGGCCCGCAAGGCTCAAGGCAAATGCAAGGGCTGCACTGGCACTTCTCATGACGGCACAATTATAACGCCGCACTTGCTGCGAACCGTAGCAGGTGTCGATTTGCCGGCGGCCCGGGCTCGAGCTTACTCTCCCAGCCAAAGGTCGATCGGCTTCTTGATCCCCTTGGGCCGGAAAGGCAGCTCGACTTTGGCGCCGCGCCGGGCAGAGGCATAGGCGGCGTAAAGCGCCTCCATCACGACCCGGCCGTCCTCGCCCGTCGCAATCGGCTCTTCCTTGCCCCGGACGCAGCGGGCGAAGTGGCGCATCTCCTGGGGGAAACCGTAGTTCCACAACTCGTCGAACACCGGGTAGGTCCAGCCCTTGGTGCTCGGGGCTTTCTCGACGGCATAGCCGTAGCCGTATTCGCTGAAGGTGGGCAGCGCGTTGCCCATGTGCAGGTTGGCATAAGTAACGCCGCCTTCGCCGTAGACTTCCACCCGGTCGTCCATGCCGCCGCGGCGGGCCCAACTGTCCTCCACCAGGCCGACGGCGCCGTTCTCAAATTCCAGGATGCACAGCGAGTTGTCCTCGCCTCTGGTCTTGTCTGCGTGAACGTAAGTCCCCATCTGGCAGTACACGTTCTTGATGGGAGAGCGGTCCAGGAACCAATAACAGAAGGCGATCCCATGGCAGCCCATGTCCATCAGCACTCCTCCACCAGACCGATCAACGTCCCAAAACCAGGCGCTGTGCGGGCCGAAGTGTTTCTCGCTTTGCTTCACCAGGTAGACCTTGCCGAACGCGCCGTTGTCCGCCATTTCCTTGGCCTTGACGTATTTCGGCGTGAAGAACAGCTCCTCGGCGTACATGAAAAGCACGCCCTCCCGTTTGCACACGTCCACCATCTCGTCGGCTTCCTCGATCGTCATCGACAGCGGCTTCTCGCAGACCACGTGCTTGCCGGCGCGGGCGCAGTCAATGGTCATCGGCGCGTGGAGGCTGTTCGGCGTGGCCAGAGTGACCATCTCGATGTCTCTTTCCTTGAGCATCTCGCGATAATCGGTGAACACGCGGGGAATGCCATAGCGGCGGGTCAGCGCCGCCGCGTTGCCCGGCGTGGGCGAAGCCACCGCAACCACCTCCGCTTCATCCGGCGCGATCTGAAACGAAGCCGCGTGAATATCCGCCTGAAACTGCGATCCGATGATTCCGACTTTTACTTTTTCGCTCATGAGGTCCGTCTCTCCAAAAAGGACAAGACAAGCTGAAAGCTTACCCTACTCGCGCCGACGACGGCTTGCAGAGCAGGGTCACGGAACGCTGGCGCTCCGGGCAGGCCCGGTGGATTCCCGAATGACAAGATGGGTCTCGAGGGACGTCTCCTGCGGCAGGCGCCGCTTGGTGCGGATCATTCGCTCGAGGGCTTCGAACGCGAGACGGCCCAGCCGGTCTCGCGGCACCCGGATTGTGGTCAGGGCAGGCATCGCGTAGCGGGCGAAGGAAATGTCGTCGGCGCCGATGACGGACACGTCGCCCGGCACTCGAAGACCCGCCTCGGCCAGCGCCCGAATGGCGCCGAGCGCCGCCAGATCGTTGCCGCAAAGGATCGCCGTCGGCAGCTCCGGCTGTCTCAGCATGGCGCGCACGCCGGCCTCTCCGCCGTCGGTGTTGTTGTTGCCCTCCACCATCAGAGCTTCGGGGAGCCCGAGTTTTCCGAGGGCGGCCAGGAATGCCTCGTGGTAAGTAACCGAGGAGACCCGGTTGAGAGGACCGGTGATGAAACCAATGCGGCTGTGGCCGAGGTCGCGCAGGTGGGTGGCCGCTTCCATCGCGCCGACAGTGTAGTCCACGCGAATGTTACTCCGGCCGCGCGCGATCGAACCGGCATCCAGGCGGACGACGGGAATGTCGTGGGCCACCAGTTCGTCCACCAGCGCCGGCTCGAGTTGCGACGTCATGACGGCAACGGCCTGTACCTTGTACTCGATCATCCGGTGGACGGCTTTCCGCGCTCGTTCCGGGTCGTAACCGGTGGCGCCAAGCAGAACGTCGCAGCCTTTCTCCTGCACGGCCGCTTCGAAGCTCTTGATCAGCTCGCCGAAGAACGGGTTCTCGATGTCGGAGATGATGAGCCCGTAAGAGTCGCTCCGCCCGCGCGCCAGCCGCCGGCCGATGGCGTTCTTCACGTAATTCAGGTCGCGGATCGCCTGAAGGACCCGCGCGCGCGTCGCGGGGGCCACCGGGCGCGTGGCGTTCAGGATGTGGGACACCGTGGTGATGGACACGCCCGCCCGGGCGGCCACGTCCTTCATCTGGACCGGCCCTACTCGTCGCTCTGTTCCGCCCGAACTCACCCGTCTCTCACCTGGCACTTACGACGGCACGCTGATTAGCACCTTCTCGCGCACCGGGTCGAAGTAGAAAACCTTGCCCTCGCGATAACTGCGAACGGCCAGGCCGATGTGGACCATCACCTTGTACGACAGGTCGGCGTCGCAGACGGGTTGCTGCCGCGAGCGGATGCAATCGAAGAAATTGTCCACGTGCCTGGCATCGCCTTCGTTGCCGGCTCCGGGGATGATGATCTCGTCCTTGCCGTGCTTCTTGAGAAACTCCTCGGCGAACGGTTTCTCCGGGACGATGCGGATGTGATCCAGTTCTCTTCCCTCCCAATCGTCGCCGAGCAGCATCGTGGCGTGCTGGCCGCGAATCATGGTCACCGGGCCGTAGGCGTTGTTCTGTGACGACTGCACCAGAACCGAGAACTTGCTCGGGTAGTCGGCAGCGTTGAGGAAGGTGTCCGGCACTTCGCGTCCATCGCTGTAAATCCAGAGTCCGCCCATACCAACAACGCGGGTAGGGTGCTCATTCTTCACCGCCAGGTGGAACGGCGCGACCGTGTGATAGTGAAGGTCCGTCGCGATGCCGCCCGAGT
>CAYZJD010000260.1:0-6937 GCA_964478455.1 uncultured Solibacteraceae bacterium | reverse complement strand
CGCCGAGGCCTCCTCGGCGTCCCCGATCTCCACGCCCTTCACCGCTTGGATGGAAACGATCGCCTGGGCGATGCGGCCGTCGAGCCGCGAGTCCCAGGTGGTGTGCGAGCCCAGCCCCGGCGGCACGTTGTGCGCGACCACCTCGAAAACGCCGCCGACCGTGTCGCCGGTACGGTACGCCTCGTCAACCACTTCCTTCATCCGCTGCTCCGCTTCCGCATCCACGCAACCCAGGAGCACTTCATCGCGGCGGCTGAGCGCAACGATCTCATCCCAGGACGCCGCGCGCCCTAAACGCGCTCCGCCTACGGCGATCACGTGGCTCAGCACTTCCACGCCGAACTCGCGCAGGAAGCACTTGGCGACCGCTCCGGCCGCCACCCGCGCCGCCGTCTCTCGCGCGCTGGCGCGTTCGAGCACGTAGCGGGCGTCGTGAAAGTTGTACTTGATCGCGCCGGCCAGGTCCGCGTGTCCGGGGCGTGGCCGCGTGACTGGCTTCTTCTTGTCCTCGGCGCCCTCGGCGTCCTCCACTGGCAGCGCTTCGCTCCAGTTCTCCCAGTCCTTGTTGCGGATCAGCAACGCCACAGGCGAGCCGATCGTCTGCGAGTGGCGCACCCCGGCCACAACTTCCACCCGGTCCGCCTCGATCTTCTGGCGCCCCCCGCGCCCGTAACCTTGCTGCCGCCGCCAGAGTTCCCGGTTAATCGTGTCCAGGGAGACCGGCACGCCCGCAGGGAGTCCGACTAGAGTTGCCACCAGGTACTCCCCGTGGGATTCGCCGGCGGTTTCGAAGCGCAACATCCTTAAGGACTTCATCCTAGCGAACGTCGCCGCGCGCGGGCAACTTTCTTGCCGCTCGGGATTCATCTGGTCGGCGGCATTAGCGGCGGCGAACGATCCAACTTCATTATCTTCACGGAGCCGCAAAGCGCGATTCAGGAATTCCAGGTGGTGGCCACCGGCTACTCCGCCGAGTGCCGGCGCTCCACTGGCGGCAGCCTGAATGCGATCACAAAGTCCGGCACGAGCGCTTTTGTGTCGATCTGAAGCGGGATCGAAGTGGTTCCGTCGTTCGATAGAGTCCCGCTGCCGACTCAATCGGACCTGGAGTTGTCGATAGCGCGTTGCAGCTTGAGGCCCTCCGGCATCTTGCGGGCGGCCTGGCCCGCGCGGTACCGTTGAGTCATGAGCAAGCAGGCCGCCCAGCTTCTGGAGGAATTCGAAGCCTTGCCGGCCGCCGACAAGCAGGTATTCGTTGTCGAGATTCTGCGCCGGACCCGCGAGTTCCCGTTGGACTCTGGACCGCTGAGCGACGAAGAGATCGGGGAGGCGGGCAGGTCGCTGTTCGAGCTCCTCGACCAGGAAGAGAATGCGGCCGGCTCGCGGTGAGGTCTGGCTCTTCGACCTGGGGATGGCGGCGAAGACCCGGCCAGTTCTGATCATGAGCGTGCCTCATGGCGATGCCGACCGGGCGATTGTTACAGTTGTGCCACACACGACCTCGCTTCGTGGTTCTGCCTTCGAGATTGCGGTGTCCGTTCCTTTCCTCAAGCCCGGTGCGTTTCTTGTCCAGGGTGTCTCGACATACCCGGCATCGTGGGCGATTCGCAAACTTGGCAGCCTTCGCAGCGAACAATTCAAAGCGGTCATGAACGGCCTGCTGAGTTGGCTTGGCGAGGCGAGGGCTTAGCACGAAGTGCGACGAGACCCACGGTCACTGGGCGATCCCATCCGTCGGCGTTGTCACCGCCGCGCGGTTCTTCTGACACGTGGGTGATCTCTCCGCACGTGCGTGGTAAGTCCTCGGTAAGATTCTGGCCCGCGAAAGCCCTCACCGACTGCGCTGGTATCCCTGAATGACGGCGTGGCTGACTGCCGATCGCTGAAAGCTGTGTGCCGGCTCAGAACCTTTCTGCAATAATCGAATGAAGGGCCGAGCCGTGCGCTCTCCACTCGACCAGTTGCTCCGGCGCGCCAGAAAGCGCGTTCTCGCCAACCGCATCCTCGCGCACGCGTGCCTGGCTACCGCGATGGCGGCTGGCGGCCTGGTTCTGCTTCTCCTCCTCGGCACGCGGCTTGTGAACTGGCCTTGGCTCCTCCTCCTCTTCGCGGCGGGCCTGGGCTGGGGGCTGTTCCGAGCTTCCCGGCGTCTTCCCTCCGACTACGTGCTGGCTCAGCGGATCGATCGCCGCCTCGGGCTCTCAGATTCCCTGTCAACCGCTCTGTTCTTTCGCGAGACGCGGAAACGAGGCGCCTCTCCGGATCTTCGCGCCGCCCAGTGGCGGCAGGCTGAGTCGCTCAGCGCCGGCATCTCCGCCGCGGACGGCTTGCCGGTGGTCATGCCCGCGCAGGTTCGCCTGGCCGCCTTGCTGCTGCTCGCCGCGGGCGGGCTGTTCCTTTTTCGTTACGGCCTGAGCCGGACGCTGGATCTGCGCCCGCCCATCGCGCACGTCGTCTTCGACTCCTGGCGGGGCGCGAAGCAAGCAACCGCCACGGATCAAGCCAGGACATCAAAGCCGCGGGTTCCCGCGCCGGAACCGGTCGCGGCCCTTGACGGCATCGAGACGGTTGACGAGGCGCAATTCCAGGCGCCTGACGCGCCGAAAGCCGAGGTTGCCTCGGACGAGCAGGTCCTCGGCAGACGCCCCGCTGGTGACCGCGCCTCCTCGGGTGACAGCCTCGATGGATCAGGGGAATCCTCGAATGACGCGCCCTCGCCCCAGGTCGAAAGCCGGGAAGACGCCCGCGCGACCGGGCGTGCTGCATCGCCGCCAGCCACCCGAAAGAATCCCCCACCGTCGGCGGAAGACTCGGACCTTCTCAACAAGCTCAGAAACGCCATGGCCGACCTGCTGGCGAAGCTGAAGATCCAGCCGCCCGCGGTGGAGTCCGAGCGCGAAGTCGCCGGCAGGCAGGGCTCGCAAACGGGGGCGATGCGCGAAGCCTCTGGCCGTATGGGGAAGCCCGGCGAAGGCCGCGGGCAATCCCGCGAGGCCGGAGAAGGTCAGCAGGCCGGCGAGGAGGGGCCCGGTCCCGAAAATGCCCAGGCCGCCCGCGGCCAAGCCGCCGACAAGGGAACGGGCCGTCCCGACTCGTCCCCGCGGGAGCGCAGCGGCATCGGCAAGGAGGACGGCAGCAAGGAACTCCGCGAAGCCGAACAGCTCGCCGCCATGGGCAAGATCAGCGAGATCCTCGGCAAGCGCGCCCAGAACGTGACCGGTGAATTCACCGTCGAGGTCGCCTCCAGCCACAACCAGTTGAGGACCGCTTACTCCCGCCGCAGCGCCCGCCATGCCGACGCGGGCGGCGAGATCCACCGCGACGAGATCCCGCTCATTTACCAGCACTACGTCCAGCGCTACTTCGAGGAAGTGCGAAAGGAAGCGGCGGCGCAACAGACAAGCCGTCAGGGTCAGCTTCCAGGCGCCGGCCAGTGACTCCCGCCGTTACTTCTTCACGCCGCTCATCCTGTCGTAAATACTGCGGGCGTAATAGTTGACGATTTGCGCCTCGTTGCGGGCCACTTCGTAGTAAGCCGCCTTCAAGAGCTGGTCCTTGCGGTTCATCAGCGTCTCGCGGATCGTCTGCTGCACGCGGGGGTCGTTGAGGTCGCGCTGCCCGGCCGGCTCCTTCGAGATCATCTTGAGGATCCGGTAGCCTTCCGGATTGTGGATAATGTCGGAGGTCTGGCCCGGCTGCATCCGCATCACGTAGCTCCGCAGCTCGACGCTCGTCTTGGTCAGCGCCGATTCCGGAATGAAGCCCAGGTCGCCGCCGTTTGGCGCCGTGTTCGGATCCTCGGAGTAGTTCTGCGCCAGCATGGCGAAGTCCTCGCCTTTGTCGAGCCGGCCGGCGATCATGTCCACCTTCTCGCGCGCTTGCTTCTCGTTCTGCGCGTCGTCGTTTTTCAGGTTGCGGAGGTTCGGCTCGGGTCCGGGCGTGACCACGATCTGAGCGATGTGCACCTGCGGCTCGGCCAGGTTGAAGCTGTCTCTGTTCGCGTTGTAAAACTCCGTCACCTCTTTGTCGCTGATGGTGACGTGCGAGGTGATCTCTTTGTTGAACAGTTTCTGGATGCTGAGGTCGCGCCGCAACTGCGCTCTTAGCTCCTCCACCGTCATCTTCCGCGCCCCGAGCTGCTTCTGGAATTCCTCCTGCGTATAAGGCGCCTTGAGCTCGTTGAACTTCGCCTCGACGTCTGCGTCCACGGCCATCAGCCCCAGTTTCTCGGCCCGCTGGAGCATGATCTCGTTGTCGATCAGGCTGCGCAGAATCTCCAGCTTCTGGATGGCGATCAGGTCTTCGCTTGCTCGTTCCGCGGGTGCGGGAAACTGCACTGCGTACTGCTTCTCCACCTCCTCGTTGGTGATGGGGCGGTTGTTCACGGTGGCGGCCACGTTGGCCGGCGGCGATTTCTTGCACCCGGCGGCGATCCAAAGGAGGACCAGAACAGGCAGCAATTTCAGACCACGATATCCGCGCATAGAGCGACTCTTATTCTAGTCAATCGCGCCCGGGTGAGTGTGGAGCGCGCAGTCTTGCGCGCCACGACGGCAGTCCTGCCGGCGGATGGCTGCCGCCGCCACCTTCTCCCAATCACCCGCTTCGCCGAACTTCAGCCCCTGGACCGAGGCGTCGATACTGCGGAGAAGTCCGGTCAGCACGCCGCCGGCCCCCACTTCGATGAACTTTGCCGCGCCCTGCGCAATCAGACAACGGATCGTCTCGGTCCATCGCACCGGATTCGGAACTTGCTCGTACAGGCCCCGGCGTGCCTCCGCGCCGGCGCGGATCTCGCGCGCCTGCCAGTTGTTCACCAGCGGGCACGTCAGATCGGCGAAGATCGTGGCTTCGAGGTCCGCCGCCAGGCGGTCCTGCGCCGGCTTCATCAACGGGCAGTGGAACGGCGCGCTGACCGGCAGCAGCACCGCGCGGCGCGCCCCCGCGGCCCTGGCAAGCTCGACCGCCCGATTAACCGCCCCGGTGTGCCCCGCTATCACCACCTGCTCTGGCGAGTTAAGGTTGGCCGCCGCCACTACCTCCCCCTGCGCGGCTTGTTCGAGGATCCCGTCGAGCCGGCCTTCCGGCAGCTTCAGCAGGGCAGCCATGGCCCCAACGCCCGGCGGCACAGCTTCCTGCATGTATTGGCCGCGCTTGCGAACCAGCCGGAGCGCATCCCCAAACCCAAGGCTGCCCGCGGCCACCAGCGCCGAGTACTCCCCCAGGCTGTGCCCGGCGACGTAGTCGGGCTCGACGCCCTTCTCCCGCAGCACTGCCAGTGCCGCCACGGATGTCGCCAGAAGCGCCGGCTGCGTGTTCTCCGTCAGCTTGAGCTGCTCCTCGGGCCCTTCGAAGCACATCGCGGACAGCGCGAGGCCGAGCACTCTGTCTGCCTCTTCGAACACCGCCCGGGCCGCAGGATAGGAATCGGCAAGGCTTTTCCCCATGCCTGCATGCTGGGAACCCTGCCCCGGAAATAGGAACGCAATCTTGCTCATAGACTTCTGACTCCTGGCTTCTCACAGGCTACCAGGAAGGCCCCGCCGGCCGGGAGCGAGAGAGACGCACCGCGGATTCTCGCATTTTCTAGCATCCAAATCGCTGGTTTCCGCGTCTTATAGAGCGAACGGAGGGGATTCGATATGCTCCTGAAGAACACCAGTGCTTCTCCCTCGTGCGGGGCCGATCGGAGCGCGCCTGCTGCGAGCGGGAAGCCGAAGCGGCTAAAGCCGCTCTTGACAGTGAACAACGTCGCAACCAGCAAAGAGAGCCTGGGCTGGGTTCATTGCTGGATCTGCACTCACACGGTACGGGCTAAGGTCATCCTGGCCGGCAGGAAGCAGTTCGTCAAAGCGGGGCAGAAGTGCCCCCGTTGCTCCTCGGCGCTGGATGCGGCCTACGTCGTCCGTCTGGACGAAGCGGCCTAGTACAGGCCTAGTACTTTCGCGTTTGCATTTGCACCCCGGTTTTGGTTTATAGTGGAAGGGCGGATCAGGCTTCGATGCGACGCAAACAAAGCCCGGCGACCGAGCGGATCGTTCCTCAGGAAATCCTGGAGAACGCCCGGCGTTCGATCCAGGTGGACAAACTCGGCCGGCAGTCCAAATGCGTCGTTTGCGGATCGCCCTGCGCCCCTACCTCCACTGAGGGACTGTGCTGGGTGTGCAGGCGCCTGAAGATCAGCGCCTGGCACGAATCGGACCAGCAGATGTCCGCTCAGGAATAAAGTACCCGCAGTTCCTTTCCCAATCCCCGCCGCCCCGCCTCCTCATACAGCCACCCGGCCACCGCCACGTCCTCCAGGCCCAACCCGTTTGACTTGAACACCGTGACCTCCGACGGTGTCTGGCGGCCCGGAACCTTGCCCGAAACGACATCCTTCAGCTCGACCAGCCGGCTGCTCTGCCAGCCCGTCTCATTCAGCGCCAGCAGCAGGTCGCCGGACTCCATCCGCGATTGCTCCATCGAGTCCACCGCAATTCTGTCCGCCCTGCCTACCAGCTCCCCCGGCAATTCCCGCCGCCCGGCCTGGTTGGAGCCGGTCGCGTTGACGTGCGTGCCCGGCGACACCCAGCCGTCTTCGATCACCGGCTCACGCGCGCTGGTGGCGGTGACAACAATGTCCATACCCTCAACCGCGGCCCGCGCCGATTCCACCGCCTCGACCGGTAGCCCAAACCGCCCAGCCATCTCCCGGGCAAATCGTTCCCGGTTCTGCGCCGTCCGGCTCCACACCCGCGCGAGCCGCACGCGGCGCACGGCGATCATCGCCTCGAGCTGCGTCCGCGCTTGAAAACCGCTGCCGATGATGCCGAGCGTGTCGGCGCCTTCCCGGGCCATGAGGTCCGTGGCCAGGCCGGAGGCCGCCCCCGTTCGGATCTGCCCCAGGTGGTTGGCCTCAATGAGCGCCAGCGGCCGCGCGTCTCGAGCGCCATAC
>CAYZJD010000259.1:0-6950 GCA_964478455.1 uncultured Solibacteraceae bacterium | reverse complement strand
GAGCGGCGGGTGGTGCGGCCGGCATCTTGAATATGGCCGTATAATACTGCTATGGCCACACCCACCGTCAAGTCCACCTACTCGCTAGATCTCGACACGGTCCAGTCGCTGGAGCGGCTCGCAAGGCAGTGGGGCATCTCGAAGTCCGAGGCAATTCGGAGGGCGGTCAAGACCGCCGCTGCCAGCGTGCCCGATGAGCGGGCGGAGGCGCTGGCCGCGCTCGACCGCCTGCAACAAGCGGTGGCCAAGAGCGGCATCGACGTGAAGGCTTGGGCGCGCAATGTCCGGGCGGAGCGAAAAGCTTGGTCGAGGAAGCTCGAGAGGTCAGGGCGGCGATGACCCACCTGGACGCCAGCTTCATCGTTCGGTCGCTGGACCCGGCTTTGCCCGAATCTCGCCGGCTTCGCGAGTGGATCAAGGAAGGCGCCGCGGTCGGGGTGAGTTCAGTGGCCTGGGCGGAGTTCATGTGCGGGCCCGTTGAGCAGATCGAAGTGGATCAAGTGCTGGCGGTTGTGAAGGAGCCCGTACCGCTCGTTCGTGCAGACGCCGAGGCGGCGGCCCAGTTATTCAACGCCACAGGCAGACGCAAGGGTTCGCTGGCCGATTGCATGATCGCCGCTATTGCGTTGCGGGTCGGTGCCTCGGTGGCGACGGCCGACACCAAGGATTTCACCCGGTTCACCAAGGCTGGACTGCGGGTTGTGACCGCCTGATCCCCGGCTTCAGCGGGCGGCGCGTTTGCGCTTGCTGCTGGCGCCACCGGTAGCGGCGGCGGGCATCTCGACGACGGCGGCGCGGGCGGGTTCGGCGGCGGTGCCCACAGCCTTCTTGAGCTGGTTGAGGCTGGCCTTGAGGGCCTCCATGATGTCGATGACCGGGGCCATCGTCTGGGCGGCGGGGGGCTCGACCACCTGCGCTCCCTGGATCTTGGCGTCGATGAGCGCGCGGATGTTCTCGCGGTAGCTGTCCTTGTACTTCTCGGGCTCGAAGGCCCCCGCCAGGGTCGCGATGAGCGTGACCGCGAGATCGAGTTCCTTGTCCTTGACCTGCGAGGTATCCGTGCGGAACTCGTCCATGGCGCGGATCTCGTCCCGGTAGTACATCGTGTGAAGAAGGATGCCGTGCTTGCCGGGCCGGAGCACAACCACGTGCTCGCGGTTGTGCATGGTGAGTTTCGCGATGCTCACGTAGCCGGTGCGGCGGAGCGCCTCGAACAGCAGGCTGTAGGGTTTCTCGCCCGCCTCATCCGGCTGAAGGTAGTAAGAGCTTTCGAGGTACACGGGATCGACTTCGTCGGACTTGACGAACTCGAGGATCTCCATCACCCTGGCCGTCTTCGGAGCGAACTTCTTGATCTCCTCTTCGTCGACGACGACGTACTTGTCCTTTTCGTACTCGAAGCCCTTGACGAGTTCGCTGCGGGGGACGGGCTTATCCTCGGCCTGGCAGTAGATGACCTGCTTGATGCGCGAGTTATCGTCCTTGTGAAGCTGGTTGAAGCTGATGGTCTCGCTCCGGGCGGCGGCGGTCAGCTTGACGGGAATCGAGACCAAACCGAACGTGAGGTGGCCTTTCCAGACGCTGGATGCCATAATGATCCTCCAGTGCCCCTCGGGGGTTTCTCTAATATTATCATTTGATTAGCGGAGATTCAACGGAGGCGGGGCGCCGGACATCAAGTGTCGCTCGAAGAATATTCCAGAAGGCGATCATTTCAAAGGACTCCCGAGCCGGAGCCAAGGAGGAAGGACCGGGCTGAGGGGCGCCGGTTCTGCGTCCAGCGGCATCACGCCCGGCGGCTCCATTACGACTTCCGGCTCGAAGTCGGCGGCGCTTTGAAATCGTGGGCGGTGCCGCAGGGGCCGACGCTGGAGCCGCTGGCCAAGCGGCTGGCGGTGATGGTGGAGGACCATCCGATCGAATACGGGGACTTCGAAGGGAACATTCCCCCAGGCAACTACGGGGCCGGGAGCGTGATGCTGTGGGATCGCGGCACGTACGAGCCACTGGGCGAGCGCAGCGTGGAGGAAGAAATTAAGCGCGGCGACCTCAAGTTCCGCCTGGAAGGGGCGAAGTTGCGCGGCGAGTTCGCGCTCGTGAGGATGAAGGGCCGCGGGAAAGGCAACGAGTGGTTGCTGATCAAGAAGAGGGACACCGAGGCGCGGCCCGGCTGGGACCCGGAGGGCTTCGCCTGGAGCGTATTGACGGGGAGGACGCAAGAGGAAATCGCCAAGGATCTTCCGGCGCACGAGGCGGCGCAATCCAGCGCGCGAGGCGGGGGGGCGCCGTGTGCCGGTGCCGTGCACGCCGGGATGGCGGAGGCGCTGACGCCGATGCTGGCCACGCCGGCGGCAGCGCCACCGGCCGAGCCGGGGTGGCTGTTCGAGGTGAAGTGGGACGGCGTCCGCGCGCTGTGCTTCGTGAAAGACGGCGCAGTGAGGCTAGTCTCGCGCAACGGGAACGCGATGGACCGGCAGTACCCGGAGCTGAGCGTTCTGCCGCATCACCTGGCTGCCGCAAGCGCCATCCTGGACGGTGAGATCGTGGCGCTTGACGAGGAAGGGCACCCGAGTTTCTCGCGACTCCAGCCACGGATCATGGCCACGGACGCGAACACGGTGGCGCACCTGGCGCGCACGCGGCCGGTGGCGCTCTATGTTTTCGACCTGCTGTATCTGGACGGCTGGGACCTGCGGGAGGCGTCGCTTGCGGAGCGCAGGCGGCTGCTGGGCTCGGTGTTGAAACCGGGCGGGCCGGTGCGGCTGTCGGAGTATTTCGAAGACAAGGGCGCGGAGTTACTCGAAGCAGCGAAGGCGCGCGGTCTCGAAGGGATTGTGGCGAAGCGCGCAGCGAGCACGTACGAGCCCGCCAGGAGCCGCGAGTGGTTGAAGGTGAAGATTACTCGCGAGCAGGACTTCGTGATCTGCGGGTACACGAAGGGCGAGCGGGATTTCTTCGGCGCGCTCGTGCTGGGTATTTGGGACAAAGGCGCGCTCGTCTTCGCGGGCAGCGTTGGCACGGGCTTCGACCGCAAGCTGATGGAGAGCATCCACCGGTTGCTGGAGGAGCGCGGCGGAGCGCAATGCGCGTTCGCGGCGACGCCGGAACTGCCGCAGCCGGTTGAGTGGGTGCGGCCGGAACTGGTGTGCACGGTGCGATTCCACTCATGGACCGAGGAAGGGCGGCTGCGCGCGCCGGTGTTCGTAGGCTTGCGGCCGGAGGCCGATGCGCGGGAGTGCGTTCGGGAGGAGACACAAGATACCGGGGCGAGGGTGGGCGCTCCACTTGTTGGCGGCGCGACCGGCGAGGCGCTGGTGACGGTGGAAGGCCGGACGCTGCGGTTCCGGAACCTGAACAAGGTTTTCTATCCGCGCGAGGGCTACACCAAGCGCGACGTCATCAACTACTACGACACGGTGGCGGAATTGCTGGCGCCGCACCTTAAAGACCGGCCGCTGTCGCTGAAGCGGTATCCGAACGGCATCGTGGAGGCGCACTTCTTCCAGAAGAACGCGGTGCTGGGATTTCCGGAGTGGATCCGGCGGGAAAAGATCGCCGAGGACGGAGGCGAGCCGAAGCTGTACGTCATCGGATCGGACCGGGCGTCGCTGTTGTTCCTGGCCAACCTCGGTTGCATCGATCAGAACCCGTGGATGAGCCGGGTGGGATCGCTCGACCATCCGGATTTCGCGTTGATCGACCTGGATCCCCAGGAGTGCGGCTTTGAGCGGATTGTCGAGGCGGCGCAACTGGTGCGGCGAAAGCTGGAGCACCTGGGCCTGGAAGGTTATCCGAAGACTACCGGGGGCGACGGGATGCACATCTACGTGCCGCTGGAGCCGGTCTACACATACGAGCAGACGCGGAGCTTCGCCGAGATCCTGGCGCGGCTGGCGGCCGCCGAGCGGCCGGACCTTTTCACCACGCCGCGGGCGGTGGCACGCCGGGAGAAGGGCAAGGTGTACTTCGACTACCTGCAAAACGGCAAGGGCAAGACGATCTCCGCGCCTTATGTTCTGCGTGCCTACCCAGGAGCGCCGGTGGCAACGCCGCTTTCCTGGCGCGAGGTGACGGCCGGGCTTCGCCCGGAGCAATTCCACCTCCGCAACGCGCCCGAGCGGTTCGCGCGGCTGGGCGACCTGTTCGGCGGAGTACTCACGCGCCGGCAACGGCTGGAGCCGGCGATGGAGAAGCTGGCGGACCTGCTGCGAGGGTGAGGCTGTTCGGCTTGACAGCCGGGGTGCGCTCGCGTAGGGTAAGGGATTCAGAGGACCCCATGCCGATATCCCGCAGTCTTGTTCCTGCTGTTTTCGTTATGTTCGGAGCCCACGCGTTGTGCGCCCAGCTTGGCACGTTCAACCGGGAGATGCGGATCGATCTCACCCGGGAATGGAAGGGCGAACGGTCCGAGGACGGGCGGCCACTTGTGCCGGATTCGATCCTCGAGCGGATGCGGGAGGTGACCGCCGAAGAGGCTTGGTCGGTGCTGCAACAGGCCGGCTACCGTCACCAGTTCGAGGGCAACTGGCAGCAGATTGTCACCGAGCCGGGCAAGCGTTTGGTGGGCCGCGCGGTCACGGCGTTGTTCATGCCGGTGCGGCCGGACGTGAACGCCGTCCTCGTCGAGCACGCGAAGAGAGAAGGCCGCTCGACGGTGGGCTTGCACAACGCCTGGGTGATCGACACTCTCAAGCCCGGCGACGTGGTCGTGGTGGATCTTTTTGGCAAGATCGACGAGGGCACCTTCATCGGCGACAACCTCGGGACGTCGATCTACACCAAGACCGGCACCGGCGTGGTGGTGGACGGGGCCGTGCGCGACCTTTCTGGGCTCCTCGAAATCAAGGGTTTCACCGGATACGTGCGCGACTTCCATCCCTCGGCGCTGAAGGACGTGATGCTCGTCGGCATCAACGTGCCGATCCGGATTGGAGAAGTAACGGTGATGCCGGGCGACGTCGTGCTGGGCGATCCCGAAGGGCTGACGTTCATCCCTCCACAATTGGCCGAGAAGGTTGTAGACAGCTCGGAAGACGTGCGGCTGCGGGACGAGTGGGGCCACCAGATGCTGCGGGAAGGCAAGTACACGCCGGGGCAGATCGACAGCAAGTGGACGCCGTCGATGGAGAAGGAGTTCGAGGCGTGGAAGGAAAGGACCCGGAGAAAATAGATTACTAACCGCAGAGGCGCAGAGGGCGCGGAGAACTTATAGGAACTCAAGCGAGTTACTTTTCGTTCTCTGCAGCTCTGCGGTTAAGTCAGCGGATGCGCAGCTTGGAAGCGCCGAGTTTCAGCGGGAAGCGCTGGCCGCGCCAGATGAAGTCGCCCTCGACGGTTCCTGGCAGGTAGAACTCGCCGCGTAGTTCCTCATCGACCAATTCGAGGCTAACCGACAACTCCCCCTTCGGGTGGGGGATCGAGCCCGAGAGCTTGGCCAGCTTGCCGAGGTGCGGCTCGATCTGCACCTTGCGGAAGCCCGGCGCGGCGGAGTCGATGCCGAGCACGGTGCGAAACAGCTCGATGTTCGGGCTGGCGCCCCAGGCGTGACAATCCGAGCGCACGTCAGGGCTGTTGGTTTCGGCCCAAGTAGTGAGCCGGCTGGCAAGCATCTCGCGCCAGGGGCCGAGCATGTCATGGTAGCGATCGCCGAGCCCCGCCTTTCGCATGGCGAGATGCAAGTAATAGCGGAAGTAGATTGAAGCCGGCGTGAGGTCGGTCCTGGCGAGGGTGCGCTCCATCACTTGTCTCGCTTGCTCTCGCTCCACCAGGCCGGCGAGCACCGCGAGCGAGTTCGTGTGTTGGGAGAAGGCACGGTGCTCCGGCGTGTCCGCGTAAAGGCCGCGCGCCTCGTCCCAGTAAAGGGCCTGCGCGGCTGAGCGGAGGCGCATTTGTTCATTGCGGTAGACGGCGGCGAGCTCCTTCCAGCCGAGCGCCTCCTCCAGGTCAGCGGCCCAGCCGTAGGCGAGCAGGAGTTGCAAGTCGAGCGGCGCGGAGGAGGCGTCCGCTCCACGCGGAGGGACGCCATCGGGCCACCGCTCCACCCAGTCCACGAAGTTCCACCAAGGGACGAGGCCGAGCGAAGCATCCGGTTTCTGATAGCGGGCGAAGAAGGAGAGGACGGCGCGCACGCCCGGCAGCATGGTACGGACGAAGTCGCGATCGTCCACGTACATCCAGTAGTCGTGCACCATGCCGATCCACCAGAGCGAGAACGGCGGGATGTACTGCTGGAGGGAGGAGGGCGCGCGGCTGTAAGTGGCGCCCTCGGCGGTGCGCGAGGAATCGAGCTGCTCGATGGCGTTCTTCATCAAGCGCGCGTCGCCGGTGCTGTAAAGAGAAACCAGCGCCTGGATGCGTGTGTCGCCCAGGTATTGGAGCTGCTCGTAGTACGGGCAGTCCATGTACGTCTCGTGGGCGCAGAGCCGCGCAGTGCGCCAGCCGACGTCGAGAATGCGCTGCAACTCTTCTGAGCCTGCCTCGAACCTCGCTTTGCGGGCGAAGGGATAGCCGGTATAAGCGCCCCGGAAGTCCTCGATGGTGAGTGGTTCGGAGGCGGTCTGAATCCTCAGTTCGATAAAGCGCCAGGTGCGCCACCACAGCGGGCGGAACAGCCGTGATGCGCCGCCGTCGGGGAGGAAGACGTCCTGGTAGCCGAGCAGCGACTTGCCGTCCACTTCATTGCGATTGCCCTTCCGCTTGTCCGGTCCGCGCAGCGCCTCGGCGTAGCGCAACGAGACGCGCGCTCCCCGCCCGCCGGTGAGGAGCATCTCGGGATAGGCGGTGGTGAGGCGGTCTTGGTCGAGAAGCAGCTCGACGGAGGTGTTCGCGGGGATCCGAAGCGGAACCTCAGCAGAGGGAAAGCCGGCGGGCGGCTCGATGCCGCCGGCGCGGCGGACGCGGGCGATCCGCTCTGGCGTCTCCTCCATCATGGGGATGGGGCGGGGGACGAG
>CAYZJD010000258.1:0-6960 GCA_964478455.1 uncultured Solibacteraceae bacterium | reverse complement strand
AGGCGCTGTTAGCCACAAAACAAAACAGACACCTTATGTCGGTGCCGGCCGGCACATCCCGGCCTTCGGCTGACGCGAGACGGCGCACACCACATTTTGCCATGACGCAATTGGGCGAGGCGATTGCCCGCTACCACAAGCTGATCGAATCGGAACCGTACAAGGATCTGGCGTGGGCGGCCGCCCTGCAAGAAAGCATGAGCGCCGCGCACCTGACCTCTGGTTCGCGGCCGGTGTCGCCTTTCCTCCGGCCGCACTTCCTGAGCCGCCGCCAGCACGCCGCTCTGGTCAAGGCAGCCGAGTCCCTGCTCTCGGCGATTGACCGCATCAAGCAGATGGCGCTTGCCAACCCGGCGCTGCTGGCGCGCATGCAGCTCCTGCCGGCCGAGAAGATGCTTGCCGCCATCGACCCGGGCTACCCATTTCTCGCGGTGACATCGCTGCTGAACACGCATTTTGGCGGTGGGGCGTTGCGTTTCGTCAACTACAACGCGGACACGGCCCCAGGCGTCGCTTACGGGGAAGCGCTCAGCGACCTGTTCTACGACTGCCCGCCGGTCAAGGAGTTCCGCCGCCGCTACTCGCTGGCCAAGATGGGCGGAACCAGACAGCTTGTGCCGGCGGTGCTGCGCGCCTGGAAGGAATTCGGCGGGAAGAAGAAACCGAGGATCGGAGTGCTGGAGTTCCGGCAGCCCTTTCAGGCGGCCGAATCGGGCGAGTATGTCCTGCTCAACGAGATCTTCCGGCGGGAGGGCCTGTGCTCGGAGATCGTCGCTCCCGACCAGCTCGAATACAAGGGGGGCGTTCTGCGCCGGGAGAACTTCGTCATCGACCTCGTCTTTCGCCGCGTCAAGGTGCAGGAGTTCCTGCTGCGCTTCGACCTCTCGCACCCGCTGGTGCGGGCCTACCGCGATCGAGTTGCCTGCGTCGTGAACAGCTTCCGGTCCGAACTAGCTCACAAGCGAGCCATCTTCGACCTGCTGACCGACGAAGCGATCACCGCCAGCTTCCCGGCGGCCGAGCGCCGGGCCATCCAGGAGCACATCCCGTGGACGCGGGTTGTCGCCCCGCGCCGCGTCAAGTATCACAACCGGAACGTGGATTTGCCGGAGTTCATTCTCAAGCACCGGCAGAAACTGGCGCTCAAGCCGAACGATGATACGGGAGAGCAGCACACGTTCCGCGGTTGGGAACTCGACGAGGCTGCCTGGGAACGCGCGCTGAAGACGGCCGGCCGCTATCCTTACGTGGTGCAGGAGCGCGTTGATCCGGCCAAGGAGTTCTTTCCAGTGCTTCGCTACGGGCAAATGGAGATGCGCGAGATGCACGTGGAGGTGCATCCCCATGCCTACCTGGGCCAGGTGCAGGGGTGCTCGAGCTGGTTGTCCGACGAAGCGCCCGGCGGCTTCTCCGCCATCAGCGGCCTGGCGCCGACGTTCATCCTCGAGACGAAATAACCCGCCGCTCCCGGGCTACGCGGCTTCCCGCTCAACGCTGACGTTGGCGCGCAGATTGGCAACTCCGGCGGTATAGCGGGTGTCGGCCACGATGAAGTCGACTGCGTCTTCGGCCCAGTCGTGCCATACTCCGTCGGGGTCGTGTGAGGCAGCCGTCAGGGTGTACTCCTGCGGGCAAAGGTCGCAGCGAAGCGAAAAACCGACGCGGAGCGTTTCACCGGCTGCGCACGGGCCCAGTTTCACCCGTTCCAGTTCGGTGTTGGTGCCGTACACCTCCATGCCGATCCGCGTGCGGATCATAATTCCGACGACCGGGTCTTCCACCGGCTCGTGAAAGCGCACCCTCACGCGCACCGAGACGGGGTCGCCGCTGCGCCAGACCCGCGACGGAGCGCCGCTCTCGTCCAGCGTCTCCACGGCGAGCAATTCCGCCCGGCCGTCGCCGCGCCGCATCGAGGGCGCCAT
The DNA here is from genome assembly GCA_964478455.1 of uncultured Solibacteraceae bacterium. Lineage (GTDB taxonomy): Bacteria > Acidobacteriota > Terriglobia > Bryobacterales > Bryobacteraceae > CAYZJD01. The sequence continues at coordinate 5,038 of CAYZJD010000258.1, read as the reverse complement.
GGCCGGCGGGTTCTCCAGGCCCCAGGCGCGCAACTCGTTGACGACGTGGCTGCGATACTTGCCCAGCACTTCCGCCGGGTCGCCTTGCGCGGCCAGCTTGCCGTCGTGGAGCCACCAGATTTCGTCGCAGGCGGCGCGCAGCATCTCCTCGTCGTGGGAAACGACGAGGACGGTCGATCCGCGGCGCCGCAGCCGTTCCAGCTCGAACATTGCCCGCGCACGGACCAGCGCATCGTGCTGGGCCAGCGTGTGCTCGATGAGCAGGTTGTCCACCGGGCTCAGGTCGAGTTCGTCGGATGGCCCCAGCAGGCGGCACGCGCCCCGCGTGAGAACCTCGCCGAAGGCAGGCGCCTCCAAGCCCGCGGCCAGCCGCACCAGCGCGCTCTGGCCCGAGTAGTCCTCTCCGACGATGCCGATCAGCACCCGCTCCGGCGCCGACACCGTCAACTCCTCGAGGGGCGGATGCGACACCCGTCGAAATGCGATAGCCATGCTAGATAGAATAACCAGTTCATGCGGGCCATCTCGATCATCAGTGCGCTCTTGCTCTTGACGGGCTGCGGGGACGGAGAGGCGCGGCTGCGGCGCCTGCTTCAGCAGACCAGCGGGACCGTGGATCTGCCGGCGGGCGAGTTCGAGCTTTCCTCGGAACTCGCCGTGCCGGATGGAGCGCGCGATCTGGAAATTCGCGGAGCGGGCTCCGGCACGCTGCTCCGCGCCTCCGCCAAGTTCAACGGTCGGGCCATGCTGCGCCTCGGCCGCGGTGCCGGCGTGCGGATCACAGGCGTCAGCTTCGACGGCAATCGCGAGGCGCTCGAGAAGCGCGCCGGGCTGCCGCCTTCCGATGTTCCCTTTGCCCGACACTTTTCCGGGAGCGGCATCCTCGCCGACCAAGTCCAAGGGCTGTCGATCTCCGACGTCGCATTCCGGAACATCGCCGGCTTCGCGATTTTGGTCTCGCGGTCCAGCAACGTGGTGATCCACGGAGCGGAGATACGCGACAGCGGTTCGCGGAACGAAAAGGGCCGCAACAACACGACCGGCGGCATCCTCCTCGAGGAGGGCGTCGCCAGCTTTGAGGTCCGCTACTCGGTGCTGCGCGACATCCGCGGTAACGGCATCTGGACGCACTCCAACTACGGGTCGCCGCGCAACCGCGATGGGGTCGTCGCGCGCAACCGCTTCTGGAACATCGGCCGGGACGCCATTCAGATCGGCCACGCGGTCAATGTGCGCATCGAAGACAATGTGGGGACCCGCATCGGCTATCCAGTGGATGAGGTGGACACCGAGGGTGGCGGCACGCCCGTCGGAATCGACACGGCCGGCAACGTCGAGAACAGCGTGTACGCCGGGAACCGCTTCGAGGAGATCAACGGCAAGTGCATTGATCTCGACGGCTTTCATCACGGCGAGGTCCGCGGAAACACCTGTGTGAATCGCGGCGCCGCCGCCGACTATCCGTTCGGCCACTACGGCATCGTCTTCAACAATGCCAATCCGGACATGGAGTCCACCGGGATTCTCGTCTCCGAGAACACCATCGACGGAACGAAATTCGGCGGCATCTTTGTCATCGGGAGGCGCCACAGGATCGCCGGCAACACGCTACGCAATCTCAACCTCGCCGGCTGCAATGAAAGCGCAGCGGTGTACGGCTGCTCGCATTTTCCTGGGGAACCAGATCTCTTGCAGGCAGGGATCTATCTCGGCCGCGGCGCCGAACGGCCGGCCCTGGCGCGGGACAACGTGATCGAGGCCAACGAGATCTCAGGACACAAGATGAGCAGCCGCTGCGTGCTGGCGGCGCCCGGGGTGTCGCTCGCCGCCAATCGCGTCGCGGGCAACCGCTGCGCCGATTCCTCTGAAGGACGCTGATGGAACAGAACGTCCTCGAGCAGATGCGGGCCGATTGGAACCGGCGCGCCAGGGAAGACGTGAACTATTTCGTCGCCTTCGCGCGCCGTTGCCAGAGCGACGACGAATTCTTCGCAACCGGCGCGCCCGTTCTCTGGGCCTTGGAGAAAGAACTGAAGTGGATCCTTCCGCGGTTGCGTGGAAGAGCGCCGCGCGCCCTGGAGATCGGCTGCGGGCCCGGCCGGCTCATGCGGCTGATGGCCCGCTATTTCGACGAGATCTGGGGTGTGGATGTATCCGACGAGATGATCCGGCTGGCGCGCGAGAAACTGTGCGACGTGGCCAACGCGCGCGTCGAGCGGAACAACGGCACCGATCTTGCGGGTTTCACAGATCATTCCTTCGACTTCGTCTACTCCTACGCCGTCTTCCAGCACATCCCAAGCCGTGAGGTGGTGATGGGCTACCTGGAGGAGGCCTGGCGGGTCCTGAGGCCGGGCGGCCTGATGCGTTGCCAGCTCAACGGCATGCCCGAGTCCGGCCCGCGATGCGACACCTGGCATGGCGTGCGGATTCCGGCGCGAGACATCGTCGAGTTCGCCCGTGCGAGAGACTGTCGCCTGCTGGCTCTTGAAGGCGCGCTGACACAGTACATGTGGGTCACCATCCGCAAGCCGGGGCCGCCGCCCTCGCCGGCCCCACTCGCCCCCGTGTACATTCGCCAGGTCACCAACCCGTACACCTCCGAGCCAGTGGTCCCTTACCGGGGCCGCTTTGCCTCGATGTCGCTGTGGGCGGAAGGCCTTCCGCTGGACTGCGACCTTCTCACTCTCGAAGTACATGCCGGTGGCCGCGCCGGCGAGGTTTTCTATGTCGGCCCGCCGGACATCCGCAGCCTCCAGCAAATCAACGTCAGGCTGCCGGAGGGCCTGACCACCGGCATTCAGCCCCTGAGTCTCCGCTGGCGGGGCAGGTTGTTGTGCCCGGAGTCCCTGGTTCGCCTGATCCCTCCGGGGCCGGCGGTGCCTCGCCTAATTTCCGTGACGGATTCGATCGACCTGCTCGCCGGCAGCCGTATTTCCTCGGGCCACGTGAAGGTGACCCTCGAAGAGGCACAGCGGCCCGAGGACCTGGTCGCGATCATCGACGGGCATCGCATCGAGGAGCTCGAGGTCACCTGCACCGATCCCGTGCCGCCCCGGCATGAGATTAACTTCGCGCTCCCGCCCTCGGTTGCGAGCGGAGGCCACCTGCTCGAACTTTCCCTTGGCAGGCGCCGCTTCCCGCCGGTGGGAATCGAAGTGGTCGTGCAGACCGGGTGAAGGCCGCGGGTTCTGGCATTCTAAGAGACATGCGGATCCACGAGGACTTCAACCGGCAGCCCCGGCCGGAAGGCCATGAGGGCTCCGGATGGGGCGGGCAGTCCGTCACAGGCTCGTAACCCACTGCGCCGTATATAGATAAAAATCTTGACGAACTACTATATCTAGGGGTACAACTGTCAAAGTCGCCCCTGGGCGCGGTTCGAAAGTCCGATAATGAGGAGTGGGTAGGCAATGGGTCAGTTGACGGTCGATTTAAGCTCCAAGGTGGGGCAATTGCAGTCCGGCGCCGGCGCGCGCCAGCGAACCGGGGTGGTCTTCCCCAGCTACTTCACGGCCCGTCTGGAACCGGGAAAAACTCCCTACGACGAACTGCTGTGGGAGCTGAGAACAGCTTCCATCGGCAACGACAAGGGCGCGGTGATCTTCGAGCAGAGAGACGTGGAAGTACCGGCCGACTGGTCGCAGACGGCCACGAATATCGTCGCCAGCAAGTACTTCCACGGCAAGCTCGGCTCGCCGGAGCGCGAGCGCAGCGCCGCCCAGCTTGTCCACCGCGTGGCTGACACCATCGCCGATTGGGGAAAAGCGGATGGATACTTCCGCACGGATGAGGATGCGGAGAACTTCCGCGCCGACCTGGCCCATCTCCTGCTCACCCAGAAGGCGTGCTTCAACTCGCCCGTCTGGTTCAACGTGGGCGTGAAGGAAGCCCGCGGTTACGGCTGGTACTACGACGCGGCGACGGACACCGTCAAGAAGCTGACGGCGGACGTGCAGAAGCCGCAGTGCTCGGCCTGCTTCATCAACTCGGTGAGGGACTCCCTCGAGTCGATCCTCGATCTGGCAAAGACCGAGGGCATGCTCTTCAAGTGGGGCTCCGGCACGGGCACCAACCTCTCCACGCTCCGCGAGGAGGAAGCGATTCTCTCCGGCGGCGGCCGCGCCTCCGGTCCGCTCAGCTTCATGCGCGGTTTCGACGCCTTCGCCGGCGTCATCAAGTCCGGCGGCAAGACGCGTCGGGCCGCCAAGATGGTGATCCTGAACATCGACCACCCGGACGTGGAGAAGTTCATCTGGTCGAAAGCCAAAGAAGAGAAGAAGGCCCACACGCTGATCGACGCCGGCTACGATTCTTCGCTCGACGGGGAAGCCTACAGCTCGATCTTTTTCCAGAACGCCAACAACTCCGTCCGCGCCACCGACGAGTTCATGTACGCGGTGCTCGAAGACGGCGACTGGTGGACCCGCTCGGTGCTGACGGGCCAACCGGTGAAGCGGTACAAGGCCAAGGACCTGCTCCGCCAGATCGCCGAGGCCACCTGGCAGTGCGGCGATCCGGGCATGCAGTTCGACACCACCGTCAACCGCTGGCACCCTTGCAAGAACACGGCCCGGATTAACGCCTCCAACCCTTGCTCCGAGTACATGTTTCTGGACGACTCGGCCTGCAACCTAGCATCGCTCAACCTAATGAAGTTCCTCGGGCCGGACGGCCAGTTCGACGTCGAGGCCTTCCGCCACGCGGTGGACACGGTGATCCTGGCCCAGGAGATCATCGTGGACAACGCCAGCTACCCGACCGAGAGAATCGCGCAGAACTCCCATGACTACCGGCCGCTCGGGTTGGGCTTCGCCAACCTCGGCGCCATGCTGATGTCGCTCGGCATCCCGTACGACAGCGACCGCGGCCGAGATTACGCCGGCGCCGTCACCGCCGTCATGTGCGGTCAGGCGTATCTCACCAGCGCGCGGGTGGCCGAGGCTACCGGCGCGTTTCCGGGCTACCCGAAGAACAGCGAGCCGTTCCTTGAGGTGATCCGCATGCACGGCGAGGCGGTTGGACGCATTAACGCGAA
>CAYZJD010000257.1:0-6961 GCA_964478455.1 uncultured Solibacteraceae bacterium | reverse complement strand
GCTGCTAGCCGATCGCGAAAAACGCCAGTCCCTGCACTGCATCCGCTGCGGCGCCTGCCTGAATGTCTGCCCGGTTTACCGGAAGATCGGCGGCCACAATTATCCCTGGGTCTATTCCGGCCCGATTGGCGCCATCATCACGCCGCAGTTTCAAGGGACGACGCGCGACCCGTGGCTTCCGTTCGCCTCGAGCCTTTGCGGAGCCTGCGCCGAGGTCTGCCCCGTCAAGATCGACATCCCGAAGCTTCTCCTGATGCTTCGAAGCGAGGTGACCAAGGCCAGCCAGCGGGAGGGCCGGCGCAGGCTGGAGCGCCTGGGATTCCGCCTCTGGGCCTGGATCATGCGCCACCCGCGGCTATACGAGATGAGTGGAATGGTGGCTTCCGCCCTGACGCCCGAGGAGAACGGCGGTGGCTGGATTGCCCGCGTGCCGGCGCTGCTCAACCGGGGACCGCTCAAAGCGTGGCTCAGCCAGCGCGATCTGCCTCCGGTGGCGTCGAAGAGCTTTCGCCAGCAGTGGCGCGCGCGCAGGAAAGCGGGAGGCGCCTGATGATGCGCGACCATATCCTGCACAAGATCCGCACGGCCCTCGGCCGCAGCGCGGGCCGCCCCCCGGCGCCGGCGCCCCCGCCGCGCCTGCGGCTGGGGGAGATGGACGCTGAAGCGCGGATCGACGCTTTGTTCGCCGCGTTAGAGAAGCTGGCGGGGAAGACGTTCCGCGCCGCCTCGCGCGAGGAGGCTCGTGGCTACGCTGCCTCGCTGCTGAACGGGAAGACCGCGGTGGCCTCGAATGCCCCGCTGCTGGCGGAGTGTGGAATCACGTCCCTTCCCGGTGTGCGCTCCGGCCTGTTCGATCGCGACGAACTGAAGGCCGCCTGCGCCGGAGCCGATGTCGGCATCACCAGCGCTGACTATGCCCTTGCGGACACCGGAACGCTGGTGATGCTCTCCTCCCGGCACGAAGCGCGGATGATCTCCCTGTTGCCGCCGGTGCATCTGGCCGTGGTGCCCGGGGACAAGATCCTCACCGGGCTCGACGAGTTGTTCACCCTCGTTCCCATCCCCTCGGAAGCAAGCAGTTCGATGGTGCTCATCACCGGCCCGAGCCGCACGGCCGACATCGAGCAGATCCTCGTCCGCGGCGTCCACGGCCCGGGTGAAATTCACGTGGTGGTGGTTTAGCCGGGCCCGGAGGCTCCAGCCTGCTACGATAAGAAAATGCGAGAGACGAAACAGTGGTTGCTGGTGTTGTTGCTTCTGGCTGGGACTACCACAGCCTTCGGGCAGGTGGCGGAGTTCTCTTTCAGCGGCGGCCAGTCGCTGCTGCGGAACAACCTGCTTACCTCGGTCGATGTGGGCAATGGTGAGACGGCGGATATCAAGTTGAAGGATGGGTTCCGCTTCGGCTTCCGGATCACGCTGAATAACTTCCGGTTCGCTGGCAACGAGTTCGGCTACGCCTACAACCGGACGAAGCTGGACATTGGGACTCAGCCCGCGCAGGAACTCGGCATGGCCATCCACCAGGGTTTCTACAACTTCCTCGTCTACGCCGTGCCGGAGGGCGGCACAATCCGGCCGTTCGTTACCGGTGGCGCCCACTTCAGCAACTTCGTTCCTCCCGGCACGTCGGTCACCTCCGGAGGCGGCTCCACCAAGTTCGGTCTGAATTACGGCGGCGGCCTGAAGGTGCGCGTGGCCAGCATGTTTCTCGTCCGTTTTGACGTGCGCCAGTACCACACGCCGAAGCCCGACTTCTTCGTCGGTCCGGCCCCGGCGGGCTGGCTCCGCCAAATCGAAGCGTCCGCCGGCTTCGCGCTGGCGCTATAAAACCGGGGACAGCCCGCATGTTTCCTCCTTCCTCCGGGCATCCGCCGGCCCGCGTAGCTTGTCAGGGGATCAGGCGAAACCGCAGGATCGACGCCAAGTTCCGCTGGCGCTTGTCGGTAGCCACGACAATCGTGGCTCGCGACACCGCTGCCGAGGCCAGGTGGATCAGGTCCAGGGCCCGGATCATGACCGGCCGGCGCCGGGCGTATACACGCTGGATCAGTTCTTCCGCTTTTTCGGCGACGTCCTGACCGTAGGGAATCAGCCCGATCCGTCCCTCCTCGCAATCTGCGCGAAAGTGGCAGAACACCGCGGTTGCTCCTCCCGGCCTGAGGTCGCCTGAGAGTTCTTTTCGGAAGAGCGAGCACAACACCTCGATCGTGGCAAGCGCCGATGAGACAACAGGCTCATCGGACCCAGCGATCAGGTTCAGGAAGAAGCCGGAATCGTGCTCGGGTGCGTAAAGCTTCAAGAGCGCCGAGGTGTCCCAGTAGTTCAACGATCAGATCCGGTCTTGCCTCATGTCGGCAAGGATCCGCGCGACGCTCGTCTTCGGCCGTGGCTTGCCGTAAGCGCGGTGGAGTGCGCGGAGCTGGCGGGCCCACACCGCTCCTGTCGAGGCGCGGTCCGGTACGCCGGCCTTTGTCAGCCGCGCCTTTACCTTCCCGCGCACGGTGATGAGTACGTCCTCACCCTGGCTGGCCGCCTCCACCAGTTCGGAGAGCCTGGCCTTGCTCTCCCGCAGGCTCTTCATCATGTGACCATTGTAGTCTCATCGCTCGCGCCGGCAAGGCTGCTATGTCTTCGCGCCCGGTCGCGCCGGAATCCGCACCAGCACGTACACCAGGCTGGCGAAGCCGATCAGTGACAGCCAGCCCCCCGCCGCTCTGTACACGGCAGGTTCGTCCGCTCCGGTCAACAGCTTCGCGAGCGATGGCACGCCCGCCAGGAACATCGCCGCCAGAAGAATGCCGACAATCGCCTCGCCGGCGATCAGGCCCGAGGCGATGAGCGTTCCTTTCTCCTCGATCGACGAGCGTTCCCGGTCGCTGCGCCGCGCCGCGATCCTGTCCGCAACCGCTTTGACGACTCCGCCGGCGAAAATGGCCGAAGAGGTGTCAAACGGCAGGTACATGCCGACCGCGATGAGCATCGGCGCGCGCGCGCCGCAAAGGATCAGCGCGGCGCCGAAAGCGGCGCCGATGCCGAGCAAGCCCCACGGCATCTCACCCCCGACAATCCCCTTGGCGAGCTGCGCCATCAGGCCGGCCTGCGGGGCTGGCAGCGCCCGGCCGCCGATGCCGCCGGTGGCAAGGTTGGCCTCGTGGAGCACGATGATGGGCGCCATGAGGAAGAACGCCAGCAGCGCTACGGCAAGGATCTCCACCACCTGCATCTTCCACGGCGTGCCGCCCAGCAGGTGTCCCGCCTTCAAATCCTGAACCAGCGAACCGGAAACGCAACAGGCGCAGCACACCACCGCGGCCACGCCGAGCACGGCGGCCACCCCGGCAGGCCCCTTCACCCCGATGGCGAGCATCACCAGCGCCGCAATCACCAGGGCCGACAGCGTCAGTCCTGAGACGGGCTGGTTGGAACTGCCGACCAGGCCTACCAGGTAGCCTCCCACCGCCGACAGCAGAAAGCCGGCCGCGGTCATCACCAGGGCGGCCGCCACCGCTGCTCCCCAGGCGCCGGTGAAGTGCTGGTAGATCGCGGTGATGGGAATGATCAGCGCCACCGTGCCGGCAACGATCCACTTCACCGGGATGTCTCTTTCGGTGCGCTCGACCGCGACGCTTTCCCGCGCCGCCGCGCGCGAGGCGGCGAACGCTCCCTGGAGAGACCGGGCAATCGAGGAACGCATCGAGAACAGCGTCCATGAGGCCGCCACCAGCATCGCTCCCACGGCGATCGGACGCACCACGTTGTACCAAACGGTGAAGGCGGCCACGTCCCACGCAACCTGCCGGCCCGCGCCGAGGCGCGCCGCGAGGTCCGGATCGAAGAAGAGCAGCAGCGGGATCAGCAGCCACCAGGCGATGATCCCGCCGGAGACGTTGATGGACGCCAGCCGCGGTCCGATGATGTAGCCGATCCCCACCAGCGCCGGCGACAGGCTCGGCGTCGCCCAGGCGATGCCGCCCGTGTGCGCGACCTCCCCGAGCGGCGCGCGCTGGAAATCGAAGTGGCGGATCAACGACTTGGGGAATGCCAGAAAGCCTTCGCTGTAGTCGCGCAGGATGTGAAGCCCCTTGTCGCTTTTGAGGATCTGAATCAGGCCGCCCCACCCCATCGCCCCGAAGATGTAACGCGAGGCTGCGCCCGCGCGGTCGCCCGCCTTGACAATCTCCACGCTGGCCACGCTCTCCGGCCACGGCAGCCCGGCGTCCACGCACAGCGGACGGCGGAGCATGATGATGAAGAAGACTCCGATCAGGCCGCCCGCGAGCAGAATGAACGTCGCCTCCCAGTAGTGCGCCCGGAGGTCCTGCCACAGTCGGACTCCGCCCACCTCCGCCAGCAGAAAAGCCGGAATGGTGAAGATCGCGCCGGCCACCAGCGCTTCGCCGACGCTCGCCGCCGTCCGCGCGATGTTCTGCTCGAGGATGCCGCCGCGGACGGCCGGCAGCCGGAACAGCGCCATCGCGATGACCGCCGCCGGAATCGTCGCCGCCACCGTCTGCCCGGCCCGCAGGCCGAGGTACGCATTCGCCGCCCCGAAGACAAAAGCCAGGAACACGCCGAGGGCTACGGCCTTGAAGGTCATCTCGGCGGGGGGTGTCGCGCGCAAGTCCGCCATCTCAGCGGCTCCTGTACCCCGGCCCGCGCACCACGCGGCCCGGCTTGGCACCCGTGTGCTCGCCGTTGCGCAGCACCGGCACGCCGTTCACGAGGACGTCGTACACCCCGGTCGAGTGCTGGTGCGGCTTGGCATAGGTGGCGTGAGCTTGCACCGTTGCCGGGTCGAAGACGACCACGTCGGCGTAGTAGCCGCGCTTGAGCATCCCCCTGCGGTCGAGCTTAAGGTTTTCCGCGGGCAGCGCCGCCAGCCTGCGGACCGCCTCCTGCAACGAAATCACCTGCTCGTCGCGCACGTACTCGCCCAGGAGCCGCGCCACGTTCCCGTACGCGCGCGGGTGCGTGGACGATTTCAGAAACACGCCCTCGGGCGCAAGCGAGGCGGCGTCGGAGCCGAAGCTGACCCAGGGCAGGGCAATCTGCTTCCGCACGTTGTCCTCCGACATCAGGAAATAGACCGTGCCGACGCGGCTGTCGTCTTCGATGACCAAGTCGATGGCCGTGTCCTCGGGGCTCTTGCCGCGCATCTTCGCTACCTCGGCCAGCGTCTTGCCCGTCAGCGGCTTCAACGCCTCGTTCTTGAACTCCACCAGCAGCACATTGCTCGCCGAGCCCGCGGCGAAGTAGAGGTTCTCCCAGTTGCCGCCGGGACGCCTCATTTCGTTGCGCACGCGCGCGCGGACGGCCGGATTCTTCAGCCGCACGACCCAGGCGTCATGCCCGCCTTCCTGTACCCACGGCGGCATGGCCGCGTCCAGGCCCGTGGCGCCAGCGGTGTAAGTGTACATGTCGGCGGTGATTCGAAGGCCCTCGGCGCGGGCCGCCTCCACCTTGCGGATCACTCCCGCCAGCTTGTCCCAATTCGAGCGTCCGGCCGCTTTCAGGTGGTAGATCTCCGCTGGCGTCCCGGCGCGCCGGGCGATCTCGATCAGCTCGTCCACCGCCTCCAGCAGCCGCTCGCTCTCGCTGCGGATATGCGAGATGTATATGCCACCCGATTCGCCGGCGGCTCTGGCCAGCTCCACCAGCTCGTCCGTCCGCGCGTACGCGCCGGGAGCGTAAATCAACGCAGAGGCCACTCCGAGTGCGCCTTCCTCCATCGACTGCCGCACCAGCGCCTTCATCCGCTCGAGTTCTTCCGGCGTGGGCGGCCGGTTCACGTAGCCGATCTCATGGGTCCGCGCCGTGCTGGCGCCGACAAACGACGCCACGTTCGGCGACACGCCGCGCCGCACGAGGTGATCCAGGTACTGGCCGAGCGTGGTCCAGGCCACTTCGTACTTGATGTCGCCCTGCCGCCGCACCAGCTCCTGCTTCATCGCCTCGGTGAGCGGCCCCATGGAATTGCCCTCGCCGAAGATTTCGAGCGTGATTCCCTGGCGGATGTCGCTCTGCGAGCGGCCGTCAGCGAGCAGCGACTCGTTGGCCCAGCTCAGCATGTTGATGAAGCCGGGCGCGACGGCGCGGCCCTTGGCGTCAATCTCAACGCGGCCGCGGGCTCGGCCGATCGCGCCCACTTCGGCGATCGTGTCGCCGCGAATGGCGATCCCGCCTTCGATGGGCGGCGTGCCGCTGCCGTCGTAGATCAGGCCGTTGCGAATGACGACGTCGTAGTCCTTGCGGAACCCGCAGGAAGCCAGTAGCGCCAGCAAAGCCAGAGTGAGCAGCCGTATGACCGCAGGCATACGGCCTATGGTATCCCACCCCGTTGATATAATCGGTCAATTCCCGAGGATTTCCCGCCATGTCCGGTTACTATCATCAGGAAGACCTTCCCCGCTTTTCCGACATGGGCAAGAACGCGCCCGAGCTCTGGAAGAAGTTTTCCGAGTGGTACAGCGCGGTGTTCGCCGAGGGCGCGCTGACGGCGCGCGAGAAATCGCTCATCGCGCTGGCCGTGGCGCACGCGGTGCAGTGCCCTTACTGCATCGACGCCTATACCCAGGACAGCCTGGAGAAGGGGTCCAACCTCGAACAGATGACCGAGGCGGTCCACGTAGCCGCCGCCATTCGGGGCGGCGCGTCGCTGGTCCACGGCCTCCAGATGCGCAACGCGCATCAGAAGGTGAGCATGTGAGTCTCGTTTCGACCGGTCATCCGCTCGCCTCGGCGAACGAGCAGCTCCGCGTGCTCAACAGCACGCCGGGCGCGCAGAAGCCGTTCGAGCAGGCGCTGGCGGAGTCCGGCCTCGACCCGCTCACCGCCACGGGCATCAGCGTCTTCCAGATCAACGTCGGCAAGCTCTGCAACCAGACCTGCCGCCACTGCCACGTGGACGCCGGGCCCGACCGCCGCGAGATGATGTCGCGCGAGACCGCCGAGCTGTGCC
>CAYZJD010000256.1:0-6967 GCA_964478455.1 uncultured Solibacteraceae bacterium | reverse complement strand
TGAACGACTCGGGATGACAGTAGCCGCGCTGCTCCGGCGGGCCGCAGAACGGGTTATTGTGGAAGTCCCACTCGAGATACCGGGTGACAAACAGATCGAGGCACCCGTCCCGGTTGTAATCCAGCCAGCAGGCGCTCGAGGACCAGCCGGAGCCCGCCACGCCCGCCTTGTCTGTCACGTCCGTGAACGTGCCGTCGCCGTTGTTGCGGTAGAGGATGTTGCGGCCGAAGTTGGTGACGAAGATGTCCGGGCGACCGTCGTTGTTGTAGTCGCCGATGGCCACGCCCATGCCGTAGGAGTGGCCGCGCACGCCGGCTTGTTCCGTGACGTCGGTGAATGTGCCGTCGCGGTTGTTGCGATAGAGACGGTTCCAGTACTTCGGGTCGGACTTGTCGGGCTGCTTGCCCGCCGGCATCGGATCCTCCAGCGCGGCGCCGTTCACGAAGAAGAGATCGAGCCAGCCGTCGCCGTCGTAGTCGAACATGGCGACGCCGCCGACCATGGTTTCGATCAAGTACTTCTGGGAGGTCGGGCTGCCGTGGCAGAAGAAGTTCACCTTCGACTGCGCGGTGACGTCCCGAAACACGGGCAGCGCAGGCGCCGGAACGCGCGAGAGAAAGGGGAGCCCCACCAAGGAGCGCAAGAAACTGCGGCGCTTCATGCCTCTACCCACCCACGGTACCAAAAAGGGGTCAGCCTGATCTGGTCCATTTTTCCGCGTGAATGACGCCGGCTGAGCGGTTCGGAAAAATGGACCAGATCAGGCTGACCCCTTTTCAGTTGAGTTGCTTGCGCAGCGCCAGCGCCATGGCGCTGCCGGGCATGACGGCCAGCTCGCGCTCCACTTCCTGGCGGGCCTCGGTCAGCTTGCCCTGCTGCATGTAGATCTGGGCCAGCAGGAGGTGAACGCCGGGCAGACCCGGGTCCGCCTTGACGGCGCGCTCCAGGGCCGAGACGGCGCGTTCGGGCTGCCCTTGCAGGAAGTAAGTCTCGCCGGCCACCTGGTGGCGGCGGGCGGACGACGGATGTACACGGGCGATCTTCTCGTAACAGGCGGCGGAGAGCCTGGCGTACGATCGCCCCAGCAGATATGCGTATTCGGGCTCCTTGGGCGCCAGTTCGCGCAGCGCGCGCATCTGATCGACCTGCGCCTGGATGTCCCCCAGCCGCTCATAGGCGCGGACCAGGCTGAGCCGCACCAGCGGCTCGCGCGGCAGAAGTTTCACCGCCTGCTCCAGTTCCTTTACCGCCTCGTCCACGCGACCGGTGGCGAGCAGGCTCGATCCGAGCAGGGCGCGCGGCTGAGGATAGCCGGGCTCGATGCGAAGAGCCTCACGGAATTGGTCCATCGCGCGTGCGTGGTCGCCCCGCTGCTGATAGACGATGCCAAGGTTGTTATGAACAAACGAAGCCTTGCCGCCCCGCTTGAGGACGTCGAGGAGGATCTGCTCGGCCTCCTCCAGCCGGCCCGCCTTCTGGGCCTCGACGCCCTTGCTGAACAGTTCCTGGAGCGCCGGAGGCCAGTCCCGCTGGCCCCAGGCGGCTGCGCAAGCCAGCAGGAGGAGAGCGCAGCAGGCGGCGCGTTTCATGGCTTCTCCTGCGCCTCCGCCGGCGGAGGCTCCTCGGGGATGAGGTCGGACGATTTCATCCGGCGCTCGAAGCCGGCCATTTCAGCCTGAAAGAGCTCGCGCGCCCTGCGGAAGGCTTCGCGAGCTTCCTCCTGCCGGCCCAGTTCCTGGTAGACACGGCCCAGGGTGGTGAATCCCTGGTGCATGCGCGGCTCGATGGTTACGGCCTTCTTGAGCGCGGCCGCGGCTTCCGCGAGCTTATCGCTTCTCCTGAGGGCAAGGCCGAGGGCGAAGTGGGCGGCGGCGGAATCAGGATCGATGGCCGCCGCTTTGCGGAAAAGGTCAATCGCCCGGTCCGTGTGACCGGTCTGCAAAGCACAGGCGCCGAGGCCGTAGACGCTGTCGTAGTCGTTCGGATCGACAGCCGCAGCCCTGGAGTAGTAAGTACTTGCTTCCTCGTAACGCAATTGGGCGCGCATCAGATCGCCGAGAGCGTTCAGGACCTCGACGGACTTGGGGGCGGCCTTGAGGGCAGCGAGGAACTCCTTCTCCGCTTCCGCGTTGTTGTTCTGAAACCGGAGGGACTCGCCCATCAACTGGTGGACGCGAGCCGAGTCCGGCGCCATCTGCCGCAGCCGCTCGAACTCGAGTTGTCCGAGGATCATCGTGACCTTGCCCAGGAAGTAGAGGGCGTCCACGTTTTCCGGCTCCAGACGGAGCGCTTCGCGTAATTCGGAGAAGGCCTGGTCATGACGGTTAAAGGCCATCAGCACCTGCGCCAGCAGTATCCGGCCGGGCGCCGAGCGCGGGTTCTGTTGAACAAACTGATGGCTGATGGCGGCGGCGCGCCGGTAGTCCCCCCGGTAAAGGGCGGCCGTGCCGTCGGCGATCTCGCCCGGCTGGCCGCCGCAGGCGGGCACCCCGAAAAGAAGCAGGGCCGCGAGAGGATGCAAGGGATTCCGCAAGATGCGCATCGCTCAATAGGGCCGCGCCTCGATGGTGCGCAGCAGCAGCTTGGTCTTTTCGGTGAGCTTCTTGTCAAGCTCCTCGAACTTCTTCATTTGGGCCTCGGCGCGCGGATCCTCGGTGCGCTGGTAAAGCGAGAGCAAGACCATGTTGGCGCGGCGGTCATCCGGCTGGAGTTCGAGCGAGCGATCGAGCGCCTTCCGTGCTTTGTCAAACTGCTCCATCTGCATGTAAGTGAAGCCCAGCTCGGCGTGGGCAGCCGCGTATTTGGGCGACAGCCGGACGGCTTCCTCCAGTTCGCGCACCGCCTCCTCGAAGTTGTTCTCCTGGATAGCGAGCAAACCCAGGTGATAGCGGGCGCCGGCGGCGGTTTCGGGCTTGTCTAGGATTTCTCTGAGTTCTTTGCGCGCCAGGTCGTACTCGTACGTGTGGTAATGAGCGGAGGCGAGCGCCAGTTTCCCGCGAGGGTCATCCGGCTTCTTCTCGCAGTACTTCTTCAGGTACGGAATTGCATCGCTCCACTTCTTAGAGCCGGCGACCACCGCACCCAGGGCGTAGTTGTAGTAGGGATTCTCCGGGTTCAGCTCCACCGCTTTCAGGAGAGCCCGTTCGGCCTCGACCGGCAACTCCAACTCGACGGAGGCGAGCCCCCAGAAGAAATGAATCCCCGCGTTGTTGGGTTCGAGGTCACGGGCGTGGGCCAGGTAGCTGAGCGCGCCCTCGAAGTCCTTCTGCTTGTACGCGACGCGGGCCAGATCCAGCAGCAGCGGCGCGGTCACCCGGCCAGCCGCGGCCGCGCTCTCGAACGTCTTGCGGGCCTCCGGTAGCTGCTCCTGTCTCTCATACAGAGAGGCAAGAGATCGCAGGGTGTCGGACGAGGCGAGCCGCCGGGATGCGAGGCTCTCCAAGAGCCGGATCGCGATCCTCTCCTGGTTCGACCGGCCGAGGACCGGCAAGATGGACGTGATGTCCGCCTCGGTCAAGTCGGAGCTGTTGACAAGCTGCGCCGCGGTTGCCTCCGCCCTGGCCATGTCGCCAAGGCCGGCTTCGGCGGCGCATCGCAGAGCTAGGGCCTGCGCCCGCGCGCCCGCCTCCGCCGGAAGGCGGTCGATGTGCTGCCTGGCGCGCGCGAACTCCCCCTGCGCCAACAGCAGCCCGGCAAGCTGATAGTTTGCCTCCGCCGACGCCGGATCGAGCGACAGCAACGCTTCGTAGGCGGCGATGGCCTTGCGCCCTGCCTGCTCGTCCTTATCCAGGTTCTGATGGTAGAGGCGAGCGAGGTTCTCCCAGGCTCCGGCGTAAGCGGGCGCCAGCATCACCGCCTTCCGGAAGCTCTCCTCGGCCTGTTTGTACCGGTTCTGCTGGGCTTCGAGGACACCGAGGAAGTTGTGGAGTACAGGTTCCTTGGGATACTGCTTCAACGCCTGCGCGAGCTCGGAACGGGCGGCGCCGGGGTCGCCACGCTGGAGCAGTTCCTGAACGGAGCGGAGGAGCGGCTCGGGAGCGTGCGGCGAGGCCGAGCCTCGCTGCTGCGCGAGCCCGACAGAAGCCGCCGCAAGGGTAAGAATGACTGCGCCGTGAAGCGGGAAGAATCGAGAGGAAGCCCTCATTCCTTTGACAAACGCGACCCTACACCTTACTCTACACAACCTCGCCGTTGAGACACGACGCGGCCGTTCGCTAAGATCGCTGATTGGGGGCAATGATTCGAGGAGCAGTCATCATCCTGGCGCTTCTTGCGCCTGTGTGTGCGGCGGCACAGGAATTGGGTGGCATGGCGTCGCGCGGGGTGAAGCCCTCGCCGCGCGCCAAGCCCAGCGGGCTTCCCTTCCACGCGCGTTTCACCGACGTGGCTCACCAGGCGGGCCTCCGCGAGCCGGTGGTTTTCGGCGGCGTGGATACGAACGCCTACATTATCGAGGCGATGGGCGCGGGCATCGCCTTTTTCGATTACGACAACGACGGCTGGCTCGACGCGCTGGTTCTGTCGGGGTCGCGGCTGGAGGGCGCGCCGCCCGGCGCCACCAACCGCCTTTACAGGAACAATCGCGACGGCACGTTCACGGATGTGACCGTGAAGGCGGGCCTGGTGCGAGAAGGGTGGGCGTACGGCGTCACCATTGGCGACTATAACAACGACGGCTTCGAGGACGTCTTCATTACGTACTGGGGCAGGAACGTTCTCTACCGGAACAACGGGGACGGCTCGTTCACCGAGGTAACAAAGGAGGCCGGCCTCCTCGGGCCGTCCGACCGCTGGGGCACCGGCTGCACCTGGATCGACTACGACCGCGACGGCAAGCTCGACTTGTTCGTTTCCAATTACCTCGTGTTCGATCCGAAGCTGATCCCGCCGGCGGGGAGAAATCCGAACTGCAATTTCAAGGGCATCCTGATCAACTGCGGCCCGCGGGGGCTGGTGCCGGAGACGTTCATCCTTTACCGCAACAAGGGCGATGGAACGTTCGAGAACGTTACGGAGAAATCCGGCATCGGCGGCATTCGAAGCAGCTTTGCGCTGACCACGGTGGCCGCCGACTTCGACGGCGACGGCTGGCAGGACATCTTCGTCGCCGGCGACTCCACACCGAGCTTGTTGTTTCGTAACAACCACGACGGAACCTTCACCGACGAGGGCCTGGAACGCGGAGTGGCCCTCAACGAAGACGGGCAGGAGCAGGCCGGCATGGGCGTAGGCGTCGGTGATTTCGACGCCGACGGGCAGTTGGACATTTTCAAGACGCACTTTACGGAGGACACGCCGGGGTTGTTCCGGAACAGCGGCAATGGCAACTTTCGCGACGTCACTATTCGCGCCGGCCTGGGCGTGGAGACCCGCTACGTCAGTTGGGGCACCGGCATCGAGGATCTGGACAACGACGGCTTGCCGGACATTTTCTGGGTGACCGGGAGCGTGTATCCCGAGGTCGGCAAGAAGCACCCGGAGTTTCCGCACCGCACGCCGCGGGTGCTGTTTCGCAACCTCGGCACTGGCAAGTTCGAGCAGTTGTTCGAAGAGACCGGCCCGGGCGTTCAGGCTTCGCACGCCAGCCGCGGGGTCGCGTTCGGCGATTACGACAACGACGGAGACCTCGACATCCTGGTGATGAACCAGAACGAGCCGCCCTCGCTGCTGAGGAACGACCTTGGCGGGAACAACCACTGGCTGAAGGTGCGGTTGATCGGCACGAAGTCAAACCGGAGCGCCATCGGCGCGCGAGTGACCGTGAGTTACGGCGCCCGGAAGCAATCCAAGGCGGTCCTGGGCCAATCGGCTTACCTGTCGGTGAGCGACCGCCGCCTGCACTTCGGCCTGGGCAAGGAAACCACGGCCAATGTCGAAATCCAATGGCCGGGCGGCGCGGTCCAGAAGCTCACCGGCGTCGCCGCCGATCAGTTGCACGTCATCAAAGAACCTTAAAAGGGGGCGGTGTTCTTCCGGCTGCGAAAATGGCGCAGATCAGGCTGACCCCTTTTCAGGTCGGTGTCGGGGTAGGGGTAGCCGGACATGCCGTGGAACGGCAGCGGCTCGACGGTCTGCGACCAGGCAGTGTTGGCGTCACGGTCCTTCTCCCACCCATCGACCAGGAGGAGGAAATCCCGTTTCCAGCCGGCGGAGAGCCGCGGCAGCACACTGGCATCGAATGAGAGACTCAACTCGTCGCCGGAGCCCATGATGACGAAGCGGTCGTCGGCCACGTCCAGCAGTTCTGCCACCGGTCCGTAGCGCGTGTACAGGCCCGGCGTTGGGGTCCATTGCGACGTGAGGCGCACGTCGTGATACTCGAACCGTTCGGGCTGTTTCCGCTCGGGATGGATGCGCACGCGAGAGAAGCCGCGGAAGCGCAGATCCGCTGTGCGGGCGGCGACGGTGGTGAGGCGGGTTTGCGGGGCGGCGGAGTCCTCGCCGAGAAAGATCTCGTCCCAATAAACGCACATGTTGGTTACGATGCGCACGGCGCGCGACGCCGAAAGGAACTTGCCGGTCAGATCGACGGCGATCGTCTTCGTCTTGCCGGACGGCATCCCCATGTCTTCGATGACGGTTCGCCAATTGCCTGCGGCATCCTTCACTTGGAGGTAGGGCGGCGTCAAGGGCCGGCCCTGTTGCGCTTGTGAGAGGAACACGCTCCCGTCGGCCCAGTCCACCCAGCCGTTGAGCACCAGCACCGGGCGGCCGGCCGGTGCAGCCTTGCCGAAGTCCAGTTCCAGCCAGTGGGTTTCAGCCACACCCGCGTGATCGCGACGAAAAGCGCCGGCGTAGACACGGTCGCGGCGGGCAAGCCTGCTTAGAACGCTGTGGCCGCGGTGGTCCCTGGCGGCCCTCGGATAGGCACGCTGGCGTACGCCGAACAGCCGGAACTCCGGATACGGTGGGCTCTTCCATTTGTCGTTCGAGTACACCTCGACCTCGCCCGGATGATCCACCGCGA
>CAYZJD010000255.1:0-7037 GCA_964478455.1 uncultured Solibacteraceae bacterium | reverse complement strand
TCATAGAGACCTCCATGAAACATTCCGATGAGATGCGTAAACGTTTACTCGCCGAGACTAACCAACCCGACATCGAGTAGAGCGTCCCGTCGGGCATGACGATGAGAAAACACTTCCTGAGCAGGATTCCACAGTTGCTCTACCGTGCTGTCAACGGCAATTGCGATGTGTCATCCTTTGGGTGTCATTAAGTGAGCAAGGTGAGCCCGAGCGGCGATTGCGCCGGAGGAGCGCTGTGCGCATCGGCGGTGGGAAGATACCTGCTCAGGAGAACGTTCTTCCGGCTTCTTGGAAACGCGGGTGAGGCTGTTGTGCTGCCGTATTCATGGATCGCTGCTAGAATCCGAATGATGCTGCTGTGGCCGGCGCTGGGGATGGCCTGGCGGGGGCCGTCGGACAGAAGGGCAGTGGCGCTGACCTTCGACGACGGGCCGAGCGAGTCCACGCCGCGCCTCTTGGAGACGCTCGCTGCACACCAGGTGCGGGCGACGTTCTTCTTGTGCGGTCACCACGTGCGCCGGTGGCCGGACATCGCCCGCATGGTTCGCGACGCAGGGCACGAGATCGGCAACCACGGAGACGGACACCCTTGTTATCTCTTCAAGACGGCGGTGTTCATCCGTGCGGACGTGGAGGGAGGGCGGCGGGTGATCGCCGAGGCCACCAGCGTCCGGCCCGTTCTGTTTCGGCCTCCTTACGGCGTGCGATGGTTCGGCCTGCGCCGGATAGAAAAGGAACTTGGGCTGCTTGGAGTGCATTGGACGGTAATCGGTCGAGACTGGAAGTGGGACTCGCGGCGGGTTGCGGACCACGTTCTCAAACGGGCCGGTAACGGCGCCATCATTTGCCTTCACGACGGCCGCAGCCTGGCGACGAACCCGGACATCCGGTCCACGCTCGGGGCGGTCGCGGAACTGGTGCCGCGGCTGAAGGAGCGCGGCTTCGAGTTCGATACCGCCGGCGGCCTGCTGCGAGACAGGTTGCGGAAAGCTGGGTTGGCAGGCTGATGCAGAACCAAGCCGTGCCGCAGTGGCTCGTTCTCCTGGTTGCGGCGGTCGTCTTTCTCGGGACGGTGATCAGCCCGCCCTCGCTGATGGACGATGTGGACGCGGTGCACGCGCAAGCGGCGCGGACGATGCTCGAATCCGGCGACTGGGTGACGGCGCGGCTCAATGGCGTCAAGTACCTCGACAAGGCGCCGATGACCCTGTGGATGATCGCTTCGAGCTACGCTGTCTGCGGTGTGCACGACTGGGCGGCCCGCATCCCCTTTGCCCTGGCGGCGATCCTGCTGTGCTGGGTCACGATGCGATTCGGCGCCTGGGCTTTTTCGCGGGAGGCCGGCGTCTGCGCCGGTTTGGTGCTCGCCACCTGCGTGGGCATGTTTCTGTTTACGCGGATCCTGATACCGGACGCGACGCTGACGCTGGCGATCGCGGTGGCTCTGTGGTCTTTTCTGCGGTGCCTCGAAGAAGAGACGCCGTCGTGGCGATGGCCTGCACTGCTGGGCGCGACGCTAGGCGTGGGGCTGCTGCTGAAGGGGCTGATCGCGGTGGTTCTCCCGTGCGGCGCCGCCTTCCTGTACCTTCTGCTGACGCGCCAGTTGCTCGCAGGCTCGACGTGGCGGCGGTTGCGGCCGCTCTTCGGCCTGTTGATCGCGCTGCTAATCGCCGCTCCCTGGTACGTGCTGGCCACGCTGCGCAACCCGCCGTACTTTGACTTCACGCTCCGAAGCGAGCCCGGCGTCTACCACGGCTTCTTCTGGCGGTACTTCATCAATGAGCACCTGCTGCGGTATCTCGGATTGCGGCACCCGCGCGACTACAACACGGTGCCGAGAGCGTGGTTCTGGCTCTCGCATCTGGTTTGGTTCTTTCCGTGGTCGGGCTATTTTCCGGCGGTGGCGAAGCTGAGCTTCCGGCCGGCGGACCGCGCGGGGCGCGCGCGGCTTCTGGCGCTGTGCTGGGGCGCCGTGGTGCTTGCATTCTTCACGTTCTCGACGACGCAGGAATACTACTCGCTTCCGGCGTACCCCGCCTTCGCGCTGCTCATCGGCTCGGCGATGACCTCGGGAAGTCGATGGGCGAAGTGGGGACCCAAATTCGCTGCCGGCGTGTCCGCGCTGGCGCTGGCGGCCGTGCTGGCGATCCTCTGGTACGTGCGGGCGATGCCGGCCCCGGGCGATATTTCCTCCGCGCTGAGCCGGAACCCGGAGGCCTACACGCTCTCCCTGGGCCACATGGGCGACTTGACGGCGGCCTCGTTCGCGTACCTGCGGGTTCCGCTGGCGATGGCGGCGGCGGCATTCCTGCTGGGCGCGCTGTCTTGGTTTGCGCGCTCGCCGGCGCGCGCCGTCGTTCTGCCAGTGCTGATGATGGTGGTGCTGCTTCACGCCGCTCGCCGCGCGATGGTTACGTTCGATCCCTATTTGTCGTCGCGGTCGCTGGCGGAGGCGCTCAAGGAGACCGGCGCGGAGCGGTTGGTGGTCGGCGATCCCTACTATACGTTCTCCTCGGTGTTCTTCTATCGGAATTCGAGAGCGCTGATCTGGGACGGCCGGATCAACAACCTCGAGTACGGCTCGCATGCGCCGGACGCGCCGCCGGTGTTCATTGGCGACCAGGAGTTGCGGCGGATCTGGTGGCAGGAGCGAAAGACGGCGCTGCTTGTGCCGGAGCAGCGGCTGGAGCGGGTGCGCGGGCTGCTCGGGGGCGAAGCGCTGCATCTGGTGAAGGCGAGCGGCGGCAAGTCGCTGTTCGTGAACAGGGAATGACGCTTCTTCTCCTCGGGCTGCTGGGCGGTTCGTTCGTTTACTGCACGCTGGTCGTGATCGCGGCGTGGAGGTACAAGCGGCAGAAGCCGCCGGTGCTTGGGGACACGCCGGCGATCAGCGTGCTGAAGCCGCTCTGCGGGACCGACGACGAGCTGGAAGACAACCTGGCCTCGTTCTTCGAGCAGGACTATCCCGAGTACGAGATTCTGTTCGCCGTGCACGAGCCGAACGATCCGGCACTGGAGGCGGTCAGGCGAGTCCGGCAGCGGCATCTGCAAATCCCCGTGCGTGTGATCGTAACAGGAGAGCCGCCGGTGGCAAACCGCAAAGTCTTCAGCTTGTCGCTCATGCTCGAAGCCGCCCGTCACGCCCTGATCGTCACCAGCGACAGCGACGTCCGCGCGCCGCGCGATCTGCTGCGCACCTTCGCCGCCGAGTTCCGGGACGAGAAGCTCGGTCTTGCCACCTGCCCCTACCGGGTGCACCCGAGCGGCAGCTCTTGGGCTTCGGTGGAAGCCGCCGGGCTCAACAGCGAGTTTCTGGCGGGCGTCCTCGTGGCCGCGATGCTGGAAGGAGTGAAATTCGCCCTCGGCCCAACCATGGCTCTTCGGCGGGAGGTCGTCGAGCGGCTCGGGGGCTTCCTGGCCTTCAAGGACCACTTGGCGGAGGACTTTGTCATCGGACAGCGGACCGCCGCGCTCGGCTATCGAACGATCCTTTCGTCCTGCGTGGTGGAGCACCGTGTGAGCGCCCGCGGCCTGGGTGAGAGCCTGCGGCATCAGCTCCGCTGGGCGCGGAGCACAAGGCGCTCACGGCCCGCGGGGTACGTGGGGCAGGTTTTCACCAACCCGATTCCGCTGGCGCTGCTGTGCTGGGCCCTGCGTCCGGATTGGTGGCTTGTGCTGTTGGGTGCGGCGCTCGTCCGCGGGCTGGCAACGTGGGCGACCTCGCAGTTGGTTCTGGGTGATCCGCTGGTCCGTCGGCGCTGGTGGCTCGTGCCGTTGCAGGATCTCATCAGCTTCTGCGTGTGGCTGACAGGCTTTGTCGGGAATACGGTGACGTGGCGCGGTCGACAGTACCGGCTGGAGGCCGACGGCCGGTTCCGGCCGGCGTGACGAATTTTCGTCGCAGGACAAAAGCCCGGCGCCGGGAAGCGGGGAAACATGCGGGCTGTCCCCGGTCTTTGGAGGCAGGCCCGAGGGGGCGGCTGTGCAGGTTCTAAGTGAGTAGCGTCAGGGTTGGTGAGATCGTGCAGAAGTGACAACCATTGAGGTCAACTGAAGAGCAACCGCTGTCCCCCGAGCCCGCGTCTTTGTTGTCACGTCGGCAGTTCGAGCAATCCAGCGGCCAAACCGGAAAACCGCAGAGGCGCGGAGGACGCAGAGGAAACCTCAAGGAAGCTCTGCGTCCTCCGCGCCTCTGCGGTTATAGTTCAGGCTACTGCTGGACCACCGGAAGCCGGTCCGGCGGCCGGGACACTGCGCCGCGCTTGGCCTCCTCGATCGAGATGTTGTAAGCCTCCAGCAGCTTGCCGGTGGCGCGGTCCATCTCAACGCGGGCCTTGGTGTAAGAGCTGAGCGAGGCGACTTCGGCCGAGCGGGCCTGGGCAAGGTCGCGCTGGGCCTGAATGACGAAGAAGATCGTGGAGGCGCCCAGGGCGTACTTCTTCTCCTCGGCGTCCAGCGTCTGCTGCTGAAGGATACGGGCCTTCATCGCCGCCTGGTGGGTGGCCCGGGCCTGCTGGACGGCGGTGAGCGCGTTGCTGACGTCGACGCGGATCTGGTTGACCAGCCGCTGCTGCTGCAACTCAAGCTGCCGCAAGGAGAGCTGGTCGCGAATCATGTCGGCCTGGGCGGCGCGGTTCTTCAGCGGGATGTTGAATTGGAAGCCGATGGCGTAGTCGGGAAAGTTGCGTCGCAGAATCTGCTTCAACGCCGTCCCATAGCCGCCGAGGAAGAAAGGATCGACGCTGTTGGGATCGCGGGGCGATACGGCATCCGGCGACAGGCCCGGAAAAGGCGGGATGGGCAGCTTGTTAAGATCGCCCGCCTGGCCGTTGTTCTGGAACTGGGCCACCACGTCCAGAGACGGCAGGAGTGCGCTCTTGGTGCCCTTCAGGCCGATCTTGGTGTTCTCCACCTGAATCTTCACCTGGGCGATTTCGGGCCGGTTGTCGAGGGCCGTTGACATCAGGTCCTGGATGGGCACCACCGGATCCACGTCCGGTATGCGGATCTGGTCGGTAGCCACGATGCGCGCTTCCGCGATGGTCGGGCTGGCGACGCCGGTACGGCTCAAGGCGTTCTTGAGGATGGTCTCCTGCAAAAGGACGCGGGTTTCCGAGACGGTGAGTTCCTGCTGGCTGCGAGCCACTTCGGCCTCGGCGCGCACGATCTCGATCGGTGCCAGCGTTCCGATCTCCACCTGCTTCTTGTTGTCGTTGTAAAGCTTCTCGGCCAGAGCTAGCGCCTGGCGCTTCACTTTGACGTCCTCGTTGAAGCTCACCAGGTCCCAGTACAGGCCGACGATGGCGGAAACCGTGGTGATCACCTGCTGCCGGAACACCAGGTCGGAGACCTGGCGGCTGTTCTTGGCGATGCGGATGTTGCGGTTGTTCACGGCGATGCCGAAGCCCTGTAACAGCTTTTGGGTGAACTGGAGGCTGAGACCGGAGGACGTGTAGGGATTGAAATCCGCCCGGCCGGCGTTGGTGAGAGTGTTGGAGTTAGCGAAGCCGATGTCAAGCGTCGTGCCGGTGAGGAAACCTTTGCGAAGGTACATGTTTCCGGTGTGGTTCTCCACAATCAAGGAGTTGGTGCCGGTGGTGAACGAGTTCGTCTGAGGGATGGAGCGGTGACCCCACTGGTACTGGGTGGTGATGACGGGATCGAGGTTAGGCAGCGCCGTCCCGGTAGTCGTGATGATGGCCGCCCCGGTAGTGATGGCGCCCACACCTCCGCCACCGCCGGCCCCAGCGCCGCCAGCGGCACCGCCGGCGCCGCCAGCCTGACCCGTTACCTGCGCCACGGCGCTGGACGGACCTGCCTGAACATCGACGGGGATGCCGCGAAGCAGACCGCCCGCCTCGGCGCGCAACACCTCGGCGTCGGCAATGCGCGGCCCGTAGCGCTGGATCTCAATGTCCAGGTTGTTTTCCAGTGCCAGGGCGATCGCGTCCTGGAGCGAGAGGTAGACCTTGCCCGCCCGGAGCAGCGATTCGAGCCGGCCGGAGTTGGCGAGGTTGACGGGCGCCTCCTCCCGGTATTGGTACGCCTTGGAGAAGCCGGAGAACCAGCCGCCCGCCTTGGCCGGCTGGGCAGGCTGGGGAGCAGTTTGCCCGATCGCGGGCGGAACCGCCAGCAGAACACACAGAATAGCTGCCAGGAAGATGTTGGGTTTCATGACTCTCTCTCGATCGCGGTCTTGCAGGTCGCACGCCTCAAGGCGGCCACAGCCGCAGAGACAACAAGACGCAATCTGCGGCTCGTTAGTTCCCTGATTTTTCAATGCTATAGTAGGCTCTTGTGAGCCCGCAAGCGGAGGCCGTTCTGGGTCTGTTCCGGCATACAGGCGCCTACCTTCGGGGCCACTTCCGACTGACCAGCGGGCTTCACAGCCCCGAGTACCTGCAATGCGCTCTGGTGCTTCAGTACCCGCAACATGCCGAGCGTCTGGGGCGGGATCTGGCTGGCCGGCTGCTCGGGATGGCGCCGGACGGTCGCGTGGATGTGGTGGCCTCGCCCGCCATCGGCGGGTTGATTATCGGGCACGAAGTTGCGCGCGTACTCGGCTCGCGGTTCATCTTCACGGAGCGCGATCCAGAAGGGAAGATGACGCTCCGGCGCGGCTTCTCCGTCGGTCAGGGCGAGAAGGCAATGGTGGTGGAGGACGTCGTGACAACCGGCGGCAGCACCAAAGAGGTGGTGGAGGTGTTGCGCGCGGCCGGTGCGGTGGTGCTGGCTGCTGGTTCGATCATCGATCGGAGCGGCGGCGCGGCCGACGTCGGCGTGCAACGTCTCGCCCTCGCAACGCTCGAGGTGACGGCATACCGGCCTGACGACTGCCCGCTTTGCAGACAGGGCCTGCCCGTCACCAAGCCCGGGTCGCGTGCCGTCTGAAGGCGCCCGTTCTCATGCGCCGCATCAAGATCACGCTTGCCTACGATGGCACCGAGTATCACGGCTGGCAGGTGCAGCCGGACGTGCCGACAGTGCAAGGCGCCATCGAGGACGTGCTGGCGAAGATCGAAGGCAAGCCCGTCCAC
>CAYZJD010000254.1:0-7063 GCA_964478455.1 uncultured Solibacteraceae bacterium | reverse complement strand
TACTGGGCCATGGAGCGCGGCCAGCGCGCGATCTGCGCGAACAGCGGCTCCTCGGCAACGCCCATGATGTCGCGCAGTTCGTCGCGGACGATGCGCACCAGATCGTCGTCGCTTTCTGAAAGCGCCCCTTCGTCCCCGCCGCCGAGGAAGCACCGCAGCACGACCTTGTCCTCCGGCACCCGGTGGGAGAACTTGGTGGCGACCCAGGTGCAAGCGATCACGCGGCGGCGCTCGCGCTTCGGAACGAGAAAGCCGAATCCGTTGAGCTTGTGCCGGAAGCCCGCCTTGCGGTAACCGAGCGCCACGGTGACCGAAGAGTTGTAAGGGATCGAGTCGAGCAAAGCGGCCAGGTTGGGGTCGATTGAGCGGATGAGGGCCGCGGAGGCGTAAGCCTGGCACGCGAGCACGACGTGAGCGGCGCGGACGACGCCGTCGTTCACGAGAACGCGGAACCCGTCCGGCTCACGAATCACCGTTTCGGCGGTGCCGGCCATGACGGTGATGTGGCTGCCGGCGGCGGCGACCAGGGCGGCGACCAGGGCGCCAAGCCCACTGCGGAGCGTCTGAAACAGGGGCAGCGAACGCGCGGCCTTGCGGGCCAGCCGCCGCTCGGCGAGCACGCCGCGGGTAAGGCTGCCGTACTTGCGATCGAGTTCGACGAAGCGGCCGAGCACGCTGGTGACGCTCAACTGCCGCGGGTCGCCGCCGTAAACGCCTGCCAGCAACGGCTCGGCCAGGTAATCGACCGCCTCGGGCCCGTAGCGCTCTTCGATGAACTCGGCCACTGAGCGGTCCGTGTCGTTGGCCGACGGCTGGCGGAAGTACTCCAAGCCCATGCGGATCTTGGCGCGCCAGCCGAGCAAGGAGGTTTCGATCATCGGCAGGACGCGCGTCGGCACCATCAACATCAACCCGTCCGGCAGCGGGACCAACCGGCGGTTCTTCCAAACGTAGGTGACGCGCAGGTGATCGTTTGAGCCAATGACTTCGCGGCCCAGGCCGAGTTCGCGGATCAGATCCAGGGCCCACGGTTTGGCGGCGAGGAAGCTGTCCGGCCCGGCTTCGAGCGTGCAACCTTGAATCGACTCGGTGCGGATCACGCCGCCCAGGTACGGCTTCTGCTCGATCAGCGTGGAGGAAATGCCCGCGCGGGCGAGGTGGTAAGCGGCGGAGAGGCCGGAGATTCCGCCGCCCACGATGGCGACCGTGGCGACGTTAGTTTGCACGCAGCTTCTCCGATGCCACGGCGGCCAGCGCGGCGATGAAGGCAGGCGAGCT
This sequence comes from uncultured Solibacteraceae bacterium, assembly GCA_964478455.1. Lineage (GTDB taxonomy): Bacteria > Acidobacteriota > Terriglobia > Bryobacterales > Bryobacteraceae > CAYZJD01. The sequence continues at coordinate 5,785 of CAYZJD010000254.1, read as the reverse complement.
GTTGAGAGATTCCGTCCGCCGGAGGCGGATGCCGCGGCTCTCGGCGTATCTCCGGAACAGGACATCGACATCGTACAGGATCTCGACGTGGTCCGAGACGAAGCCGACGGGCGCCACCATCATCTCGGTCACGCCCTCGGCCGCATACTGGTCGATGCGGGATTCCACCGCCGGCCCGAGCCACTTTTCGGCGGTCATGCCCTGGCTCTGATAGGCGAAGTCCCAGTTGGAGAGGCCGCATCGCGCAGCCACGAGGCGCGCGGTAGCTCTCGCCTCGGTGTCGTAAGGGTCGGCGTTTTCGAGGATTTCTTCCGGCAGGCTGTGGGCGGTGAACAGCACCTTCGTGTCGCGCGGGAACGGCGCCAGCTTTTCGGCGAACGCCTCGACGAGGAGCGGATGGTCGTGGAAGCTCTTCGTCCAGACGATCTCCGCCCGCATGCCGAGCGCCGTTTTCGCCTCTTGCACGCGGCGGAAGTACAGCCCGACGCTCATCTTGGAGTACTGCGGGGCCAGGCAGAGGGCAACCATTCGCTCGACGCCGTCGGCCTGGATCCGCGCCATAGCGTCCTTGATGAACGGATGCCAGTTGCGCATGCCGGTGTAAACGGCGGTTTCGACGCCGGAGGCGCGCAGCCGCTCCTGGAGCGCCGCGGCCTGCTCCAGTGTCCGGGCGAGCAGGGGGGAAGCGCCGCCGATGTCGGCGTAGCGCCGCCGCACTTCGTTCACCACGTGAGGCGAGGGCGTGGGTCCACCCATGACGAAGGAGAGATAAGGCTCGATGTCTTCCAGCCGCTCCGGGGCGCCGTGAGCCAGCAGGAGGACCGCCTGCCTCATGGGCGGAACTCACGGACCATCTGCACGACGGCTTTCACGTTGTCCACCGGCGTCTCCGGCAGGATCCCATGGCCGAGATTGAAGATGTGTCCAGGGCGGGTTCCGGTGCGCTTGAGCAACTCGGTGACGCGCATCTTCAGTTCCGGCAGGGGCGCCAGCAGCGCCGCCGGATCGAGGTTCCCCATAATGGCCGAGCGATAGCTGATGTCCATCCAGGCCTGGTCGATGTTGATGCGCCAGTCCACGCCGAGGACGTCGCCGCCGGCGGCGTGCAACTCGCGGAAGAAACCGGCGGCGCCGGTGCCGAAGTGAATCACCGGGACACCGCTGGAGCGGATCCTCTCGATCAAGGCGCGGGAATACGGAGCCACGAAACGAACGTAGTCGTCCGGGCCTAGCGCGCCCACCCAGGAATCGAACACCTGGATGGCGCGAGCGCCGGAAGCCACTTGCATGAGAGCGAACGGTCCGAGCACGTCCACCAGCTTGCCCATCAGGCGGCGCCAGAGCGTCTCGTTGGAATACATCATGGACTTGGTGCGGAGGAAGGTGCGGGAGGCGCCGCCCTCGATCATGTAACTGGCCAGCGTGAACGGCGCGCCGACGAAGCCGATGACGGGCACCTTGCCGGCCAGCGTCTTGGTCACGATCTGAATCGCCTCGCCGACATAGCCCAGTTCGTCGGTGCTGGAAATCGACAGCGAGTCGACATCCTGGGTGGTGCGGACGGGGTTGCCGATGACCGGCCCTTCGCCGGCGGCGAATCGCAGCTTCAGGCCCATCGGCTCGATGGGCAGCAGCAGGTCGGCGAAAATGATGGCCGCGTCTACGTCGAGGACCTCGACCGGTTGAAGGGTCACGGCGGCGGCCAGATCGGGGCGTTTGCAGATCTCCAAGATGCCGTGCTTGGAGCGGATGTCGCGGTACTGCTTCATGTATCGTCCCGCCTGCCGCATGAACCACACGGGGCGCACGTCGGTGAACCGCCTCCGGCAGGCGTCCAGAAAGCGGCTGTTCATTGGAGCCAAGCGCATGCGAGTTCTTTCTTGTCTTCGCAGAAGTACACGCGAAGTCCTTTCGGTTTATTCCGGGCCGCCCACTGGCGGCCGTTGACGAAAAACGGTTTGGTCCAGGCTTCGCTCGAGAGCGTGGAAGCCGCGACCACGGAAACGGACAAGGTCCCCGCGGCGGGATAGCCGGTCCGAGGATCCATGATGTGGCTATAGAGCCGGCCCCCGGCTTCGAAGAACTTCTCATAGTCGCCGGAGGTGGACATCGACTCGTCCTTCAGGTAGATCTCCTCGACGGACTGCGACCACTGGCGCGGATGGCGGATCCTGACCTTCCAGCCCGGGTCTTGCGGGGGCGCGCCCAGGCCGTAGATGCTGCTGCCGCCGGCCGAGACGAGGGCGGCGGTGATTCCGTTCTCCTTGAGCTTGTCCACCATCCGGTCGACGGCGTATCCCTTGCCGATGCCGCCGGGATCCAACTCGACGCCCTGGCGGAGGAAGCGAACCGTCTGGGTCGCCGGGTCGAGCACGACGTTGCGGTAGCCGACCGAGGCGAGCACGCCAGCGATCTCCTCTCGCGACGGCAGCCTGCCCGAGCCTCTGAAGAATCCCCAAACCCGCATGAGGGGGCCGACAGTGAGGTCAAAGGCGCCTTCACTCTGCCGGCTGTAATCGAGACAAGCCTCCAGCAACCGGAACATCTCCGTAGAAACCCGCACCGGCCGATCGCCGGCATGCTGGTTCACTTCACTCAACTCGCTTGCAGGACGGTAGTTGGACAGCATCCGGTCCAGCCGCCGGGCCTCCTCGAAGGCCGCCTCGGCCGCCGCCATCAGCTTCTCCTGGTCTTCGCCGTAAAGGACCACCGAAAAGGCGGTCCCCATAATATCGGCACTGTCCTCCAGGCGAAGCAGTTCGCCGGCGCACACAAGGGCCGGCAGCAATAACAAAAGTACCACAGAATGTTTCATTTGGACGGATCTTCGCCGGCGCCGGCCCCTTTAGGACGGTCCTTGCGGACGCGCTTCAGCAATTGCTCGACCCTGGCCGGCCCGGCGCCGGCCAGGTCGGTCTCGAAGTGGAGTTCCGGAATGCGAAAGAGCCGCACACGGCCCGCCAGTTCTCTTCGCAGCAGGCGCCGGGCGCCCGCCAGAGCCTGTAAGGCCTCCTGGCATTCCTGCTCGTCTCCGTCAACGGAGATCCTGATGCGCGCATGGCGCATGTCGGGGGTGACCAGCACTTCGGTCACGTCCACCGCCGCCAGGCGCGGATCCGACATCTCGTAACCGATGATCTCCGCCAACTCTTCGCGGATCGCTTCAGAGACCCGTTGAGCGCGGTGCTCATCCATCGACTCTTCACTCCATCCATTCCACGCCGGCGTCGACCAGGGACGCTCCCAGGAACGAGGCAGCTTCCCTTTCAACGGATTGCAGCACCTGCTCGGCGCGGCCGCGGTCGCCGGAAACGGTCACGGCGGCCACCATCGCTCGCTGCCATAGATCCTGGTAGTCGATCTCGGCCACGGCCACGTTGAACCTGTGCCGGAGACGGTCCTTCAGCCCCTGGACAACGTGGCGCTTATCTTTGAGCGAGCGGGCGTGCTCCAGCCGTAATTCGAGTGTCAGGACGCCGATGCTTGCCATAGTCCGCAACGGGGCCGGCCGCTGCCCGCGCCACTTTCTCTAGCAGCAAAGTGATGAAAAAGCCCTGCGCTGGCCAGGGACCTGCGCCACCTGCCTCCTAGGCGAACGCCTCGACGGCAACTCTCTCAGTGACGAACGCTTCGACGACGTCGCCCGGCTTGACGTCGCCGAAGTTCTCGATGGCCAAGCCGCACTCCATGCCGCTCTTCACCTCGCTGGCGTCATTCTTGAACCGCCGCAGCGAGCCAACCTTGCCGGTGTAGATGACGATGTTGTCGCGCAGCACCCGCACCTCGGCGTCGCGCGACAGCACGCCGTCGAGGACGACGCAACCGGCCACATTGCCTACCTTGCTGATGTGGAACACCTCCCGAACTTCGGCGCGGCCGCGATACGTTTCCTTGAACACGGGCTCGAGCATGCCGGTCATCGCCCGCTTGATCTCGTCAACCAGCTCATAAATGATCGTGTGCAGCCGGATGTCGACCTTTTCCTGTTCGGCCACCGCGGCCGCATTTCGCTCCGGCCGCACGTTGAATCCCACCACGATCGCGTTGGAGGCCGATGCCAGCAGAACATCCCACTCGGTGATCGCGCCGACGCCGGCGTGCATCACCCGCACGCGGACCTTGTCGGTGGCCAGCTTCTGAAGCGTATCGGAGAGCACCTCGGCCGTGCCGCCGACGTCGGTCTTGAGGATGATGTTCAGTTCCTTGACCTCGCCGGACTTGATCTGGTCATGAAGCTGGTCGAGCGTGACCCTGCCGGAGCGGGCCATGGCCAGTTCCTGGGCCTTGCTCTCCCGGTACATGACGATCTGCTTGGCCTTGGCGGTATCGGTCACTACCTGGAGCGTGTCGCCCACTTCGGGGAGCGACTCCAGACCCAGCACCTGGACCGGCGTCGCCGGCTCGGCTGCCTTCAGCGGCCGGCCCCAATCGTCGAACATGGCGCGCACGCGCCCGAAGACCGATCCGCAGATGAAGTAATCGCCGACGCTGAGCGACCCGTTTCGCACCAGAACGGTGGCCACCGGGCCGCGCCCGCGGTCGAGTTCGGCTTCGAGCACCGTGCCGACACCTGGGCGAGCAGGGTTGGCTTTCAGATCCTGGAGATCGGCGACCAGCAAAATCATTTCGAGCAGCAGGTCGAGATTCTGCTTCGTTTTAGCCGACACCGGAACCGTCACTGTGTCGCCGCCCCACTCCTCCGACAATAGCCCGCGGTCCGCCAGTTGCTGCTTGATCCGCTCGGGCTGGGCGTCGCCCTTGTCAATCTTGTTGATGGCCACCACGATCGGCACACCGGCCGCCTTGGCATGGTCAATGGCTTCGATGGTCTGCGGCATGACGCCGTCATCGGCCGCCACCACCAGAATGACGACGTCGGTCACCTTGGCCCCGCGAGCCCGCATCCGCGTAAACGCCTCATGACCCGGCGTGTCGATGAAGACAATCTTGCGCCCGTTCTTCTCCACGTGGTACGCGCCGATGTGCTGCGTGATGCCCCCTGCTTCCTTCTCGGCCACGTTCGTCATCCGGATGGCGTCGAGCAGGGAGGTCTTACCATGATCGACGTGGCCCATGATGGTGACCACCGGCGCGCGTTTCACCAAGTCGCGCTCCACTTCGGCCAGTTCCACCTCGTGGACGGCTTCTTCCTCGTAACTTACGGTGCTGACGGTGGCGCCCAGCCCCTTGGCGATCTCCTCGGCCAACTTGACGTCCAGCGTCTGGTTGATGGTGGCGAAGATCTTCCGTTCGACGAGTTTCTTGATGGTGACGCTGGCCTTGATGCCGAGTTTCTCAGAAAGCTCCTTGACGGTAACGCCCTCGGAAACCGTGATCTGCTTGCCGAAGGCAGGGAGCGCTTCCTCGGCTGCGCGGCGCGCAGCCGGGCGCAGGAGTTTCTCCTCTCGCTCCAACTGGCGGTCGCGCTCGGCCACGCGGGGACCTCGCTTGTCCTGGACCCTCCGCGCCTGGTCGGCAACGGCGATGGGCGGTTCCAGGCGAGTGGCGGTGGGATGCAAGGCCCTCCCGCGTAAGGGTCGGGCGCCCGGGGCTACGCCCGGCCGGGCCACCAGCGGCTGGCCCGGGCGGATTGGCCCGCGATAGATCGGCTGGCCGGGCACAGGCGCAACAGCAGGTCGCCTGAGCGGCTGTGGTTGCCCGGGCATCGCCCTGGTCTGGGTCAGCCGCGCTACAAGGTCGGGACGAGGCGGCACCACCGGACGGGCCGCCGGCTGGCCGGCTAGGAACGCCTGCGCCGATCTTGGGGCCGCAGGCGTTCCTAGCC
>CAYZJD010000253.1:1964-7065 GCA_964478455.1 uncultured Solibacteraceae bacterium | reverse complement strand
CTGCGGGTCGAGAGCCGGCCCTTCACGGCCACCGTCGCGGTCACCGGGTCGCTTGTGTCGAGGACCCGCGTGGAAGTCAAAGCCGAGACCATCGGCACGGTGCTGCGCTTTCCGAAGGAGGAAGGCGACCGCGTGGCCGCCGGCGAGCCCGTCGTTTGGGTGGATGAGGAAGACTACAAGCTGGCTCTGCGACAGGCGGAGTCGGCGACGCAGGTGGCCGAGGCCGCGCTCGAGCGTGCGAAGGTGCTCGAAGATCACAGCCGTTCGGAGCGCGAGCGGGCCCGTAATCTCATCCAGTCGGGCGGTATCACCGACAAGGATCTGAAGGCGGCCGAGCTGGCCGAACGGGACGCCCGCGCCCAGACAGCGCTGGCGCAGGCGCAGCTCGAACAGGCGCGCACGGCCGTGGCCGTCGCCCGCAAGCGGCTCCAGGATACGGTGATCCGGGCGCCGGTGGCGGGCGAGATCCAGGTGAAGTCGGTCAATCCCGGCGCGTACGTGGAAGCGCCGACACCGGTGTTTACGCTGGTCGACAACCGGAGGATCGAGCTGGAGAGCCCGGTGGCAACGGCCGACCTCGCCCAGGTGCGCTCCGGACAGGCGGTCAACTTTGCGGTGAACGCCTATCCGGGCGAGAAGTTCGAGGGGCGCGTGATCGAGATCCTGCCGGCGGTGGACACCGAGTCTCGCGCGGCCAAGGTCCGCATTCAGGTCAACAATGTCGCCGGCAAGCTGAAAGCGGGGATGTTTGCCCAAGGCGAGATTCACACGGGACTCCAGCGCGAAGCGATCGTGATCCCCGCCGCGGCCGTCTATCGGGAGGATCGCTCCGCTAAGGAATCCTATGTCTTCGTGGTGGCGGAGGGAAAAGCCCTGCGCCGCGCTGTGCGCATCGGCCGCGAGACCGATTCCATGCTGGAGGTGACCGCGGGGCTGGCCAGCGGCGACCTGCTGGTGGCGGAACAGAGTATCGAAATCGCCGACGGGGTGAGGATAAAGGGGATTTCGTGAATCAGGGGACGGATTGGCCTGTCTCCGTTAAGGGAGTTGACGGATGTTCCTGAGTGACTTGTCGATCAAGCAGCCGGTGCTGGCGACGATGCTCGCCGCCTCCCTCGTCACGCTGGGCATTTACTCGTACCGTGAGCTGAGCGTCGACCTCTTCCCGGATGTCGAGATTCCGGTGCTCACCGTGCAGACGATCTACCCGGGCGCCTCGCCCGAGACGGTCGAGCGTGAGGTCTCGAAGCGCATCGAGGAGTCGCTGAACACGATCCCGGGCGTGCGCCACATCTCCTCGACCACCACCGAGGGCCTGTCGGCCATTGTGGTCGAGTTCCGCCTGGGCACGAACATCCACACCGCCCAGCAGGACGCGCAGGCGAAGATCAACATCATTCGCGCCGACTTTCCCAAGGCCATGGAGGAGCCGGTCATCCAGCGCATCGACATCAGCGCGATGCCGATCGTGTCAATCGCGGTGGAGAGCCCGACGGCGGACATCAAGACGCTGTCCTCGCTGGCCGAGAAAGTCATCAAGAAGAGAATCGAGAACGTGCCCGGCGTCGGCCAGGTAGAGCTGGTGGGACTGGCGCGGCGGGAGATTCAGGTCCTGCTGGACCGCGAGAAGCTGAAGGCGTTCGGTCTTACGTACGCCGAGGTCGCCGGCTCGCTCCAGCGCGAGAACATGGACGTGCCGGCCGGCAAGCTCGAACAGGGCAAGCGCGAGCCGTTGGTGCGCGTGGCCGGTAAGTTCCGCTCGGTGGACGAGTTCCGCAACCTGATCGTGGCCGTGCGCAACGGCCGCCCGATCTACCTGCCGGAGATCGCGAAGGTGGTGGACGGTATCGAGGAGCGGCGCAGCGCGGCTATGTTGAACGACCGCCAGGGCCTGGCGCTCGACATCATCAAGCAGTCCGGAGCGAACACCGTTGAGGTGGCTGACGCGATCGCGAAAGTGGTGGCGCAACTCAATTCAGAGCTACCCCCGCACATTCGCCTGCGGCACGTGGTCGACCGCTCGATCTTCATCCGCGACTCCGTGCGCGACGTGCAGGAGACGCTGATGCTCGGCGGTCTGCTCACCGTCCTCATCGTCTTTTTGTTCTTGAATAGCTGGCGCAGCACGGTGATCACCGGCCTCGCACTGCCCGTCTCGGTGATCAGCGCCTTCATCACGATGAAAGCGCTCGGCTTCACGCTGAACATGCTCACGCTCATGGGCCTGTCGCTTGCTATCGGCTTGCTGATCGACGACGCCATCGTTGTGCGCGAGAACATCGTCCGGCACATGCACCAGGGAGCGGACCATTACACCGCGGCGCGCGAGGCGACGAGTGAAATCGGCCTAGCGGTCATGGCCACGACGTTTACGATCATCGCGGTGTTTGTGCCGGTGGCGTTTATGGGCGGGATCATCGGCCGCTTCTTCTTCCAGTTCGGGATCACCGTGGGATTCGCGGTGCTGGTGTCGCTTTACGTGAGCTTCACGCTCGACCCGATGCTCTCCTCGCGCTGGTACGACCCGGCCGCCGACCCGAAGGTGCGCCGCCGCGGGCTGGGCAAGCTGCTCGAGAAGCTGAACGAGCAGGTGGAGCGGCTGCGAAACGTGATCGCCGTCGCCCTCGGCTGGTCGCTGCGGCACCGCTGGGCGGTGATGGTGATCGGCACGGTGGCGGTGTTTTCGAGCTTCGCCCTGTTCGGGAAGCTCGGCTCAGCGTTCATGCCCGAGGCCGACCCCGGAGAATTCCGCGTGAGTTACCGGGCGCAACCGGGCGTCAGCCTGGAGCGTTCAATCGAGATCGCGCGCCAGCTCGACGCCGAGATCCGCAAGAACTCCGGAGTGGAGTATACCTACACCACTATCGGCGGCGCCGGCGGCAGGCCCGTCAACGAAGGCAGCCTCTACATCCGCCTCCGAGACCGCAAGACGCGGCCGCATTTCCTCGAAATCCAGGCCGAGATGCGCGAGCGGATGAAACGCTTCCCGGCTCTACGCACCGCAGTCGGAAGCGCTGACGAGTTCGCCGGCGAGTCCAAGCCCGTGCAGGTGAGCCTCCGGGGCCTCGACGCCACCGGCATGGTTCCCGTCAGCCTCCGGCTGATGAACATTGTGCGGCAGGTGCCCGGCGCGACCGATGTGGACACGAGCGAGGAAGAGCCGCGGCCGGAGGTGCGGATGAGGATCGACCGCAAGGCCGCGGGGGACCTTGGCCTCGACCTCGGCACCGTTGCCTCCACCGTGCGCGGGCTTGTCGCCGGTGAGGTGGTGTCGCAGTTCGAAGACCGGGATGGCGACAGCTATGACGTCCGGCTGCGGGTGGACCCGGCGCAGCGCGCCGAGCGCGCCGACCTGCTTTCGCTCGACTTGCCCGGCCGTGGCGGCCGGAACCTCATCCCGCTGAACCAGGTGGCCGGCGCCGAGAGCGGCTCGGCGCCTTCCAACATCCGCCGGCGCGACCTGCTGCGCGAAATCCGTATTTCCGCCAACACGCAGGGCCGCTCGCTCGGTGACGTGACCAACGACATCAAGGCCCGCGTGAACGGGATGAATCTGCTCTCCGGCATGAGCGTGAGCTACACCGGCGAGGCCGAGGACATGATGGAGAGCTTCGGCTACGTCTTCCAGTCGCTGGTTCTGGCCGTGATCCTGATCTACGCCATCCTGGCCAGCCAGTTCCGCAGCTTCATGCAGCCGTTCGCCATCATGCTCTCGCTGCCGCTCTCCCTCATCGGCGTGGCCGGCATGCTGTACCTCGTCAAGGACACGCTGAACATCATGTCGATGATTGGGCTGATCCTGCTGATGGGCCTGGTGACCAAAAACGCCATCCTGATGGTGGACTTCGCCAACGTGCAGCGCCGGGCGGGCATGAACCGCACGGAGGCGCTGATTGCGGCGGCCCGGGTGCGCCTCCGCCCGATCCTCATGACGACGCTGGCGATGATCTTCGGCATGCTGCCGCTGGCCTTCGAGATCGGCTCGGGGGCGGAGTTCCGCGCCCCGATGGCCCGCGCCGTCATCGGCGGCCTGATCACCTCGACGCTGCTCACGCTGGTGGTGGTACCGGTGGTGTACACCTACCTCGATGACCTCGGCCGCTGGTTCGTGCGCTGGTGGACGCGGAAGATTCCGGAGCACGTGCGGGTGAACGGCCGGGTGCCGGAGGAAGTGTAGGGGCGTTTCCTGGGGCCCAGTTCCGCACTCGGAGGGCGCGGGTGGTGATCGGCTCGCGCGCCCTAGGCACAACCGCCCGCTTTGCCAAATTATACGCAGATTGCGTATAATAGTACGCGATATGCGTGGATCCAGCCTTCTGGACTCGCTCACGACCAGAACGAAGCAAAGATTGCTGGCCGCCACGGTACTCCATCCGGAGCGAGAGTGGTATCTCCTCGAACTGGCCCGCCATCTGGGAGTGACGCCTTCCAGCATCCAACGGGATCTCGCCGCCTTCGTCCACGCCGGCGTTCTCAAACGCCGCGCCGATGGAAACCGTGTGTACTTCCGGGCGGACATGGATTGTCCTATCTTCACTGAACTTCGCTCCGTTCTTCTTAAGACCGTGGGTCTCGTGGAGGTGCTCCGCGAAGCCCTGGCGCCCTTTCGGCCATGATTGAACTCGCCTTCGTTTATGGCTCGATCGCTTCCTCGGAAGAACACTCCGCAAGCGACGTGGACCTCATAGTCGTCGGAGGCGCGAAGCTGTCAGAGATCGCGAGTCGCCTCCGGCGGGTAGACGGGCTAACCGGCCGGAACATCAATCCGACGGTGTACACTGGCCGGGAGTTCGCCAAGAAGATTGGAGAGAAGAGCCACTTTCTGACCACTGTTCTCCAAGAGGAGAAACTGTTCGTTTATGGCGGCAAAGGCGACTTGGCGAGACTTGCTGGAGGGCCGGCGGGTAAAGCGCCACAGAACAAGCCCAGCGGAGTTGAGAGATCTCCGCGCCGTCGTCGAGCGGGATCTTAGGGATGCCGCTATCGAAGGCCTGTCCTCCGACCGGCGCTTCGCCGCGGCCTACAATGCAGTATTTCAACTCGCCAGGATTGTGATCGCCTGCGCTGGATACCGACTCACGGGCGCAGGACATCATCAGAC
>CAYZJD010000253.1:0-1864 GCA_964478455.1 uncultured Solibacteraceae bacterium | reverse complement strand
CGGCGCCGAGCAGGAGTATGCGGTGGTTTTCCCCGAGTACTACTTCGGCCAGATCTTCGAAGCCAGGCACCAGCCCGGCACCGTCGCCTACAGCGCCCGCCTGCAACTGGACCTGCTCCAGGAGACCGCCGTCGAGATGGCCCGCAACGGCTGCAAGAAAATCCTCATCGTCAACGGACACGGTGGCAACAACAACCTGCTGCCGTTCTTCGCGCAGTCACAACTAACCTCGCCGCGCGACTACGTGATCTATGTCATGCAGGCCGGCGGGCGCGCTCCAGGCCGCCCGGCCACCAAATCGCCATTTGAGATGCACGCCGGCGAATCGGAAACTTCGGCCGTCATGATTTCGCGCCCGGACCTCGTCCATATGGACCGCGCAGCGAGCCAGTCCGGCACCGACCTGAAGCGACTCGATTTGCCGCAGGGCGTCTACACGGGCATCTGGTGGTATGCTCGCTTCCCCAACCATTATGCCGGCGACGCCTCTCCCGCCAACAAAGAGCTGGGCGAATTCGACATGAAAGCCGCGGCCGCCGCCGTAGCCGGCGCCCTCCGCGCCATCAAGGCGGACCAAGCGAGCCCGCGCCTCCAGAACGAGTTCTTCGAGCGAGCGAAACGGCCGCTGGCGACTGAGCAGTAGCGCAGCCGGTGTCGGGCCTCAGCGGACCACGAGCCAGACACACTATACTGATTCAGACCAGGAGATCTCAAAACCCCAATCCTGGGGTAAATCCAACCTGAAGCAGGCGGAAAGGCGCAATGTTAGCAGAGGCAATCTCTACAAAGAGCGCGTACGATGTAGCACTGGAGAATTTCGAGGCGGCCGCTGACGCCCTCGAGCTGCGCGCGGGCGTGTGCGCGATGATCCAGTACCCCGAGCGGATCCTGACCGTGAACGTGCCGGTCCGCATGGACACCGGCGAGATTAACCGTTTCGAAAGCTATCGCGTCCAGCACAGCACGGCGCGTGGGCCGGCCAAGGGAGGCATCCGCTATCATCCCTGCGTCACCCTGGATGAGGTGAAGGCCCTCGCCATGTGGATGACGTGGAAATGCGCCGTGGTGAGCATCCCCATCGGCGGCGGTAAAGGCGGCGTCACCTGCAATCCCAAGCAACTCTCGGTGAACGAACTGGAAAGGCTGACGCGACGCTATGCCGTCGGCATTCTGCCGCTGATTGGGCCGCACCAGGACATTCCCGCCCCGGACGTCTACACGAATCCTCAGGTGATGGCCTGGATCATGGACACCTACAGCATGACCAAGACCGAGGGCTACCCTGTTCCTGGCGCTGTCACCGGCAAGCCGCTGGTGGTCGGCGGCTTGCACGGGCGCAACGAGGCAACGGGGCGCGGAGTGTTTCACACGCTGGAATGCGCCTGTGAGCACCTGAGGCTCCCCCTGAAGGGCTTCCGCGTGGTGGTTCAGGGCTTCGGGAACGCGGGCTCGATCGGCGCGCTGCTGCTGGACAGCCACCAGGCCCTCGTCGTCGCCGTTAACGATTCCCGTGGGGGCGTCTTTAACAAGGACGGCCTCGATATCTCGAAGCTGATGCTGCACAAGGAACGGACCGGCAGCGTGGTCGGCTTCCCCGGTTCCGAACCGATTTCCTCAGAAGACCTGCTCGCGCTCGAATGCGACATTCTGATCCCCGCGGCGCTGGAGAATGCCCTCAATGGGGAGAACTCCCGCCGCGTGCGAACCAAGGTGCTGGCCGAGGCCGCCAACGGTCCCCTGACCCCCGAAACTGACGCCGTTCTCGAAGACAAGGGTGTCTTCGTCATCTCGGACATTTTGTGCAACGCGGGCGGTGTCACTGTCTCTTATTTCGAGTGGGTGCAGAACGAGCAACACCTCTCCT
>CAYZJD010000252.1:0-7076 GCA_964478455.1 uncultured Solibacteraceae bacterium | reverse complement strand
GGCGTCGCGCGCCGCAAGCAGCCCCAGCGCCAGGCCGGCGCCGGAGTCGCCGGGCTGCGCAACCCGTTCCGCCTGCTCCCCGCGCTCCAGTTCGGCGGCCTGTTCGCCTTGATTCTGCTCGTCACCCGCGTTGCCGCCGCGGGCTTTGGCGAGGGCGGCTTCCTTCTCTCCAGCGCGCTTGGCGGTTCGGTCGATGTGGACGCCGTCGCCGTCTCGACGGCGGATTTCGCCGCCAAAGGCGGAATCGCGCCGGCCGCCGGCGCCCTGGCCGTCATCCTCGCATTGGCCGCAAATGCCGTCCTCAAGTCGGCGCTCGCCTTGTCAGCGGCCGGGTGGGCCTTCACGCGGCGGCTGGCGGCGGCTTTCGCGGTCATGATCGGCACGGGCATCCTCGCCTGGCTGCTCGTCGCAAGGGTTTCGGCATGAGCTTGCGCGCGCCGGTCATGCTGACCGCCCTGGCCGCGTGCGCGGGCGCGCGGGCGCAGACGGGCCTCGAACCGGCCAAGGTCCGCGAAGTTGAGCGCGCCGTCTCGTCGGAGATGTCCCGGCAGAACATCCCCGGCGTCTCGGTGGCGCTGGCGCTGGGCAGCGGTCTGCGCTGGGCCAACGGCTTCGGCATCGCCGACGTCGAGAACTATGTCCCCGTGAAGACCGCCACGGTGTTCCGTCTCGGATCGATTTCCAAACTGATCACCGCCGTGGCGGTGATGCAGCTCGCCGAGAAGGGCAAGCTGGACCTCGACGCGCCGATCCAGAAGTACGTCCCGCACTATCCCAAGAAGCAATGGCCCTTGACGGTGCGTCACCTGCTGTGCCATCAGGGCGGCGTCCGCCATTACCGGGAGGCGTCCGAGCTGTACAGCACCCGGCACTACCGCGACCTGATCGAGCCTCTTCGGGTGTTCAAGGACGATCCCTTGCTCTTCGAGCCTGGCACGCGGTTCCACTATTCCACCTACGGGTACGCGTTGCTCGGCGTGGCGGTGGAAACCGCGGCCGGCATGAGGTTCATCGAGTACCTCCGCCAGAACGTGTTCCAGCCGGCCGGAATGGAGCGCACGCAGGTGGATGACGTGTTCACCGTCATCCCCAACCGCGCCCGCGGCTACCGGAAGATCCTCGGCGACGGGCTCCAGAACTGCGCCCTGGCGGATACGAGCAACAAGATTCCCGGCGGCGGTTTGTGCGGGACCGCCGAAGACCTGGTCGAGTTCGCCATCCACCTCACCGGCGGTACCCTGCTGAAGAAGGAGACCGCCGAGCAGATGTTCGTCCGCCAGAAAAGGCGAAACGGATCGCCCACCCCTTACGGTCTCGGCTGGCAGATCACCGAACGCGGCGGCCAGCGCTGGGTCGGGCACAGCGGCGCGCAGCAAGGAGTCTCCACGTTGCTGCTTCTGTGGCCGAAGGAGGGGCTCGTCGTCGCCTTGATGGCCAATCTTGAAGCAGCCAACCTCGAGCCGCTCGCCCTCCAGATCCAGAAGAGCGTCCTCCCGTAAGCGGCGCCTGGGTGGAGGCGGCAATCAGGGCGAAATCGCTTGTTGACGCCCACCCGTGTGTGCGCTAGCATTGAGGTGCGGGGTGGAGCAGTCTGGTAGCTCGTTGGGCTCATAACCCAAAGGTCGGTGGTTCAAATCCACCCCCCGCAACCAAGGTTCCCTCCCTCAGATCCCGGTCAAATCAGCAGTGTGGCCGGTCAGGTTCTGCAACACTGTCGTGATGCCTTTCGAGCGGTGCATCAGCCCGACGAGCGATGGTGTCCGTGCGGTCCGACGGTACCGGAAGATCCCGGTGTAGTGAATCTACCCCTGCAATTCTTCCACGTTGTGGCATAAATGCAAGGATACTTCCGCGTTCGGGTGCTGCCCGACTTCGGTGTCTGCTCAGCCCGTTGAAGCTGCTGGCCTGATCCTCAGGACAGTTCGGAGAGCCTCTGCACCAGGGACGCGTTCTCGGCCAACTGGTCCGGCTTGTCCTCGGGGAAGACGCCCACGCAGAGACCATCCTTCGGCTTCAGGTTCGGGAACAGTCTCGCGAAGGCGGTCTCCGGAAGAACCCGTCCCGCCGCCAGCACCTTGTAGGCCACCACCGGCTTGTCGAGCTTGCGGATGGTGGCCAGCGCCAACTCCAGGCACTCCTGGCTGTAGTTCTCCGGCTGGTAGAGGCACTGGTGATAGAAGTCCGCGGGCATCCCTCGCTCCTCGGCCATCAAGTGCGTCTCGGGACGGTGCGTTGCCATGCCTGCGGGCAGGCCGTAACTCTTGATGTGCTCCAGCCAGTCGCGGACGACATCCCAGCGCGCGGCCTGCACCTGCTGGTCGATCCGCTCGCCCTGGATGCAAATGGCCTTGCCTCCGTTGTTCGCGCAGGCAGTGATCGCGCTCTTCATCAGCTCGGGTTTGGGGTCGGGCTGGCCGACCCAGATCTTCAGCTTCCCGCCGCGCTCCTGGTACCGGTTCCACAAGCGGATCCAGTGGTCGTAGCAGGGTGTCCAGACGGCCGTGATGCCGTGGTCGGCCGCCTCGTCGAGCACGGCCATCACCCGCTCGTCGGTGTAAAACGCCCGCATCCGCTTGCCGGTGTCGTCCTTCTTGTGGGCGAAGCCGAAGAACGGGTTGCTGCCGAGGAGCAGGCGCGAAACCTCCACGCCGCCCAGGCGGACCGCCGGCAGTTGGCCCGCCGGCAAGGGCGTCCCGGCAAGCGCCTCCATTCCTCTGAGTGCGGCCACGGCCGCACCGAGCGCCGTCGTCTGCTTGAGGAATTCACGCCTCAACGTCGTGTTCATGTGGACCTCACTCATCCAAGCGTCGCAAGCCGGGATTCGCCTTCGGCCTCCGCAATCGCCAGTATAAACGCAGTTGCCACCGGGCAGGAGCACTTCTCTTACAGTCCTGCCGAGACGGTCAACATCCGAGCGCCGCCTCTCGTTACATCTTCAGTCCCACCAGGCCCGGCGGGGGTCCCTGTCCCCGGGCGAGGCGTTTTGCGGCGTCTTCGTCGGCGTAAGCGGCCACAATTTCTCCGATGTAGAGGCGGTGAAAGTCGCCGTGCGGGTAGTATTCGTCCAGCACCGACTGCGGCAGCGAAGCCGGCACGACGTCGTTGCGGTGCAGCGTCCGGCATTCGTAGTGGATCAGGCACTGCTCGATGATCGGCGGCCGCACCTGCCGGCTCGGGGCTGGTGTCAGCTTCATCTCCTGGAATTTGTCGTGGTCTCGTCCCGAGACGTTGCCGCAGTAGCTGACGGCCGCGGCGAGTTCGCGCGGCGGCACGTTCACCGTGAAGTCGCCGGTCTCCTCCAGCCGGGTGTAGGAGTAACGCGAAGGCCGTACCAGCACCATAAAGACCGGGCGTCCCCAAATCGAGCCAATGGTTCCCCAGCCGATGGTCATCACGTTTGGCACGTTGTCTCTTCCGGCCGTGACCAGGAGCAGTCCGTCCTCCCGCATCCGTTCCATGGTCTCAGTGAAGAATTGCGTATAACGAACAGTGACTTTGGGCATCGAAGGAATCTCCGTGACGATGCACATTCTATCCGGAAAGCGGAGCGTGTCCATCGCTGTGGCGGCGTTCTCTGTCACCGGCCCCGCCGCTTCAGCGTGACCCTGAGGTCCGGAGCGACCGCTCGACCTGGACGGCGAACTGCCGCGCGCGGGCGATCACCGTGCGCTCATCGAGAGTTAGCATTCTGCGGTCGCGGACGATCAGCCGCCCGTTCACCATCACGTTCATTACATCGGAGGCTTTGAGCGCATAGACGATCTGCGAGTAGAGGCCGTAAAGCGGCACGGCGTGTGCGCCGTCGAGACTTACCTGGATGAGGTCGGCGCGCTTGCCCATCTCGATCGAGCCGGTCTCCTTGTCCAGGCCGAGGGCCTTGGCCCCGCCGATGGTCGCCATTTCGACGGCGGCCTGCGCGGGCAGCGCCTGCGGGTCCCCGCTCGAGACCTTGTGCAACTTCGCCGCCAAGTCCATCTCCTCGAAAAGGTTGAAGTCGTTGTTGCTGCCCGCCGGGCCGTCAGTGCCGAGCCCTACTGGGATGCCCGCGGCGAGCAACTGCGGCACGCGGGCCACGCCGCTGGCCAGCTTCATGTTGCTCGACGGGCAATGCGCCAGGCCCACGCCGCGGCTCCTGAGGATTTGAATGTCCTCCTCGTCGAGCCATACGCCGTGCGCCCCTAGCGTGCGTCCGTCGAAGAAGCCAAGCGACTCCAGCACCTTCACCGGGCTCTTTCCTCGCCGGGTGACGGTCTCCTCCAACTCCGCCTTCGTCTCCGCAAGATGAGTCATCACAGGGACGCCGTAGCGGTTGGCCAAGTCGCGCGCCTGCCGCAGCGTCTCATCCTTGTTGGTGAACAGGGCGTGCGGCGCCACGGCCGGCACAATCAGCGGGTCGCCCTGAAAGCGGCGGATGAAGCGCTCGTTGAAAGCCAGCGCCTCCTCGGGAGTCTTGTAGTCCGGGGCAGGGAAGCGCAGGATCGTTTCTCCTAGCACCGCCCGCAGGCCCGCCTCCTTGGTCGCCTCCGCGATCACGTCCTCGAAGTAGTACATGTCGGCGTACGTGGTCGTGCCGGAGAGCGCCATTTCCAGGCACGCCAGCCGCGTCCCCCAGCGCACGAACTCCGGGCTCAGGTTCTTCGCCTCGGCGGGAAAGATGTAGCGCTCGAGCCACTCCTGGAGGCGAACGTCGTCGGCGATGCCGCGAAACAGCGACATGGGCGCGTGCGTGTGGGCGTTGATCAAGCCGGGCAGAAGCAAGCCGGCGGGCAAATCCAACCGCCGCGCCGCTCGGAACTTACGATCGATCTCGGCCCGCGCGCCCACCGCGGCGATTCTCGCGCCCTTTACCGCCACGGCGCCGTGTTCAATAACGCGGCGGGCCGCGTCCATCGTCACCACGTAGCGTGCGCTCAGAATCCAGTCGGCGGTTTCGCCGGGCAGCGTGGCGGCCAGCAGGAGAAGGCTAAAGATACGAAGCATCGAACGGCCTCGGCAGCAGTTCCGAGAGGCGCAGGCTCTCCTGGCTGCCGGCAAGATTCACCAGCACCACCTCCACGTCGCCGCAGAACTCCCAGAGGACCTGGCGGCAGGAACCGCAGGGCGGCGTCAGGCGGTCCGTATCCGCCGCCACGACGATCCGCTTGAACCGGCGCGCGCCTTCCGAGAGCGCTTTGAAAACCGCCACGCGCTCGGCGCACAGCGTGAGGCCGTAACTAGCGTTCTCAATGTTGCAGCCGGTGTAGACGCGGCCTTCGGCGTCCTCCACGGCGGCGCCGACACGGAACCCGGAAAACGGCGCGTGCGCGTGCTCGCGGGCCTTGAGCGCGGCTTCGATCAGCGGATCCATTCAGACCTCGAGCCGCGGCAGCAGCGCTTTCAGATATCGCACTAGCTTCTCGCGCACCATGCGGCCGGTTTCAAGCACTTCCTCGTGGCTGATCTTCTGCGGCAGGATCCCCGCGGCCATGTTGCTAACGCAGGAAATGGCGAGGACCTTCAGCCCCATGTGATTCGCCGCGATCACCTCCGGCACGGTGGACATGCCGACGAGGTCGGCGCCGATCGCGCGCAGCCAGCGGATTTCGGCGGGGGTTTCGAAACTCGGCCCGAGCACGGCCGCGTAGACGCCCTCGGCAACTTCGATGCCGAGTTCGGCGGCCACCTGCTTCGCGGTCTCGCGCCAGCGCTTCGAGTACGCCTCGGACATGTCCGGGAAGCGCGGCCCGAGCGACTCGTCGTTGGGCCCCACGAGGGGGCTTGTTCCTTGCAGGTTGATGTGGTCGGCCACGAGCACCAGCGCGCCACGCGCGTAGGAGAGGTTGATGCCGCCGGCGGCGTTGGTGAACACGATGCCGCGCACGCCGAGCTTGCCGAGCACGCGCACGCCGAACACAACCTGTTGGGGCGTGCAGCCCTCGTAGAGATGGGCGCGGCCGGCCATGACGGCGATTTCGAGACCGCCGATCCGGCCGATCACGAGCTTGCCCGCGTGGCCAATGGCGGTCGAGGGCGGCCAGCCGGGGATCTCCGCGTAGGGGATCTGGACGTGATCTGTGAGTTCGGCGGCAAAGTCCCCGAGGCCGCTGCCGAGCACCACCGCCAGCAGCGGCCGGAGAGCGGTTCGCGCCTCGATCGCGCGCAGGGCGTCGCTGAAGTCCGGCGTCTTCACAGCAGCATCCCCGCGATGCACGCCGACATGAAGTTAGCCATGGTGCCGGCGGCGACAGCCTTCAATCCGAGCCGGGCAAGGTCGGACTTACGGCTCGGCGCCAGCGCGCCAATGCCGCCGATCTGGATGGCGATCGAGCTGAAGTTCGCGAAACCGCAAAGCGCGTAGGTGGCGATGACGAAGCTGCGCGGATCGAGCTGGCCCTTGATCGGCCCGAGCTGAAGAAACGCGACAAATTCGTTCAGCACCAGCCGCGTGCCCAGGAGATTGCCGATCGCCGAGGCGTCTTTCCAGCTCACGCCCATCAGCCATGCTACGGGAGCGAAGAGGATGCCGAACAGCTTCTCCAGCGACTCGGGCAGCCACCAAAGGAAAGAGACGCCGTGGGCCCAGCCCAGTACGCCGTTCACCAGCGCGATCAAGGCGAGGAACGCGATGAGCATGCCGCCGATGTTCAACGCGAGGTGGAGCCCTTCGCCCGCGCCGCGCGCCGCCGCGTCGATGATGTTCACTCCCGGCTTCTCGATCTTGACGTCCACCTTGCCGGCGGTGGCCGGCTGCCCGGTTTCGGGGATCAGCATCTTGGCCAGCAGGATCGTGGCCGGGGCGGTCATGATCACCGCCGTCAGCAGGTGCTTGATGTCCACGCCGGCGATCATGATGTAGGCCGCCATCACCGCGCCCGAAACGTGGGCCATGCCGCTGGTCATGATGGTGAACAGCTCGGAGGCAGTCATGCCGGCGATGAATGGCCGGATGGTCAGCGGCGCTTCCGTCTGCCCCATGAAGACGCTGGCGGCGACATTGGTGGACTCGGCCCCGCTGGCGCCCATCACCCGCTGCATCAGGATCGCCATGCCGCGGACGAAGATCTGCATGACGCCCAGGTAGTACAGGACGGAGAACA
>CAYZJD010000251.1:0-7131 GCA_964478455.1 uncultured Solibacteraceae bacterium | reverse complement strand
GCCGACGACGCCGGCGCGGTCAAAGGATCTTCAGCTTCTTCACCTCGATGAGCTCGCCCGTCAGCTTGCCGCTCACCTTCACCATCAGGTTGTCCGTCTTCTTCGACGCCTTTAACGCCGCCACCGCCATTTCGTTGCCGGTGGCGTCGAGAACAATGTACTTGCCCTCGGCCGTGTACACGCCGTAGCCGCTCTTCACGCACTGCTCCTTGAGCGCGCATTCGCGCGTGTGCGCTTTGGCTGCCGCCTGCCCTTCCTTGATGATTTTCGCCGAGCAGGCCACGTCCACCAAGATGCCTTTCACATCCTCGGCCGAGGCGCATACAGAAAACACCGCCGCGAAGACGGCAAGCACAACAGATCGCCGCGTTCCGATCATGATCCTTCCCTCCTGTTCGCGAAGGCTCAAGCCTTCCACATCTTTCCACACGGGAATTGCTCGGTCAAGCCTCGGGAGCGATGTTTCCCACCGGTCCGTGCGATCTATGGTCTTGCCGCTGCCGAGAGCGGAGCTTGCCCTGGCATCACACACGGAGACCGGCGTGAGCTTCACTTGCCGCCCGGTGAGTCGGGCGAGGCGTCGTTCGCACAGCGGAAGCCGACGTTGAAGTCAACCCAGTTTGCAGGAAGGGCATTTCTGAAGAACACGCTGTTGCACGATTTGCCGGCGTACCAGCCGCCTCCACGGATGACATGGAAGCGACCGGTCGACGGACCCTTGGGGTTCCTTTCGGGGGACTTGCGATAGTAATCCTTGTCGTAGAAATCAACGACCCATTGGGCGACATTGCCCACCATGTCGAACAAGCCGTAGCCGTTCGGGCGGAGTTGTCCCACCCTCTCCGGGCCCACTGCGTACGGGGCGAAGCGGGCCTCCTCCGGCTTGAGGTCGTCGCCGCCGGGGTAATCCTTTCCAGAAAGTCCGCCCCGCGCGGCGTATTCCCATTCGGCTTCGCTGGGCAGGCGGAGCCCGATCCAGCTCGCGAAGGCCTGTGCGTCTCGATGAGAGACGCCGACCACTGGATGGTCTGGCCAGTCGAGCCCGCTGCGAAACTCTCTCATGCCCCAGAAGAACGGGAGACGGTGCCCGGTGGTCTGGCAGAAATGAAAGTACTCGGCATTGGTGACGGGCGTAAGGTCCAGGTAGAAGGAATCGACCTGGATGCGGTGACGCGGATTGTCGATATCTTGCGCCTCCGGATCCCCGGGTCTTGTATTCCTTCCCATCTCGAACCAGCCTCCGGCTATCCGCACCATCTTGCGTCCTTTGACAAGCTCTACCTGGCCGGAGGTCTCTTGGGCGGAACCAGGCTCCGGCGCGACCGCCCTTGCGGGAGGAAGCAGAAAGGCGAGAAGCAACGACAGGAAGGGGTACAACATAGTACACCTCACGGCTAGCTCGTGATCTGCGGCAGCGGCACCCGGTACCTGCCGGCGAAGATCTCCCCGAAGATCTCCAGCATCTGGCCGTGGATCAGGCCGTTGTCCGCCAGCACGTGCGGCCCGCGCAGGTTCGCCGCCCCGCCGCGCATGTCGGAGACCGCGCCGCCCGCCTCGCCCACCAGCAGCGTGCCTGCCGCCATGTCCCACGGGTTCAGACCGAATTCCCAGAAGCCGTCCAGCCGCCCGCAGCCGACATAGGCGAGGTCCAGCGCTGCCGAGCCGCCGCGCCGTACCCCGTGCGTGGCCATGGCGAGCTGGTGGTAGAAATGCACGTTCACGTTCAGGTGGCGCTTGCGGCTGGGAAAGCCCGTCGCCACCAGGCAGTCCTGAAGCCGCGCCGCGCGCGACACCCGGATCCTCCGGCCGTTCAGGAACGCGCCGCCGCCGCGCTCGGCCGCGAACATCTCGTCCCGCAACGGATCGTAAATGACGCCCGCAATCAGCTCCCCGCTTCGCACTAGCGCCAGCGTGACGTTGAACATCGGGAAGCCGTGCGCGAAATTGGTGGTCCCGTCGAGCGGGTCCACGTACCAGCGGTACTCCGAGCTGCCTTCGTGCTGCCCTCCCTCTTCGGCGACGATGGCATGTTGCGGGTAGCGCGCCCGCAGCCGCTCCACCACTAGTTTCTCGGAGGCCCGGTCCGCCTCCGTCACCAGGTCGAATTCGCCCTTCAGCTCGAAATCGACTCGCCGCTCGTAATAATGCAGCAGCAGCGCGCCCGCCTCGCGCGCAATCTCCTGACTAACGTCAAGGAATTGATTCATTGAGTCATCGGCTCATTGAGTCAATGGCCCGATGACCCGATGGCTCAATCACTCAATTCCCCGATGACTCAATCACTCAATTCGTGCAGATACTTAATCTCGCTCTTGTAAATGAACAGATTCGGCGCTCCCTGCCGGGTGAGACGAATGAAATTTGCGTCGTAAAACTCGATGACTCCCTCCACCTCTTCGTTGTCTTCCAGGCGCACTCGCACTGGAATCGCCTGCTCGATCAGCCGCCGCAAGTACTTCGGTTCCTCGAACGTCTGCTCAGGCGGCTTCGCCTTCTTGTCCTTATCCTTGAATGCCATCTGGATTACGTAATGCGCCGTTGGCGCCCCCCTAGTCCCTCAGGGCCGGCTTCCGCCTGTCGGAACCCGCTGCTCCCTGCGGCTCAAGATCAACATAATATCCGCTGCGCGCCAACACTCGCAAACTCCCGTCGCGCAGCTTCACCTCCAGCCGATGGAAGCGGTCCTGGGAGGGCGGCGTGTTCTTCGGATAGTAGGCCAGATAATACTGCGTCCGCAGTTCCCGCAGAATGTCCCCAAACGCGGCGTCGAGCGTCGAGCTGTCGCTCGGCGTGAACACGCGCCCGCCGGTGCCGCCGGCCAGCAGGGCCAGCGCGTTTTCGCCGCCGATGTTCCTCCCGGCTTCGTTGGTGATCGGCATCACCAGGACGGCATACAAGACCGCGTCGGCCCTGTGCGCCGCCTCCAGCGCCTCCCGCAGCGTCTTGACGCTGGTCGTGTCGCCTCCGTCGGTCACCACGATGATCACCTTCCTGCCTTCGCGATCGGCCAGGTCCCGCGCCGCCAGGTAGAGGGCGTCGTACAGTGAAGTTCCCCCCGCTGGCTTCAGCCGCTTCATCGCTTCCTCCAGCCGCGCGCGCCGGCTGGTGAAACTCGTTAGCAGCGTCACCTCGTAATTGAACCCATAGAGCGCCACGGCGTCCCGCGGAGTTCCCTCGGCGAACATCGCCCGGAAGAAACGCGCGACCGACTCCGTTTCGTACTCCAGCTCCTTCGCCGTCGACAGGCTCGTGTCCACCAGCAGCGCCACCGAGAGCGGCTGCTCCGTGCGGCGCTCGAAGATCGCCAGCTCCTGCCGCACACCATTGTCAAAGACAGTGAAGTCGTCCTTGCCCAGCGCCCCGACCAGCTCGCCCGACGCGTTCTTCACCGTGGCCAGCACCCGCACCAGCCGGACATCTACCCGAAAGACAGGCTCCTGTCCGCATGCCGGCGCGACCGCGAGCAGCCCGCCCGCCATCGCCAGCCGACTCCATGCTCGCTTCATTTGCCGAGGAGGGATTCGTCCCACTCACCCTCCACCCAGACTTCCCCGTCCGTGAAATGTTCCTTCTTCCATACCGGCACGGTGCGCTTGAGCCGGTTGATCCCTTCCAGGGCCGCATCGAACGCCGCTCTCCGGTGCGGCGCCGTCACCACCACGGCCACGCTCGTTTCGCCGATCTCCAGCCGGCCGAGCCGGTGTACCATCGCGATCCGCCCGATGGCATGCGTGCCGGCAATCTCCCGCCCGATCTCCGCCATCGTCTTTACCGCCATCGGCTCGTAACACTCGTACTCGAGAAACTGCGTCGGCCGACCCTTGCTGTTGTTGCGCACTACGCCCTGGAACGTGACCACCGCGCCGTCCTCTCCTCGCAGCAATCGCCGCTCCAGTTCTCCAGTCTCGATGGGTTGCCGCGTCAGCGCGAACCAGTGGCCGGCCTCATCCGCGATCTCGTGGACGTACTGGCCCGCGCCGCCGCTGACCGGCGGAAGAAACGCCACCTCGTCGCCCTCCTCCAGCGCCGCTGACGGTTGCGCAAACTGCTGGTTGTGCGCCGCCAAAATGCTCGGCCGCAGTTCCCGCAGCTTCGGATGAACGCCCGCGTAATGTTCGAAAGCCGCCTCCAGGCGGCTCCCGTCCGGCAGTTCGAGGGTGTCTTCCGCGCGCCCGGCGATATCTTTAAGCAGGCCGAAAAACAGCACTTTGACGCGCACTCTACCCCTATCCTACCTCGGAGTTTCTACATATGCCCCTGCGTCTGGCTTGGTGTGGAGCGCGCAGTCTTGCGCGCCACGCCGGGCAGTCCTGCCGCCGGATGGCCGGCCCTACTTCACGTTCTCCTCCGGATCGGGCGATTCGCGCGTCACCACCTCCACCAGCCCGGCGACATCCCCCAGGCTGCTGTAAACCGGCGCCAGTACCGAGATCCACCCCGCCTTGTCCGTCACCGTGACACGCTTGCCTTCCTCGAGCACCGCCTTCATCGGCGGAAACAACTCCTGGTGCAGTGCGCCCCACCTCCAGAACTGGCTCATCTCATGCCGGTTGCGGATCAGCACTTGAATCCGGCCCGGCATCCCCTCCACCGGCATCCACAAGTTGACGTCCACCGGAAAAGGCGCCAGCTTTGCCAGCCGCATCAGCGTCTTCTTGGCGGCGATGTACGGCTCGTGGTTCACGTCGAAGTTGTCGGAGTCCGCCCACTGGTCCCGCGGATCCTTCTTGTCCATGAACTCGAGCGCCCGCCGCGTCATGATCCTCTGGCACGCGTCGCCGTCCACCATCACGCTCGCGACCCGCGCGATTTCCTCAAGCTCCCGCGCCAGGCCGCTGCTCTGTGCTTGCGCCGAGGCCACGGCGGCCAGGATCAAACATCCGGCCAGCGCCGCAATCGTGGTCTTCATTTCACCTCCGCCGCCAGATCCAGAATCCATTGGCGCACGTCCAGCCAGGAACGTGCGCTCACGCCCCGCTCGAGTTGGTGGAACGGCTCCGCGTTGTCGCCGATGGTCGCATTGCTCAGCTCATGCGCCGGCGACTCGGCGATCGCCGGACGCGGCGGCCACCACTCCTCCAGCCTCGCGCCGTTGAAGCGGCGGCTGGCCTCTGCCCGCAGCGCCTCCATCCCTTTCCCGCCGCCAATGCTCTCCAACAACGTCAGGTCCTGGACCGCGTTGCGTTGCACCTTCAGCCGCACGCTCGCGATCGGCCCCGTGACGCCGAACCGCTCCCCCGGGTAGGCCAGCACCGTGTCCCCGCCCTCAAACCGGAACCAGGGATCCTCGCCCGGCGAGACCGTCAGCCACCGCACGTACCCCGTTGCGCCCCACATCCACGTCAGGAACGGCGCGAACGTCACCGCCGCCGCGTTCTCTTCCACCGAGGGCGTGCCGCCGTACAACCACACGATGTCCCCGCGCTCGGCCAGCATGCGCGGCGCCTCCTTGTACCAGCTCACCATCGATGCCCCCAGCACCCAGAAGTCGATCACGCCCGCCAGCTCCTGCCACTGCCGCTCCATCATCCAGCTCGCGTCCGTACGGAAGCGGAACTGCACCGGGCTGCCCGGCGGAATCGCTTTCTTCAACAGCCGGCTGTATTCCTTGAAATACGCCAGGTCTTCCGGGAACCGCGTCTCGTCCCCGTCCCACGGGAACGCCTTGTAGCGCTTCTTGTGGTTGAAGAACATCTCGAAGACAGTCTGCGTCCAGCCCTTCTCCCGAAAGTGCTGCTCCATCTCGCGCAGCACGTTCACGAATTCCGCTTCATAGCCCGGCTCGCCCCACCACAGGAATGACGCCGGCCACTCGGGATTCACCGGCAGATAGACGAACGGGATCGGCTTCGGGCCGCGCCGCGTGCCCTGGAACGCCGAGCCGTCGAGCAGCGGGCCGTAATGGCGATCAAAGAGCCGCCAGCTCCGGATGCGCCTGTTGCGGCCACCCCCCTCCAACTCCGGCGCGTACTCCGGTCCCACCTTGCCGCCGTGCCCGTAACCAAGCTGATGGAACGTGCCGAGGTGCTCGTAGAAAATCCGGTGGTAGGCGTGAATCAAGCCGAACAGCTCGTCCGAACTCTGGAACGACTCGCCGCCCCGCTCGCGTGCCTCCGGGTAAAGAGCGCCGATCCACCCGCTCCCGTAGGAATTGTGGTCCATCGTGACCACTTCCCGCTTCGGCACGGTCGCCGCCAGCACCACCAGTTCCAGCGGCCGGCTCACCACGCCGCCATCCGCTTCCAGCCTCGCCTCCCCCTGATAAGTCCCGGGCTTCGCGCCCCAGGGGATCCAGACGTCAATCCAGAAAGACTGGGCCGTCTGCTTCGGCACGCGGTTGTCCGGTTCAGGCATCCGCGAGCGATACGGCGTCTCCACAGGTGCCAGAGCGTCGGGGTAATAGCCGCCCTCGTCTTCCATGCGATGAAACCACTCGCGGAAAACCTCGGGTTGGATCGCGGAATCGCTCCAGCTCATGCCGAGGGAGTACGGGCCCGGCCGGCTCAACTTCGCGACCAACCGGAACGAAACGTACCCGCCGCGCGCGCCGCGTACCCTCGCCGCGCCCGCCGCCGGCGGCATGGCCCACGCCTCTCCCGCGCCGCGGTCCGCCTTGAGGACCGCGCCGTAGAGATCCACCCGCTGGAACTCGGAGAGAATCTCCAGTTGCGCCGCCGCTGCTGGCAGCAGCATTGCTAGGTTCAGAAGTAAGAAAAGGCGCACGGCGCTATCGTATCAGCCCCTGCGCTATAATGCCGCTCCGATGCAGAGCCAACGGACCAGCGTGCGCGTTCGCTACGCCGAGACCGACCAGATGGGCGTCGCCTACTACGCCAACTACTTCATCTGGATGGAGGTCGGCCGCGTCGAATTCTGCCGCGCCCTCGGCTTCCGCTACCGCGACATGGAAATCGACGAAGGCGTGCTGCTGGCCGTGGTGGAAGCCAACTGCCGGTATCTTGCGCCGGCCCGCTATGACGAAGAGGTGATCGTTCACACCCGTATCGAGGCCGCCACGCCGCGCATGGTCCGCTTCGGCTACGAGATGCGCTCATCCGAAGACGGCCGCAAGCTCGCCACCGGCGAGACCAAACACATCTTCTGCGGCCGCGACATGAAGCCCCGCAAGCT
>CAYZJD010000250.1:0-7179 GCA_964478455.1 uncultured Solibacteraceae bacterium | reverse complement strand
GGCGGATTGACGGACTCGACGCGGATGTACCTCTGAAGCAGGTCGAGCGCGTAGGCGTCGAGGTGGTTCCAGTCCGGCTCCGCACCGGCCGCGGCGAGGGCGGCTAGCAACAACAGCGTCGGTTTCATTTCTCTTCCTCCGGCAGATCGACGAGATGCGGCAACAGGCCCTCGGCGCGGTACGCTTCGAGCAGCGCTCCCGCGGCAGGGCCGTGAACCGGTGGTCCTGCTCTCATCCCCCCGGCCACGTCCGCCGCCGCGCAGAAGTAGCTGCGCAGGATCTCGCTGCGGAATGCGCCGCCCACGTGAGCCAGCCGCACAAGTTCGCCGGCTGGAAACAACTGCCGGCGGACGGCGGATGCCAGCCCCACGAGTTCCATCGCGGCGGTTTCCAGGATCGAGCGGGCGACCGCATCGTCCTGTTCGGCTGCGCGGTCCACCAGCACCGCCAGCGCTGCGATCCGCGGGCGGGAGAACTCGGTGGTGTACAAGCGATGCAGCAAGCCGTTGGCGCTGGCGGCGCCGGTCTCTGCGAGCAGCATCGGATGGAGCGTTGTCGGCGGCCCCCAGCCTTCTTCGAAGCGCAGGACCGCGCGCAGTGCCCGGCGGGCGATGTCGAAGGCGCCTCCCTCGTCCCCGTAGATGTAGCCCCAGCCGCCGGCGCGCGCGGTTCTGCCCGCGGCATTGCGGCCAAAGGCAATCGATCCCGTGCCGGCGATCACGATGATGCCGGGCCCGCCGGCGGTTGCGCCGGCCAGAGCGATCGGCGCATCGTAGGTGACGGTCATCCGGTCCGCGGTAAGCATCTCGCGCACGATCGCTTCTTTGTCCTCCGGCCCGCCGCTGAAGCCGAGGCAAGCGGAGGCGAAGCGTGCCGTGTTCGCGTCGAGGCCCGCCGGAGAGCAAGCCGCTTGAAGGCAGTCGCGAATCGTGCGAACGAACTTGGTCCGCCCCTCTTTGCCGGCGATGTGGTTGCACGGGCCGCCCCGGCCGCATCCAAGCACCCGGCCGCCCGAGTCGCCGATGAGCGCGGTCGTGCTGGACTGTCCGCCGTCCACGCCGAGGAAGAGCTTCGTCACTTTCTTAATACTAACCGCCGGGACGCAGAGGACGCAGAGAAGACGCGCGAGAATGAAGGCGCTGACGGCGTGGTATTCTGGACCTGGCCTCAGGCGCTGGAGGAAGGATGCCGCGTGCATGCGTGGTCCTGGGTCTGGCTCTCCTTACCGGCGCCGCGCAGGAACCCCGACTCAGCCCGGAGTTGGAGTTTCTTAGCCGCGTCCGGCGGCGGATGGCCGAAAACCTCGATCGTCTGCCAAACTACTTCTGCCAGGAGACGATCGAACGCTCCGCAAACCTGCCCCGGCAGAAGCTGCTCTTCCGCGACAGAATCCGGCTGGACGTAGCTTACATCGGAGACAAGGAGATATTTGCCTGGCCTGGTTCGGCGAAGTTCGAGCATTCGTCGCCAGATGAGATGATCGCCGGCGGCGCTTCCGGGTTTGGCAGTTTTGGGAGTTGGACCCATAGTATCTTCCGCTCGTCCGCGCCGGTTTTCAGCTATGCCGGCGAGCGCATCACCGACGGCCGACGAACGCTCCAGTACAACTTCCGGGTGCCGCTGACCGCCAGCACTTACAAAGTGAACGTCAGAGGCCGCGAAGCCGTTGCGCCTTACTCAGGTTCTATTTGGATCGACCACGAGGCGCTGGACGTACTGCGGCTTGAGGTCCGCGCCGGCGAGAGTGGTCTCCCCGTCGCGTCTATCGCCAATCTGATTGACTACGCGCGCACCCGCATTGGCCTGGCCGAGTTTGTGCTGCCCCAATCTGCCGAGCAGACCCTGGTCGACTCGGAGGGCAACGAGTATCGGAACGTGACCAGGCTCACGGGTTGCCGCCAGTACACGGCCGAGTCCTCCATCTCCTTCGCCGTACCAGCCACTACGGCACCGGCCGCTGTCGACAGAGCGCAGGAGCTGACACTTCCTGCCGGCGTCACGCTGGATGTGAAGCTGGAGTCTCCGATCAGCTTTGAGCAGTCGGCTGTCGGCGACCAGATCACGGCCCGGCTGAACCGTGCGGTCAAGATCGGCGGCCTCTCGCTGCCGAAGGGCGCCATACTCTCCGGCCGGATTCGCCGCCTTGAGCAGTACGGCCAGCCAGCGAAGCTGTTCGTCGTGGGTCTGGAGTTTTCGTCGCTGGCCTCCCTCGACACCCGGGCGCGTTTCCATGCCCGCCTGGTTGGCCCGCCGCTGAAGGTGCGAGAGATCAAGGAGCCGCCCTTCTATGGCGCGGTGCCGGTCAGCAGGGGTATGGAATCAAGCGGCCTGGATATCGACGACTCCGATCCATGGTCGCCCTACGGCGTGTTCCGCGTCTGGGGCAACAAGCTGCGCCTTTCGCGCGGCCTGCGAATGATCTGGGAAACGCGAGATGAAAAGGCGCAGCCCGCGCACGCTGCGGAAACCGCGGCTGGACCAACACCACCGATTGTCGCCGCACAACCGGCACAAGCCACGCCGCCACCGGCCGAGCCGGCCAAGCTCGCGCCGCCTCCCGTGCAGCAGGCCAAGCCCGCGCCGGCCCCTGTGATCCGTGTCACCACGCGCCTTGTGCAAGTCCACGTTCTCGTGCACGACCGGACGGGCGACCCCGTCGCTGGCCTCACCCAAGAAGATTTCTTGGTCCTGGACGAAGGGACGCCACAGCAGATCACGAACTTCTCAGTGGAAGGCGGCGGTCCTTCTCCCGCGCCGGTGGCGCCTATGTCGCCGAATGATCGTGCCGGACGCGGCTCCCGCATGCCAATCGCCGCCACGGCGGTGCTCTTTGACAGACTGAACACAAGCACCGAGGACCAGGCTTACGCCAAACGGGAACTCCTCAAGTTCTTAAGAAAAGCGAAGCCGCAGCAACGGGTCGCGATTTACGTCCTCGACGGAAACCTGCGCGTCCTGACGGATCACACCGGCGCCGGGGAACTGGACAGGGCGCTGACCGGACTCGGCTCCGCTCAACTCTCTGCCTCCGAACCTGCGAAGCCGGACACGGGCATCAAGGCGGTGGACAAGGCGCTCGCCCGCACGGACCGCGAGATTGCGAACCTGGCGGTCGAAGAGCGGGCACTGCGAACACTTTGGGGCTTGGAGGCGGTCGGCATTCATCTTTCCCGTCTGCCGGGGCGAAAGAACCTCGTCTGGCTCTCAAGCGCTTTTCCGCTGAATATCGTGCCGGAACTGAACGAGATGGCCGAATTGAGGAAGGAGCATCGCCTTTTTTCAGGGCAGAAGTCCTTCGCATCCCAGGCCAAGCAGAGCGCACGCGTGCTGACCGACGCGAACATTGCCATCTATCCCGTCGATGCCCGCGGGCTCGTGGGGGTCGCCGAGGCTGATGCGGCGAAAGCCACGCCCGGCATCATGATTCCGAGGGAGGTCGAAGCTCAGAAGCCGTTGCCCGGCACTACCGCTCAGTCGCAGCGGGCGGCGGACGAACAGGAGGCCGTCGAAGTACCGCGGCCGTTGCCCAAGTCCGTCGTAGAGTCGCACCAGGCGATGGAGGAACTGGCGCGTGACACCGGCGGGCGGGCCTTCTACGGCGCAAACAACCTCATCGCCGGGATTAACCGGGCCTTCGAAGACTCGCGCCTGGTGTACGTACTCGGGTACCAACCGTCGCACGAGGAATGGGACGGCAAGTTTCACAAGATCGAGGTTCAGGTGAAACGGCCCGGTTTGAACTTGCGCCACCGTCGCGGCTACTTCGCCGTCTCGGAGAGGGAAGCGCCTTGATCACTTGATCCGGTACAACTTGCCCGCGCCGCGTTCGCCAATCCGCTCGATGCCCCACGCCGAGGCCCAGATGCGCAGGTCATCGGCGCCGAAGTCAAAGTCGTGAATGAGGAGGTAGTTCACACCGCGGGCTTTCAGTTCCTCCGTGGCGGCGCGCCTCATTCCGTGAGGCGCGGGGACGAAAGATTGTTCCGATTCGCCGTCCAGCGTCTTCCATTCGCCGGAGGGAAGCTGCCCTTCGAGCTTCATGCGAATGTTGGACTGGTCTCTCGAGCATTCGAGCAGCACGTGGTCCACTGTATCCGCTGTGCCGAAGTCGATCTCAAGGAACATGCCCGGACGGAGTCTCTCCCAGCTTCGCCAGCGCGTCACCGGGCTGTTGTCGAAGGCCAGTTGCACGTCCCAGGGATTCGGCTGGGCGCGCAGCCGCCAATGCCGCTCGCGCCGCAGCTCCCGGTCGCCTAAGTAGACCCGCATTTCGCTGACGCTCCAGAGATGCGGACCGCCGCCTGCGGTCTGGACCACCCTCACCTTGCGCAGCCTCTCTGGCGGAAAGCGAAACGTGTGATGCCAGGTCGGAGAGTAGTCGCGAATGATCGGCGTCCACAGAATATCGCCCATCGTGTGGTTGGACGCCGCCTGGTAAGCGACGAGGATCTCGCGGCTGGTGTAAGCCTCGGCGACCTGGGTCAACGTGAACACCTTCCCCCCCGGCGGCACGAGTGTCTCAATCATCCGCGCAATCGAGTAGGAGGGCATTTTGAAATTCAGCCAGGACTCCTCCGACTCGATCCGCAGCGCCTGTTTCGGCTGCCACCGCTCCATGCGCCAGCACTGTCTGTCGGCATACCAAAGAATGTGGCTCGGCCAGGAAAACACTGCGTGCGCGATGACCAGGGTGGGCGCGACGTCCGGCAACCTTACGAACACCAGTCCCATCGCGAGCGAGACAAACGGCGCCGGCGGGATGAGGAAGCGAGTACCGATGTTGGCCGCGTACGTCGAGCCGAAGACCGCCGTCGCGAGCAGGAGCTGTCGGCCAGCGCGCTTACGCAGCGCGAAGAGCGCGAACGGTGAGAGCAGGAACAGCGGCCCGAGCAAGCCCCCGAGCACCCGGCCGCGCACGGTCGCTTCGAGCGGGATCTCCCAGTAGCTCTTCAGCTCCGGATAGTTCCGCATCCCCCGGGCGTACTCCTCTTCGAAGGAGACGTGCACGTATGGATTGGGAAACAGCCGGTTGAAGAACGGCGAAAGCGGATTGTCCACAACGATCCAGTTCTTCACCATCCACGGCGCAATCATCAGCGACGCCAGCAACGTCACTTTCAGAAGCGGCCGCAGGACGGGCTGTTTCGCCCGGTACAGTTTCCAGCCGAGGAAGGCGAGCGCGTAGGGCAGCGCGACGAAGGCCGTGTACTTGGCCGCATAGGCAAAGCCGGCAAGCAGTCCGATCAGGACCAACAGCGCCGGTGTGCGTTCCCGGTCCCAGATTTGCAGCAGGTAGAAGATGGCGAACAGAATGGCGGCCACGGCCACGTCGTTGTACGCGCTGATCCCGTCAACGCCCACCACCGGGCTGACAAAGAAGAACAGCGCGCCGGCCGCGCCCGGCTGAGGGAACCCAAACCGCTTCGCGTAAGCGAGCATCATCAGCGGCAGCGCGACCAGAAAGGAGAAATGCACCAGCGCCGCCGCCGAATGCCTGCCGAACACGAACGCGTGCAGGAAGAGCATCTCGATGCCCTGCGAGAGGTTTGCGTACATGTTCGTGGTGATGCGCGCGAAGCCACGCTCGCGAACGTAGCGCGCTACCAAG
Organism: uncultured Solibacteraceae bacterium; assembly: GCA_964478455.1. Taxonomy (GTDB): domain Bacteria; phylum Acidobacteriota; class Terriglobia; order Bryobacterales; family Bryobacteraceae; genus CAYZJD01. The sequence goes on along the minus strand of CAYZJD010000250.1, from coordinate 1,571 downwards.
CCGAGATGGTACGAACTGCCGTCCGGGCTCCGCTCCGGGGCCATTGCATTGGTGAAGTACAGAACGAAGAAGACGGCAAAGACCGCGGCGAAGAGGTACTTCCAGAAGCGGGGCAGGGGAGGGAAGGAGTCACCGCGAGGGCGGAGTGCGCCGCGCTTCGCCGCCAGGACAATGACCGCCAGCCCTAGCGCGAGCAGCACGCCCTTTTGGATCAGGTGGAGCGCGGCCAGCGCGAAGAGCACGCCGCTTAATAGCGCCGAGCCGGCCACGAAAGCCAGCAGCCGTTCCTCGGCCCGGTAGAGCCGCAGGCCGAGAACGCAGAGCAAGAATCCGCCGAGAGCAAATGCTACAAGCACCGTGAAGGCCGCGCCGAACAGGATGTAGAACGCCTGCGGCATTACTGGACGAATCCGGCGCGGATCAGGATAATACCCAGCCTGGTTCTCTCCGTGGGCGCTACCCACGGCTTGTCCACTTCGATGCTGACGTAGTTGTGCACGTCCGTGCGGAGCCACGAGGCCGGCGCCGGTTTCTCAAACCGCTTTTCGCCGTGCGAGACGTAGCGGACCTTGTCGAGCAGGTTGCCGTTGACCGTGAACGTCAGCGTCACCGGTCCCGTCTGGCGGAAGGTGCTCTCGGCGATGGCGAAGTCAACGCGGAGCTTCTGGTTCGCCGTTGCGCTCAGAGAGAACCTCAGCTCGGGCCGGGGCCCGGTCCAGCGCCACGTGCCGCTTTCGAGCGTCTTGCTGACGTCCCGGACCACGTACGCCTCGGCCTCGGGGTCGTTCATGTTCACGAAAGAGCGGAGCGCAGTGTCGTCGGGGCCTTCCAGAGGCTTGCGCTGGACCGGCGGGGCATAGGTGTCGGGAATGCTCTTGCATGCGGCGAGCATCAGCGTGGCCGCCGCCGCGCACATGGCCGCGGAGAGCGGCAAGCGCCGGCGCATCATTTCGTCTTGTCCCTGGCGTAGCAGAGGGGATCCATCGGGCACTCGGCGCAGCGCGGCTTGCGCGCCGCGCACAGGTTCCGACCGTGATGGATCATCTGGTGGGAAAACACGATCCACTTCTCTCGCGGGACGGTTGCCATCAGGTCTTGCTCGATCTTTGCCGGGTCCGCTTGCTTGGTCAGGTCCAGCCGCTGGGCAATCCGCTGCACGTGCGTATCCACCACGACACCGGAGGCGATGCCGTAAGCTGTGCCCAGGACCACGTTGGCGGTCTTCCGCGCCGCGCCCGGTATCGTGAGCATCTCCTCCATCGTTTTCGGGACCTGGCCGCCGAAGTCGGACAGGATCTTTCTGGCTGCGCCGATGATGGATTTCGCCTTGTTGTTGAAGAACCCGGTGGAGCGGATGTCCTGCGCCAGCTCCTCCTGACTCACCGCCGCGAAGTCGCGAACCGTGGGATATTTGCGGAACAAGCCCGGCGTCACTTCATTGACGCGCTTGTCGGTGCACTGCGCCGAGAGGATGGTCGCCACCAGAAGTTGCCAGGCATCCTTGTGGTGGAGAGCGCACGTAGCCGCCGGGAAGAGCCGGTCGAGGTGATGGAGGATCTGCGCGACGCGGG
>CAYZJD010000249.1:0-7182 GCA_964478455.1 uncultured Solibacteraceae bacterium | reverse complement strand
CCCGGCCGGAGAGTGGCCGTCGGTCGACTCGGTGAGCTTTGGGCGGAAGCTCATCGTGGCGATAACGGGGAGGCCGGTGGCGCGGGCGCATTCGAGCGCGATCAGCATCTCTTCCAGGTGGAAGAAGGTCTCGAGAATCAGAAAATCCACGCCGGCGTCTTTCAGCAGGCGCGCCTGCTCCGCGATGAGGTCGCGCACATGGGCCGCCGCGGAGGGGCCTTCGCGCTCGAAAAGCTGCGTCCTCGATACGGAGCCTGCCACCAGGGCATTGTCGCCTGCCACTTCCCGCGCGAGGCGCACGGCGGCGAAGTTGATCGCCTCGGTTTCGGCGCCGTAGCCGGCGCGCTCCAGCTTCGCGCGGGTGGCGAAAAACGTCAGCGCCTGGAGAACCTGGGAGCCCGCATTGAGGAATTCGCGGTGAAGCCCGCGCAGAGCGTCGGGGTTCTCAATGGCCACCTCGGGGGTAAATTGCCCGCTGCCGCGGCCGGTGCCGACCTTCTCGCGGCCCGAGCCGCTATCCACATAGCCGCGGCGCTCCAGTTCGATGAGGTAGCCGCCATCGCCGAGCACGACTCCGCGCTCTCGAATCAGATCCATGATGTTTCTCGTCATCACAACGTTCCTTGCTTGGAATTCAACCTTCTCCACATCCCCGCGGCTGCGCCGATCAGTCCGGCGTCGGTCCCCAAGGCGCACGGGAGGATGGGCGTATCCCGCGAATTCTCGGCCCAGATGTGGCCGCGCGTCGAGCCGACGAAACTATCCCAGTAGAGCCCGCCGGCCAGGCCCAGGCCGCCGCCAACAACGACCGCATCCGGATCGAGTTCGTTGATCAGCGCACCCACGCGGACCCCGAGGGCTTCCCCTGCCGTCCGGACCACTTCGATGGCCTCGGGCTCGCCCGCTTCCGCCGCGGCCAGCACATCCGTACCTGCGCGCGCCCGCCCGGGACAATGCCGGTTGAACCGCTCGACCAAAGCCGGGCCGGACGCGAATTCCTCGAGCACGGGCGTCAGCACGGCGCCGCATTCGGTGCAGGTGGTCGTGTAGCGGCCCGAGGCGAAGATCAGAGCGTTGCCGCGCGCGCCCGCGAACGGGCGCCCGTCCATCACCAGAGAGTGGCTGATGCCGGTGCCCACGGTAATGTAGATGAACAGCCGGAAGGGCCGGCCGGCTCCGAACAGCGCCTCGGCCAGCGCGGCGGCTCTGACGTCAGACTCAACGAACGAGGGAGCAATCCGCGAGAAGCTCTCCTGAACAGGCACGCCCTGCCAGGCGATGGTGTGCGCGCTGGTGACGTTGCCGAGAGGGTCCACCAGTTCGGCCACGCCGACGCCGATGCCGGCAACCGCGTTGCCTGACGCCTCGGCCTCGTCCAGAAGTTCCCGCGCCAAGTCCAGCACGTCCCGCAGCACATCCTCCCCCGGCCGCTCCGGCCGCGTCGGCATGACGCGCCGGGACACGACCCTTCCCTCGGGGAACAAGACGATCCCCGCGGCGGTCTTGGTGCCGCCGACATCGATTCCGAGCACGCAGGCGTCGCTGGAGTCGCTCATTGCTGGTCCGGCGGGCGCGTGTGGTCGTGCAGGTGATGCAGGTCTGCGCGCAACTGGAGTTCCTCGGGCTTGAGGTCGATAGGCCCGAACCTTGACCGGATGGGTATCGCGCTGTGTTCGGCCGAGGCGTGCGCCGCGGCCTCCAGAACCTCGAGGAGGTGAAGGTCGTGGCTCAAGTCAGCCAGCGGGGCCCGGCCCTGCCGCAGCGCCTGGACCGCCTCGCGCAGCCCGTCGGCCCAGAGCCAGGTCGGCTCGACGGGTTCGTACTCCTCCCAGCAGCCGGCTTCGTTCCGCCAGATCTCGAACCCGTGCGGATCCCAGTCGTCCCCCAGGAGGTTCGCGGTCCCTTCGGTTCCGTAAAGTTCCAGGCCGGGCCGGCGATAGCGCTGGATCGCGTGGCTGGAGATGATCGAAGAGAGCGCGCCGGATTCGTGACGGAGAATCACGTGCGAGACGTCGGGGTCGGGATCGGCGATCTCCACGTCGCCCACCAGGCGAGGTTTCACCGCGATCATCTCGGCCGAGAGGACTTCGGCCACCGGTCCGAGAAGCGCCGTCAGGCTCTTGAGGTTATAGATGCCGACCTCGGCCAGCGGGCCGACTTTCCCGTCGTGATACCACCGTGCCCAAGTGGACCCGGCGTTGCCATAAAGCCCGCGCGCGGAGTGGATGCGCCCGATGGCGCCGTCGCGGATGCGGCCCCACAGGACGCGGAACGTCGGCGCAAGCTGGACGAAGGGCGCCGCGAGAAGATGAAGGCCCTTCTTGTCCGCCAGTTCGGCGAGCGCCTCGGCCTCGGCTCTGGTGGCAGCCAGCGGCTTTTCGACCATCGCATGCTTTCCGTGCTCGAGCGCCAGCCGCGCCATCTCGGCGTGCGTGGCGGGCGGCGTGATCACCACCACTACTTCGACGTCCGACTCCACGACCTCGCGCGGCGTGGCCACCAGCCGGATTCCCGGGCGCTGCCGGAGCAATTCCGGCCAGGTCTCGGTCCGCCGCGCGCACACCGGGCCTTCCGCGGCCTCGCCGCGCGGAATCATCCGGTCGAGCACCTGAAAGTAGGCCCACAGGACGTTGCCGGCGCCGATAATGCCGACGCCTGAAGGAGACCGCGTACCTCTGGCAAGAGCCATCGTCACATTCTCTCCTCTGGACGAGTCTCATAGGAGAGCATGGCCCCGGCCGCAAGCGCCAACGCAACCCCGAGCCACTGCCTGGGCGTCAGCGATTCCCCCAGGAACAAGGTTGCGAGGAAGACCGTGACCAGCGGATACAGCGCGGTCAGCGGGATCGCGATGCTCGCTTTCGCCCCCTTCTCCAGCGCATGGAAAAGAAACCAGGAACCCAAGCCGTTGAGAAGCCCGACCAGAATCCCCAACATCGCGTCGCGAGCGCCGATCGCCAAAAGACTGCCCTTCCAGGCAAACCAGGGCAGGAAGAGAACGAAACCCACGGTCAGCCAGACCAGCAAGGAGCGGGCGGACACACGATTGGTGCCGAGCTTCTGAAGCAGTCCGACGATACCCCAGAAGAAGGCCGCGATCAGCGAGAGGCCAAGCCAGTCAGGCAAATTGACTCCTCATTGCGCCAAGATGAACACCGACGCCAGAGCAAGCACGAGACCGGCGGCCTGAACTCTGTTCATCCGCTCGCGCAACAGCGTCATCGCCAGCACGACGGTGAGGAGCGGAAACAGCGCGGTCACCGGCCCGACCACGGACGCCTTGCCCCTCGCCATCGCAGCGTTGTACGCCAGCAGGCCAAGCCCCGTGAAAACGCCGTTGAGGATCCCGTAGACCGCCCCGCGGCGGTCGGTCTCGAGCCTCCCGCCAAGTTGAACGAGCGCGGCCGCCGCCAGAGGCAGCATGCCGGCCGTGAAGAGGGCCTGCATCTGATCGGGGGACATGGTCGCGGCGGCCACTTTCGCCAGCACACCCCAAACCCCCCACGAGAGAATGCACAACAGCGCGTGAATCAGCCAGCTTGGCAGCCGCCTCCTCATCTCAGCGTGCCCGGCTCCGGCCTGCATCCACCACAGCGTCGTTTCGCCACAGGTGCAGATACGGGTAGCTGTCCCAGGCGATGCTCACGATGTCCAGGTCTCCGTCGCCGTCGAGGTCCCACACCCTGGCGCCGAGATGACTCTCGCGGCCCGATGAGATCACTCGCTCGGCGAACCGCGCGACCCCATCCAGGTTCTCCCAGATCGCGAGTTTCTTCGTGCCGCGGTGCTCGCCGGTGACGATGTCCGGGTCGCCGTCGCCATCCATGTCGGCTACGTCCATGCTGTTGGTGGTGTACTGCGTGGTGACGGTGTGCCTGACCCAGCGGCTCTTCGGATCGGCGGGTTGCTCGAACCAGTAGATGCTCGCGCCCTTCAGTGGCGTTTCCTCGCTCACGACAGCGTCCAGCTTTCCGTCGCCGTTCATGTCGGCAAGCGCCACCCGGTCCGCCCATTCGGCGGTCTCCCCCACCGCGTGCCCCGGCCAGTCGCCCGAGCCGTTGCCCGGGTTCTCCCACCAGAACACGCGATGGCCGTCCTTATCTCCAATGACAACGTCGAGGTCCGTGTCGCCATCGATGTCGCCAACGCCGAAGCCTTCCTCGCCGGCGTTCTCCGCCACGCGGACACGCGGCCAGTTGCCCTCAGCCGGCCGGGAGGGGATACGGAAGTAGAACAGTCCGTGCGACGTCGAAAACACAATCTCCTCCCTCCCGCCCGGCTCGATCTGCGCGAATGCGTAACCCTGCCCGTTGCCGTGTTCGCCCTTCGGAAGCTCGCCGATCTTGACGGGACGCCAGGCACTCCCGGCAGGGCCCTCCGGTTTCAGCCAGTATACGCCGGGAAACCGCTGAGCCATCGCGTCCATCCGGCCATCTTGCTCCGTGTTCACCAGCACCATCGCGTCGAGGTTGAGAGGGAACTCGATCTTCTGCCAGGGACCTTGCATGTCGCCGCCGGGGTTGCGATAGAGGTAGCGGCCGGATACGATGTCGCAGTCGTTGTCGCGATCGACGTCCCTCGCCGCCAGTCCGAAGTACTTCAGCCACTTCGGTTCGTCGAAGTCGCCCCACTTGGCCCGCTTGTCGTCCACCTGGATGTAGGTCCAGCGGTCGAGCGGCAGCGTTCGCGCCAGTTTGCCGGGCTCGCGGAGCTGGTCCTCCCAGAGGTCGAGAGGGTTGTCGCCCGCCCAACTCGAGCCGAACAAGTCGAAGTCGCCATCGCCGCCGATATCGGCCGCTCGCAAATTGTGGACTCCACTTGTGGAGAGAACCACTCTCTGCCACGAGGCGCCGCGGTTGCGGTTCAGGTAGTAGCCTACACGCTTTGAGGCCGACTGGTGCATCTCGCCGAAGGCCACGTCAGGCGCGCCGTCCAGATCGATGTCGGCGATCTTAAACGTGTGAACGTAGCTCACGCGCGGGTCGATGACGTGTTCACTCCACGCGCCGCCGCGGGGATCGGCCGGCGCCTCGTACCAGGCCAGCCGGCCATGGCTCTCGGCCGACGCGAGCACGATGTCCGGGCGCTTGTCTGCGTTCAGGTCCGCCACCGCGACACCCACGTCGTCCGGCCAGCCGTCGGCGAATCGATGGATGGGCCAGTCGCCAGCGGCGCTCGCCTTCCCGCCGGGGTTCTCGAGCCAGACGCCCTCCAGGACTATGTCCGGATCGCCGTCGCGGTCAATGTCCGCGAGCGCGCTCCCCTGGCCGTCCGGAGCGGTTCGGATCTTGACCGGAGCCCAGGAGGAAGGCGCCTGCCGCAACCAGAGGTAGGTCCCACCGCCTTTGATTCGCGTCAGCACGTCCACCTTGCCGTTCCCATCGATGTCGCCGGTTTCGATGTCGTGGGTGAAGTGCTCCGGCAGCGTGCCGGCCACATGGCGTTGCCACGGGCCTTTGAGAGGATCGTCTTTCGGCCTCGGGTTCTCGAACCAGAGAAGCGATTTCGCCATCTCGTCGCCGGTGACCACATCGAGATCGCCGTCGTTGTCGATGTCGGCGGCCTGTCCGTCGGTGGTGAAGTAGCCCATGCCGATCACGGTCTGTCGCCACTCAGGGTAGCGGTAAAGGAGCAGCGGTGCGGGGTCTTTGTAATCGAGGGGGTAATGGCCGGCGGCGATGTCGATGAACCCGTCCCCGTCGAAGTCGCCGGCGATCTTCACATCGCGGTACCAGCGGCCCGAGCGGCCGTCGACCACGACCCGCCTGAAACGCGGGCCGGTCGGGGTGGCCTTGGCCGGCGCTTCGGACGGGGGCAGTTGCGCGTCGGCGATCTTTCGGCCCACAGCGAGGATCTCCTCTGCGCCGCCCGTCACCGTGTAGACGAAGCCGTTGAACGGCGTTCTCTCCGTCCCGAAACTGGTGAACCACTCAACGCCGCGGTTGTGGAGCAGCTTGATGATGTTCGTCTGCTGGACCGGCATCACGCGGCCGAAGCCCCTGCCGTTGGCCGGGTTGTAGACGCCCATGATGAACCAGCCGTGATAGTCCAGCGATCCGGCCGTCGCGTCAACTTCCACGATGTTTTCGTAACCTGCGTCCTTCGGATAGCGGTCGTAGTAGATCTTTGGGTAGAGAACGACCTGCCTCTTCCATCCTTCCGCGCCGTGGATTGCGTACTTGCCCTCACCGCCGCCGGGGGATCCGATATCCACCACGTTGATGCCGTACTTCAAATAGTCCATCTTGAGAATCGGGCTGTCCCGGTAGATTGTGATCTCCTGGATGGCCTTGCCGCCCTCCCATTCGATCCGGACCGTTTTGCTCTGCGGGCCTTCGTGAACGACCTTCGCCGAGGTGATGAACCCGCGGCCTTCATGAGCGCCGAAGCCCATTTCGTCGAACTGCTTCCCGGCCTGGTCCTCGACGGCTTCCTTGATGATCAGATCGACGATCTGGTCTTCGACGATGTCGCCGAAATCGGTTCGCCCGTAAGCTACGCGGAGTTTGCTGTTTTCAATTCGGATGTGCCACCGGTCGCCCTCCTGGCGGATGGCGATCTCGCCCCAGTCCTTGTGCTGTGCGGGCAGGTGGCACGAGACCGGAAACAGTACGATGAGAGCATAGAAGAGGTCTTTCATGAGCATTGCTGCGGCACGCGTGCTGCCGCAAGGCGCTTTGCGCAAACGCTTGCCCGCGCGCTCCAGGGAAGGTAGCACAGGGGCGGATCGAGCCGCAACCAAAACGGAACAGCAACAGCCGGAAGAACCGTCGCGAGACTGAAAGCAAGAGCGCTTTGGGTGCAAAATGGGTTCAGGATGACGCTAGAGGAACTCCGAAAGAGCAAACGAGAGCAGATCATGCGCCTGGCAGCGCAGTACGGCGCCAGGAACGTCAGGGTCTTCGGCGCCGTGGCCCGCGCGAGAGCGATGACGTGAGCGACGTGGATTTCCTCGTCGACCTCGAGCCTGGAAGGAGCCTGTTCGATCTCGGCGGGTTGTTGATAGATCTGCAAGAGCTGCTCGGCAGACCGGTGGACGTCGTTACGGAAAGAGGTCTGCGGTCTCGCATCCGCGGGCGGGTACTGGCCGAAGCCGTCACTTTATGAGAGACGGCCTCTGTGGCGCGTCAGGCCCGTCGTGTTTCCTTGACAGCCCCATCGGGATGTGTTACGAAGTGGGCG
>CAYZJD010000248.1:0-7265 GCA_964478455.1 uncultured Solibacteraceae bacterium | reverse complement strand
ATCCACGACAAGGCGCGCCTTGTCGTGGATGGCCGCGTAGTCGAAGCTTGAGTGGTCGGTGACGATGACCACACAGTCGGCCGCGGCCGCCGCTTCTTCTGGAGGCTCCGAGGACGACTCGACGCCGTCCTCCTTCAACTCGCGCACGTAGGGGTCGGAGTATGTGACGTTCGCCCCGTACCGCTTCAGCATCAGCATGATGTCGAGCGCGGGCGATTCGCGCACGTCGTCAATGTCCCGCTTGTAGGCCACGCCGAGAATGTGAACGTGCGAGCCCTTGAGAGGCTTGCCGAGATCGTTCAACGCCTTTTGCACTTTGGTCACTACGAACTCCGGCATGTGGCCGTTGACGTAGCCGGCCAGATCGATGAAGCGCGCCTCGATCCCCGCCTGCTTCGTTTTCCACGAAAGATAAAACGGATCGATCGGAATGCAGTGCCCGCCGAGGCCGGGTCCCGGATAGAACGGCATGAACCCGAACGGCTTGGTCGCCGCCGCTTCGATCACCTCCCACACGTTGATGCCCATGCGGTCGCACAGCAACGCCATCTCGTTGGCCAGGCCGATGTTGATCATGCGGAACGTGTTCTCGAGAAGCTTCACCATTTCCGCCACCTGTGTCGAACGAACCGGCACCACCTTCTCCACCACCTGGCCGTACAGCATCGCCGCCATTTCCGTGCAATCCGGCGTGATTCCGCCGACGACCTTGGGGATGTTCGCCGTCTGGTACTTCCGGTTGCCCGGATCGACGCGCTCGGGCGAAAAGCACAGAAAGAACTCGCGCCCGCATTCCAGGCCTGGCCGCTCGAGCATCGGCCGCAGCAGTTCATCGGTCGTGCCCGGATAGGTGGTGGACTCGAGAATTACCAGCATTCCCGGATGCATGTGCTTTGCGATCTCCTGGCAGGCCGCGACGATATAGCTCATGTCCGGATCCTTGGTCTTGCGCAGCGGCGTGGGCACGCAGATATCCACGGTGTCCAGTTCACCGACCACCGAGAAGTTGGAGGCCGCCTTCAGCCTGCCGCCGCGCACCAGCGGTTCGACAGCGGCTGAGGGCACATCCTGGATATAGGATTCGCCTCGATTGAGCCGTGCCACCTTCTTCTCGTTCACGTCGATGCCCGTGACGGTGAAGCCCGCCTTAGCGAACTCAACCGCCAGCGGAAGCCCGACGTAGCCGAGGCCGATGACGCCGACCCGCGCAGTGCGGTTGCGGATCTTCTCCTCCAGTTGCTGTTTCCACGACACGAGGCTATTCCTCCGGGAAAGAAGGGCCGAAGTAGAACTCACCACCGGCGACGATCTCCGCCGGGCCGGTGAGATAGAGCAAATCGTCCCAGCGCACATCGAGCGGCCCGCCCGGCGTGAGCACGCGCACGGGACTGTCGACCAGCCCGCGCAAAGCGGCGGCCCAGGCGGCCGCGGTCGAACCGGTGCCTGAACTCATGGTCTCTCCAACGCCACGCTCGAAGAACCGAACGTCGAGCGTGTGCCGGTCCACGACCCTCACGAACGACACATTGGTGCGGTTCGGAAACACCGGATGTGATTCGATCTCGGCGCCGAGCTTCTGCCACTCAAACGCGAAGTTCTCCACGAACAAGGCGCATTGCGGATTGCCGACGTTCATGATAGTGACGTCGCGCGAACTTTCCCGAAGCGGTAAGTCAAACCGAACCTGGCTGTCCTCCCACGCCGGCCGGCCCATGCCCATCTCGAAGCGGAAGAACAGTCCTCTGTGTTCGACCATCCGGAGTTCCCGCATCCCGGCGGCGGTCTTCAAGCGGAGCGCGCCGCCGCCGGCGCCCGCATCCACAAGGAACGCCGCGGCGCAACGAGTGCCGTTGCCGCTGATCTCGGCTGCGCTGCCGTCGGCGTTGAACAGGCAAATCTCGCCGTCGTAGCCCGAAGCCGGCGGGGAGGGGGAAACCAGCATCCAGCCGTCGGCCCCGACGCCCGTGTGACGGTCGCAGATCGCCCTCGCAACCTCCGCCAGTCGTTCGCGCGGCGCCTCGTTCCCCCACGTCAGCAGGAAGTCGTTCTTCGTCCCGTGCGCCTTGGTGAACGGGATGCGCATGAGTTACCTATGGTACAACCGGCCCGGTTGGTGCGCCGGAGGGCTGCACTTCCAGGGGCAGGCCGCGGCCCGCGCGCCGGTAGATCTCGATCGCCGGCGCCAGTCTTAACGTGATCGATTTCATCAGCTCATAACGCGGGCCGGAGCGCCGCGCCCTGACGAGCGCGTCCGCGATCTTGTCCCCGGACATGACGATTGCCCACTCTTCCCACAGAAACAGGTCGGGCCGGGAAACCGCCGCGTCGAAGTGCGGAACGTTGCCGGTGTGCAGGCTCTCGCGCAGTGGAATGCCGGCCTGCTGAAGGACGCCTGTCACGTCCCCGAAGGCGTGGATGATGCCGGTTCCCGGACGGTAGTTCTCGCGGAGGAAACCGGCGGCCTCCTTTGTCCAGGCCCGCCGCGCCTCCGAGTTGACCTGCGATTCCCTCCAGCAAATCCATGGTTGCGGGTCCGCTCCCAGCAGCCACGGCGAGAGTCCCGCCAGGACGACTGCGGCGGCCGAGAGGGGCCTGACCCAGGCTGGCAAGACGGCCACCAGCGCTCCGCTGCCAAACGCCAGCAGCGGCAGGGCCGCCAGCCCGTATCGCGTGTTGTAGTAGGTGTTCGGCCAAAGGTGTGGAACAAAGATCGGCGTGCCGCCCGAGTGCAGGCTCCACACGTAGAACACCGCCGGCAGGCTGAGAAGCAGGACCGGCCACCAGGCGCGCTTCACCAGCGCCACCGCCGAGCCGGCAAGCCCAAGCACTGCCAGGGGCCAGCCGGCGCACAGCCGCGCCGCCTCCCGGAATTGCAGCCACGCTGTCGCCCAGTCCTGGTCGCCGGGGTAACGTGCCATGCCGCCGGCCAGCGCCCGCTCGTAAATCGCTTTCGCGGACCACGGACCGTGGTAGAACTCGAGCGCGTCCCCCCACCAGAACCAGTTGTGGAAGAGCCAGTAGAGAGGCCCGAGCGAAGCGACGGTTACGAAAAGAGCGGCGTAGAGCAAGCGCCTCCGTTTCGCCTTCAGCGCGAAGTAGAGAGTTACGAACGGGATCAAGAACCAGCCTTCGTAGCGAGTCAGTGCGCCGGCCACAGCGGTCAGCGACGCTCCGACAACGGAGCCAACGGACCGCGTCTCCTCAAACCGCACGGTGAAGTACAGCAGGGCCGCCAGTTCCGCCAGGAACAGCGGTTCGGTCATGGGCGTGGACTGGAGGTAGAGCAGGTTCGAATTCAGCGCGAGCACCGCCAGGGCAACGATGGCCGGCGCCCGCGACGCAAAGGCGCGGCGCATCGCGGCATAGAAGAACAACCCGCCGGCGATGTAAGCGGCAGCGGAGGGAATCACGCCCGCCAGCCCGTTTCGCCACCATTCGTCGTTCTGAACGAACGGGAGCATCAGCACGTGCGGCAGCGGGAGCCAGACCGTTCCGATCTGATACCAGCCCGGCGTGCGAGAGTCAAGAACGCGGCGCGCAATGTTGACGTGAGCCGTCGCGTCGCCGTAGTAGAGAGTGAATCCTTGCTGAAAGACCCACCACGCCGCAGCAACGCTTACCGCAGCCAGCAGCGCCGCGGTGAGGAGCGCTTCAGAAACGGGTAAACGCCCGGAATTCCTGGAAGCGGCCATCGATCTCAGCCCGCGTCAGGGTGCGAAAACGGTCTACGCCGAAGCGCTCGCAACAGAAGCTGCCCATCACGGAGCCGTACACCACGGCCGCCCGCAGGTGGGACACATCGACCTTGCCTCCGGCCGGATCGATACCCTGCTCGGCCAGGTATCCGACGAAGCCTCCCGCGAAGGAGTCGCCCGCTCCGGTTGGGTCGAACACGCGGTCCAGCAAATATCCAGGGACGCTGAAGTAGCCGTCCTTGCGGAATAGGATCGCGCCGTACTCGCCTCGCTTAATGACCAGGGTATGGGGCCCCATATCGAGGATCGCGTGCGCTGCCCGGCGAAGCACCCGCTCTCCGGATAGCTCGCGCGCTTCGCTGTCGTTGATCAGGAGGAAATCCCAGCCCTTCAGCGTTTCGAGCAGTTCCTCGCGGTAGTCGCTGATCCAGTAGTTCATCGTGTCGCCGCCCGCAAGACGGAGACCATTCATCTGCTCCCGCACGCCGCGCTGGAGCGAGGGCTGGATGTTGCCCAGCATGAGGTACGGCTGCGACTTGTAGTGATCGGGGAGTTTCGGCTGGAAGTCGGCGAAGACATTCAGCTCCGTGCGCAGCGTCGTACGATCATTCATGTCCTCGGAATAGACGCCAGCCCAGTAGAAGGTCTTGCCGGGCACACGCTCGAGGCCGGCCAGATCGATGCCGCGGCTAGCCAGTAGATCGAGGTCAGCCTGATCGAAGTCATCGCCGACGACTGCAACGATCTTGACGTGAGTGAAGTAACTGGCGGCCAGGGCGATGTAGGTGCAGGCGCCGCCGAGCATGCGTTCGACGCGCCCGTGCGGCGTCTCCACTCCGTCGTAGGCCACCGAACCGACGACGACAAGCGACATTACTCCATTCTAGACGGGGTCAGACCAGACTGCCCCGAGCGGTCCAGCGGGGTCAGGCTACTCTGTCCTGAGCGCGGTTTTCGCGAGTGGACAGAGCGGCCTGACCCCCGCTGCCTGGGCGCTCCGGGTGGATACCCCTGGAGAACGGTTCTTTACCTACACGATCAAGCTGAGATAGCTGCCGAACTCGACCCGAGACCTGCAACCTCCGGCGTGCTCCGTCGTCTTTACAGGCATGAGAAAACTGTCTCTGTTCGGCGCGATGCTCGTCCTGGCCTTTGCGGCGGTGGCTCTTTTCGCCGCGGATGTAAACGGCAAATGGGTCGCCCAGGTGCCCGGGCGCGACGGCCAGACCCGGGAGGTGACTTTCAATTTCAAGGCGGACGGCGATCAGCTCACGGGCTCGATCACCGGTCCTCGAGGAGAGACCCCGATCTCCGAAGGGAAAATCAGCGGAGACGAAATCTCCTTCGCCCAGGTCATGGAGTTCGGCGGCAACCAGGTCAAACTGCTTTACAAGGGTAAAGTGGCCGGCGACGAGATCAAGTTCACCCGCGAGCGGGAAGGCGGCGGTCGGACGCGGGAATTCACCGCGAAAAGGGTGCCCTGAAGAGGCTGTTCTGGTCTCGCAGGCTGAAGCCTGCGCTACTCATCCGCCGGGCGGCTTCTGCTGAGGCGGCTTCGGCTCGAGGCCGATTGCCTGAGGCCCTTCTTTGAGCGCGCGGCGGATCTTGTCCAGGCGGGCGAACTCGGCGCGCAGGCGGGCCGCGTCCCTGTCTCGGCCGGCGGCCCCGTAGGCGCGAGCAAGCTGGTAGCAGGTCTCCGGGCTATCTGGCGCCAGCTTATAGGCGATCTCGAGTTCCTGTACCGCCCGGCTGCTCTGGCCCAGCTCAATGAGGGCTTGCCCAAGAACGTATCGTGCGACGAAATTGTCCGGGGCGAGCCTCGCCGCCTCCTCCGCGTACGACAGAGCAGTCTCGAACTCGGCCCTCTTGATGTATTCGAAGCCGATCTGCAAGCGCGCCAGCGCGTGCGACGGGGAGATCTTCAGTTCGCGCTTGAACTCCTCCAGCGCCTCGTCCGGGTTATCCCTCATCAACAGCACGCCGTTGGTGTAGTGCACGTTCGGCGCATCCGGATAGCGAGCTAGCAACGCATTGACTTCCTTCCGCGATTCCTCCCACTTTCGCGTCGCCGCATAGAAGTGCGCGCGCCCGGCCATCAAGACCATTTCCCGCTTGTCCGGAGGCAGCTCCTGTGGCAAGTAGGGCAGCATCAGCGCGCTCAATCCCATTGCCTCAATCAGCGCCGGCCGCTCTCCTTCCTGCCGCACCACCGAATAGAGAAGCTGCAAGGCCAGCTCCGGCTTCCCGAGCCTGTTCTGGAGCAGCGCAATGTGGTAGCGCGTCACCAGTGACAACTGTGTATCGGCCGGAATCCCGAGGCTGCGCCCTCGAAGCAAGTGTTCAAGGGCACGCTCGAAGTCGCGAAGCTGGTACTGACACAGGCCGAGCATCGCCCACCCCACGCCCCCCTTGGGCTTCAGCGAGACGAGCTTCGAAAAGGCGTCCCTCGCCTCGGCATGGCGGTCGATGCTGTAGTACACCGAGCCCAGATACCACCAGCCCTCCGCCCAGTCGGGGCGAAGCCGCACCCCGCGGCTGTAAAGCTCGATCGCTTCTTCGAACTGCTCGGCCTCCCGCGCCTGGTCGGCGGCTTTCGCGATTTCCTCGAACAACATCGGGCGCTTCGGCGGGATTCGTTTAGGCTCGGGCTCTTTCGGCTTGGTCGCCTCCACCCCGGAAGGCGCGGTTCGCGCCAGCGGATCCTTGAGCGACTCCTGCATTGCCGCGGACGGCAGCTTCGCGGACTCCGGCGCCGCTTTCTCCGAATCTCCCGCCGCACCCAGCGCCTGAGTCGTCTTCGTGTCCGCGCCCGCGGCCGCCCTTCCCTGAGCGACATTCTTCTCTTGCCGCTTCGCATTCAACTGGCGGACGATCTCCTGCTCGCGATCACCGTCGGCCTTTCGACCAAGCCGGTAGTAGATCGCCGCCAGCGTGATGTGCGGTTCCAGAAACTCCGGCGTCTCCTTGACCAGTTCTTCCAGCATCCTTTGGGACTCGGACAGCTTGTCCTTGGCGAACAGAATGTTCGCTACCTGGTAGCGGACCTCGGGCGCACCGGGCCGGATGCGCAAGGCGCGTTCGAAGTAGGGCATCGCCTCATCGAGCTGGTCCTCGTTCCGCAACAGGGCGCCGACAAGCAGGTTCGAGTCGTAGTCGGTGGGGTTGATCTCCAGCTCGCGGCGGAACGCCTTCATCGCCTCGGTGACTTCTCCCAGCGCCCGGAGCGCGCGGCCGCGCAGGGCGTTCGCCGAAGGGAGTTTGGGATTCAGTTGCAGCGCGCGGTCGAACTCTTCGAGCGCTTTGCGATTGTCGAAGTCCATCATGTGGAGGTTGCCCAGCATGAGGTGGACCTCAGCGGAATCGCCGTCGCGCAGAATCCTGTCAACCAGCAACTGGCCCTCCCGCAATTGGCCGTCGCGGATGAGGGCGGTTCCGAGCAGGTACAGGAACGGCCGGTCTTCGCCGAATTCATGCTGGCGCGGCGACAGCAGCTCGATCACCTGCTTGTTCTCGCCGGCGCGGAGCCGGCAGTCCGCGAGCAGGATCAGGGCGTTTCTGAATTCCGGGCTT
>CAYZJD010000247.1:0-7320 GCA_964478455.1 uncultured Solibacteraceae bacterium | reverse complement strand
GTTTTACCTGCGCAAGCAGAAGATGCCGTTCCTGGCGACGGCGGATCTGTTTGCTCCGGGAATCGCGCTAGGGCATGCGTTGGGACGGGTGGGATGCTTCTCCGCGGGCTGCTGCTGGGGACAGCAGTGCGACCGGCCGTGGGCGGTGACCTTCACCAGCAGCCTGGCTCATGAGCGATTCGGCACGCCGCTTCACGTGCCGCTGCATCCGACGCAACTCTATGAAGCGCTGGCCGAGGCCGTAGTGTTCGCGATTCTCTATCTGCGTTACGCGCCCGGGCGCCGGCCCGGCAGCTTGATCGGCCTCTACCTGATCCTGTACTCGGCCGTTCGCTTCTCCGTTGAATTCGTCCGCGCCCACGATCAGCCGAATCCTCTTGGTGGGCCGCTTTCGACGACCCAGTGGATCGCGCTGGCGCTTGCCGGCGCCGGTGTGTGGCTGCTGGCGCGCCGGGCGGCTCCCGGCACGTCGAGTGGCGTGGCCGCATCCTGACACCATGCCAGATACCGCCCGGGATAATCCCCTTCTCCACGTCCAGTTCCGGATCCCGTTCGACCGCATCCGCGCCGAGCATGTCGAGCCGGCCATCGACGAGTTGTTGCATGACGCCTCCGACAGGCGCGACGCGCTTGCCGCAAGCCCGGGAGAGCGGACGTTTGCCAGCACGATGCAGACACTGGACCGGCTGACCGAGCGCCTGGACTATGCGATGAGCATTGTCAGGCATCTGGAGTCGGTGGCCACTTATCCCGAACTGAGAGAGGCGCACAACGCCGTGCAGCCCAAGGCCAGCGAATTCTACGCAAGCATCCCCCTCAACGAAGGGTTGTGGCGGGGGCTCCAGGAGTATGCGCGGACCGAGGAGGCGGGCCGGCTTACGGGAGCGCGCCGGCGATACCTGACAAGGACAATCGACGACTTCCGCCGCCACGGGGCCGAGCTCGGCGCGGCGGGCAAGGCGCGCCTGGCCGAGATCGAGGTGGAAGTGACGCGGCTGACAACGAAGTTCGCGCAGAACGTCCTGGACGCGACAAACGCGTTCGAGCTGGTGATTACGGACGAGGAGAAGCTGCGCGGCCTGCCGCCCTCGGCCCTGGCTGCCGCCAGACAGGACGCGGCCTCCAAAGGCCTGCGCGGCTGGCGGTTCACGCTGCAAGCGCCCAGTTACATCGCCCTGATGACGTACCTGGACGATGGCTCGATCCGGGAGCACAGCTACCGGGCTTACACCACGCGTGCCTCCGACGGCGATTTCGACAACCGCGAGTTGACCCGGCATATTCTCGAACTGCGCCGGGAAGAGGCCACCCTGCTGGGGTACCGAAACTACGCCGACGTCGTGCTGGAGGACCGCATGGCGCACACTGGAGAACGAGCGCTGGAGTTCCTGCGCGGCCTGCGAGAGAAGACCGAGAGGCACTTTGAGCGGGAGAACGAGGAGCTCCGGCAGTTTCGCCGCGAACTGGAGGGCAGCGGCGCCCCTCCGCTTCAGCCATGGGACGTGGCTTACTACGCCGAGAAGCAGCGGAAGGCCCGGTACGATTTCGACCAGGAGGCGCTTCGGCCCTACTTTCCGTTAGAGCGCGTGATCGCCGGAATGTTCCAGATCGCCGAGCGCTTGTTCGGGATTCGCATCAGCGAACAGGCGGATGCGCCAAGCTGGGACCCGCAGACGAAGTATTACACGATTCACGACGACAGCGGCGAATGGCTCGGCTGTTTCTTCGCCGACTGGCACCCGCGCGAGAACAAGCGGGGTGGGGCGTGGATGGACTCGCTCATCACCGGCGGGCGGTCGCCTGAAGGATTCCGTCCGCACCTTGGACTCATTTGCGGCAACCTCACGCCGCCCGTGGACGGCAAGCCGGCGCTGCTCACGCACGACGAGGTTGAGACGATCTTCCATGAGTTCGGCCACCTGCTGCATCACTGCCTCAGCCAGGCGGAGATTCGCGCGCTGGCGGGAACCAACGTGGCCTGGGATTTCGTCGAGCTGCCGTCACAGATCATGCAGAACTGGTGCTGGGAACGCGAGCCGCTGGATCTGTTCGCGCGCCACCACGAAACCGGCGAACCCATCCCCGAGGACTTGTTCCAGAAGATGAAGCGCGCGCGCAACTACCGCAGCGCCAACGCCCAGATGCGGCAGCTTGGCTTCGGCTTCGTCGATCTGGCGCTGCACACGGACTTTGCGCCCGCAAAGGACGGGGATGTGGTTGCCTACAGCCGCCGGATCCTCGACGAATTCTCGCCTGCGCCGCTGCCGCCGGAGCACGCCGCAATAACGTCGTTCTCGCACCTGTTCGCCAATCCGGTGGGATACGCGGCGGGCTACTACTCCTATAAATGGGCGGAGGTGCTGGACGCGGATGCGTTCACGCGGTTCCAAAACGGGGGAATCTTCAGCCGCGAGATCGGCCGTGAGTTCCGCGAGTGGATCCTGGAGAAGGGCAACAGCGAAGATCCGGGTGAGTTGTATCGATCCTTCATGGGTCGCGATCCGGACCCGGATGCTTTGCTGCGGCGGCTAGGGTTGATCCCATGAAGGATTAGACTCAAAGTACTCTTGACAAAGCCGGCAGTTCGAATACAATCGAGATGGAACCGCCAGAGCGGTTCTGCCTTATCGCCGAGTCAGCCGGTCGCGAGGCCGGCCGGAGGAGGTGCAAATAGAGCCGTACAAGCAGGCGAGGGGGCGGTTACCCTCGGCTAGCGGCTGGCAGTAAGAAGCGGTGAACAGCCGGACGGAAGGCGCTTGAAAAGCGCGGCGCTCCTGCGCAACGTGAGGGCGGTCAACACCTGCTTCGAGCACGGGCCGAGAAGTGATCGCCCCTTCGTGTTTCTTGTGGCTGATCCCCGCTGCCCTGCTATTCCTTTACCGGCAGTTTCTTCATCATGAGGTCCTTGTAATGGACCACGCTGCCGGGATCGTGCTGCTGCAACGCCAGGTAGCCTTTCGAGAAACTGTTCTTCTCGTCCACGAAATCTACCACCGTCTTGCCGTTCACCTTGATGATGATGTGGTTGCCGTCGGCAATGACGTGCTGCTCCCACCAGGTGTCGTCCGGAACCAGTTGCTCCTTCACGTCAACGAAACCGTAAAGGCT
The DNA here is from genome assembly GCA_964478455.1 of uncultured Solibacteraceae bacterium. GTDB lineage: Bacteria > Acidobacteriota > Terriglobia > Bryobacterales > Bryobacteraceae > CAYZJD01. Next base: position 4,212 of record CAYZJD010000247.1, on the reverse strand, counting down.
GCCGGTGCGCCTCGGGTCCGGACTCGAGTTGTTCACCTGCGCCTCGTAGCCTTTCGGCCAGCCGGGCATGAACTCCGCACGGAAGTACATGCCGGAATTGCCGTTCTTGCTCAGCTTCACTTTCGCCTTGAACTCGCAATTTTCGCAGGCCTCTTCCATGTAGAAGAGATGGCTCACTTTGCCTCTGCCGACGATGCAGCCGTCCTCGACGGTCCAGCTCTCGGGATTCTCGTTAGGCTTCCAGCCGTTGAGGGACTTGCCGTCGAAGATGCTCTCCCACTGGCCGTCGCTCTTCTCGGCGGCAAGCGCGAGCGGGGCGGCCAGCGCCATGCACGAGAGTAAGATGATCGATTGTTTGAGCATGGATTTCGCAGACCTCCGGTTGTTTGGTCCTTTTCATGATGCCACCAAAAGGGGTCAGCCTGATCTGCCCCATTTTTCACGAGAAGAACGGGGCAGGTCAGGCTGACCCCTGGAGTGCCGAGATGACGGCCCAGGCCGCTACGGCATTTCCACCGGCAGGCTGATCGTAACGGGGCGGCCGGTCATGGCCCCGCCAATCCAGGGCGAGAAGAGGCGGTACGGGTAGCCTGCAATGGTCACCGTAATCCGCTCCTCGCTGGCCCCAACGTCGCTGCGGGTGACCGAGACCATCCCCGGCGTCAGGCCGAAGATGCCCGAGGTCATGCCTTCGGGCGCCGCCGGCTGGCCGAAGAGCACGGTGTTGCGGATCGCCTCGGCGTCGTAGGCGCGGACAACGCCGTAGCGCGCCGCGCTTCTGACCCTGGCTACGAATGTTTGCTGCACGAACAGGATCTGGCCGAGGTCGAAGATCCCGATGAGCATGGCAACGAAGACGAGCGTGACCAAGGCGGCTTCGAGGCCGGCGCTGCCTTGCCTCCTCGCCGGACGCGTGGCGTGTTCGGGGCCCGATGGAAACGGCGCCGGTCTCATCACTCCTCCGCCGGCGGCGCGAACCGGCCCATGTAAGACAGGGAGAGCCTGGGCTTTCCGTTCAACGTGATGGTCTTAACCACGGCATTGATCGAGTAGTTCGTGACGGAGACCGCTACCGACCTGGGAACGTTGCGCTCCATGGTGACGGCCACCGTCACATTGTCCGCGGACAGGCCCGGCGCGATGGGTTGGCCGCCGCCTGAAGGGTCCCCGTAAATCACCATGTTGCGCACGGCGGTGCGATACGCCTCGGTCGGCTCGGCAGTGGCCGAATCGTAAACACGCAGCGAGGCGTAGCGAGCACCGGAACGCACCGCGCTTTCCACCTCGTTGTAAACGAAATACGCGTAGCCGAACTGGAAGACGCCGGAGAAGACCGCGAAGAGCAATCCGAAGGACAGCGCGAATTCGATCAGGGCGTTGCCCCGCTCGCCAAAGCCCACACGGATGGGCTTCCTCATTCGACCAGCCTCACCACGTAGGCACCGGTGCCGCCCGAGCCCTTGCGCCGGCTTCCCTGCACGAAGGGACCGACGAACTCAGCGCAAAACGACTTGTTCCCGCCGTGCGGGTACTCCGACGGCGGCAGCAGAAAGAAGGCCGCGAATCCGATGACGCGGTATTCCGGATGCCAGGTGTTGATCGGCACCGCCACCAGCCTGCGGCCGTTGCCGGCGTCGGCGGCCTCGTACTCGGCGAACGTGGCCGAGGTGTTGTCCGTGTCCTGATTGACGCGGGCGATGAGGCTGTCGCGCTGGGTCTGCTTGTTGCCGCCCGTCATGTCCACCGTATCGCCGACGGCCAGCGGGCGCGTTTGATAATTCTGCTCGATCGCGGCGCGGATCACGGCGGAGCTCGTCTCCTCGATGTAGCCGCGCTCGGAGGCGTTGCCCTCTTCAGCCTTGTCTACCCAGACCTGATCGTTGTCGCCCTCGCAGACGTTCGGTCCGGGATTCGGATTCGGGCCCCAGCGCAGGGTATAGCGCCGGCCAACGGTATATCCGAAGTTCGAATCGGCCTCGTCGTGCGGAAAGGGCGAGAACGGCAGCAGCCCTTCCGGGTAGTTGGTCTTCAGCACCTGGCCGGCAATCGCCTTGGCGTTGACGGTGGCCGTTCTCCGCGCCGCGACCACCGGAAGGAAATACAGCGAGAGCGTCGCCGAAGCTTGAACGCGCACATAGCGGCAACCGTCCGCGGGACTCGGGCTTGATTCCCATGGTCCGGATGCCGCCGCGGAGAAGTCCGTCACGGTTCCCGTGAGCGGCAGCGTACCCATGTTCCACCGGTTGGTGCTGGCGGCGACCACAGCCGAGGCGCGAGCGATTCCAGCGGTGGAGCCGTCGAGTTCGAGGGCGGCATCCAGAGCGGCGCCGTCCGCGTAGGCCTGCAACTCGTTGCGGACGATGTACAAGCGACCCAGATCGGCTGCGAGCCCGAGCCCGCCGATCATGGCCACCAGGCAGACGCCCGTAGCTATGAGGGTGAATCCGCGGCGAGGGGACGCGGCGTCATCAGCGCGCATGGTGGATGGCCTCTATTCCGAAGTGTAGAACGGCAGAGCGGCGCCGCTACTCGAAAAAAGCGCTGAGGCCGGGAAGGAAAATCGCGGAGCCTGTCTCAGGGGCACAGCTTAACCCGATGGACAGCCACAGTAAGCACCGACCGTGCGCGGGCGGCTGCTGTTATCCTGAGAGCTTCCCCGCTATGGCGCAGGTTTTCCCATTCCAGCCGTACCGCTACAGCCAGAGGGCGGGCAGGCTGGAGGATCTTCTCACACAGCCTTACGACAAGATCACGCCGGAGATGCGAGCGCGGTACCTGTCGCTGAACCGGCACAACCTGGTGCGAATCATCCTTGGCGAACGTCTCCCGACCGACAACGAGGACGAGAACACTTACACCAGGGCGGCTGGCTACTTCGACCAGTGGATCGACACCGGGGTGCTGGTTCAGGAAGCGGAACCGAGCCTGTTCGCGTACTTCCAGGAGTTTACCCTCCCTGACGCCCCGGGGTCGCTGATTCGCAAGGGGTTCATCGGGCTGGGAGCGGTGGAGGACTACTCGGAAGGCGTCGTGCATCGCCACGAGCACACGCTCTCGGGCCCGAAGAAGGACCGCCTCGAATTGCTGCGCCACACCCGGGCGCATTTCGGCCAGATCTTCATGCTCTACCCGGACCCGGCGGGCGAGATCGATCGCATCCTCGACATCGTGGCGCGGGCGGAGACGACTTCAGAGGTCAGCGACGAATACGGCGCGATTCACAGACTGTGGAAGATCGCCGAGCCGGCGCTGGTGGCGCGGATCCGCCAGGTGATGGCATCCAAGAAGCTGCTCATCGCCGACGGCCACCACCGCTACGAAACCGCGCTCGCCTTCCGCAACGAACATCCCGAACTGGAAGATGCGCGCAGGGTCATGATGACGTTTGTGAACATGCACTCGTCGGGCTTGCGGATCCTGGCGACGCACCGGCTGGTCACGGGAGTGGAAACCGGCGGCTTCCTCGACCGGGCGAGGGTAAACTGCCAGGTCGTTGAGGCGGGCTCGCTCGAGGCCTTGCGAAGGGCTTGGGAGGAGCCGCATGCGGGGCGCATCCGCATCGGTGTCGTCCTGGGCAGCCCTCCGGCCATTGTGCTGCTCGAAGCGGAGCGCGCCGAGGGCCAGCTCGATGTGAATGTTCTGCATGAACGGATCCTGGGCGAGCTGCTCGGCCTCGACGAGGAATCCGTCCGGCGCGAACAGAACATCCGCTACATCCGGGGAATCGAGGCGGCGGCCGCCGAGGTGCACCAAGGCTCCGCCCAGTTGGCTTTCCTGCTCGAGCCGACCTCAATCGATGACGTCGCCCGCATCGCCTTCAGCGGCGGCGTCATGCCGCAGAAGTCCACTGACTTCTATCCCAAGCTGCTCTCAGGCCTCACCATACACAAGCTGGAAGAATAGCCCGGAGCGCCAGGCTGGAAGTTTACAATCGAACTGCAAGCGGCGAGGGGGCGGCCGTCATACAATGGCTACGTTCCTGGGTAGGGTTAAAAGTGGTACATTAGCTCAAAAGGTCAACATCAGGCGAGGGCGCAGTGTCATGAAGTGGGGAATGTTTCTCCTTCTGGGGCCCCTGACGTTGGGTCTCCATCTCCAGGCGCAGAGCACGGTGGAACGTGCGCGCCTGCTCGAACGAACCGGCGATGCGGGGGAGGCGCGCCTGCTGTTGCGGCGGGCGCGCCTCCCCCGCATCGCCGGTTCGTTCGAGCA
>CAYZJD010000246.1:0-7323 GCA_964478455.1 uncultured Solibacteraceae bacterium | reverse complement strand
GGAATCCGAGCCGCCGCAGTTCAGCCCGAGGACGATCCTCGATGCGGGAACCTCGACGCGGCGTTCGGCTGCGGCTTCCTCGACGAGCTTCCCGATCTGGGCGCGCGCCGCCTCCACGGTGGCGCGCGTCCCGCCGCTCTGCTGGAGCGTCAGCCCGACTAGGCGCCCACCACGGGGCCCGTCCGGCCCGAGATAGTGATCGATCTGGTTGACCTCGCAGCCGAGCCCGAGGATCACCGCGGCGAACACGTTCGGGTGATCGAGCACGCCCGAAAGCGTGCGCCGGAGCTGGATCGTATCCGGCCCGAAGGCGTGCCCGCAGCCGTCGCCGTGCGGAAAGGCGACAACGCCGTCCACTCCTGGAGGGAGTGTTTCGTTTTCGTAGCCGCGCGCGATCAGCTCGGCGGTGTGAGCGGCACAATTGCTGGCCGCGACCACGGCGATGTAGTTGCGCGTGCCGACGCGGCCGTCAGGGCGGAGGTAGCCGAGAAACGCCGGCGCCTTCTTCGGCTCCGGAAGCGCAAGGTCCTTTTCCGGAAACTCGTAGAGCGGCGCCAGCTCTTCGTAAAGGAGATTGTGCGTGTGGACGTGCTCCCCCGCTTCGATCGGGCGGCTGGCGCGCCCGATCGCCTCCCCGTAGCGGAGCACCAGCGCGCCGGCGGCGATGGAAGCCAGGGCGATCTTGTGGCCGGCGGGAACGGTGTCGCGAGCCGCGATCTCGCGCTCGCCGGCGACGAGCCGCGCGCCCGGGGACAGGGACACGCGCGCTACCGCAACGTTGTCCACGGGATGCAGACGGATGAGGGAATTCTCCGCCGTCGGGAGCTTAGCGATTTCGTGCAGCGACACCCAGTACTACCTTAGAAGGACAGTCTCGCAGATTTGCTCGCCGCGATGCACGTGCATCCCGCCGCCCGCCGGGTGGATCCAGAGGCCATCGCCGTCGGGAACGGGGATCTGGCGCGGATGGCGGATAACGGTGTAGCCCTTCTTCTCGGCGGCTTTGAGAAACTTGCCGATGTGAACGTGCGGGTGGCACTGCGTGCGGACCTTGTCGCCGTTGACGGCGACCCCCCAGTCCTCGCCCCATAGCTCCTTGGCTTTCTCGATAGCGGCGGTCCAAAGCTCCAGCCTCTCGCCGGGGGTGAGGTCCGACAGCCGATAAACACCCTTCCCCGCGCGGCAGGGTAGCGCCAGCATCCGTTGCTGTTTGCGCGGGCTGATGTCCTTCAGAAAGAAGATGCTGGAGCCGGACGGGTGCTTCATGGCTTCGCGGGTCAGTCCACACTCGCGCGGCTCTAAGGTTGCAGGCTGCTGGGGATCACAGGCGCATCCGGCGATGTCGGCGCGGACGCATACGGCCACAAGGAGCGGAACAAGAAGGAGGATCAACCTTCGCACTGCGGCCATTATACTTGACGAGTACGCGGCGCATCGCACGAACTTCCTTGTCGGGGCGAATGAGCCAGGAGGAGTCATGAGCAACTTGTCTGTGGGCTTCATCGGTCTTTCGCATTTGCATCCCAGAAGCTACATGCCCGTGTTTCGCTCGGTGAAGGGCATGGAGGTCGTCGCGGCCGCCGAGAGCGATGCGACCGTGCTCGAATCCTTCGCCCGGGATGTTCCCGTTCGAACCTACAGCGACTGGCGCACGATGCTCGATCAGGAACGGCTCGACCTGGCGGTGCTCTTTCTCCCCCATTGCCAGTGCCCGGAAGCGGCGATCGCCTGCGCCGAGCACGGTGTGCATGTGCTCGCGGAAAAGCCCATGGCGGCCAGCTCCGACGGGTTGCGGCGCATGATCGCCGCTGCCTCGAAAGCCGGCGTGCTTCTGTCGTCCCCGTACGTGTGGCGCTATCACCCGGTGGCGCGGGCGATGAAGCAGTATGTTGACGACGGACTGCTGGGCCGGATTGTGGGCTGCGAGGGTCGCTGCGCCGCCGGCCGCCTCCACCGGTATATCGAGGGCAATGCCCGATGGATGCTGACCCGAAGCCTCAGCGGGGGCGGCCCGATGTACAATCTCGGGGTTCACTGGATCGACCTGTACCGCTGGCTGCTCAACGATGAGGTAGTCGAGGTCTTGGGCAAGAACGTCAAGATCAACCAGGACTACGACATCGAGGACAATTCCTTCGCGATCCTCACCTTCTCGCGCGGAACCGTATTAGCGCTCGATATCAGCTACACGGTTCCGGATTCATTCCCTTACGGCCGCGATCTCTATCTGGCCCTGCGCGGCGCCTCCGGCGTGCTCTCCTGGAGCCCGTCATTCGAGGGCCTCAAAGAGAGCTTGTTCGTGTGCAGCGACGCACCTGGCTTCGCACCCGCCACTCGCCGCTGGATCCAGTTCGAACTCGAGCCCCAACCCGGATATGCCGGCCCAATGACATTGCCATTCCTGTCGGACCTCGCCGAATCGATCCGAACCGGCGCGCCTCCGGCCATCACCGGCGAGGACGGCCTGAGAGCCCTCGAAGTCGTGGAAGCGATCTACCAGTCGGCCGAAAGCGGACGGGCGGTACAACTGCATCCGCATTAGAAGAGGACAGATGATGAAGATCGTAGTGACCGACTACATTGAACCTGATCTCGATTGGGAAGCAGGCAAGCTTCGAGAGCGCGGCATCGAGTTCGCATGTCACCAGCTCAAGTTCGCGCCGTTCGAGAACGTTGTAGAAGCGACCCGCGACGCCGATGTAGTCATCGTGAACATGGTCCCGGTGAACCGCCCCCTGGTTGCCGCCTGGCGACGATGCAGGCTGGTGATCAGGCACGGAGTTGGATACGACAACGTAGACCTCGCCGCGCTTGACGACGCGGGCATTCCCCTCTGCTACATCCCCGACTACTGCGTCGAGGAGGTTGCGGAGCAGGCGATTGCGCTGCTTCTCGCCTGCGGGCGCCGGATAGTCACCGGGCGGAGGGTATTGGAGAGTTCATCCCGGGACGGCCGCTGGGATTTTAAGGAAACGATTCCTGTGTTCCGAATGGCGGGCCAGAAGCTGGGGATCATCGGATGCGGCCGGATCGGCAGCCGCGTGTTCCAGAAACTCAAGAGCTTCGGCTTCGAGTTTCTGATTTGCGATCCCTACCTGACCGAAGATCGCAAGCGCGAACTGGGGATCGTCGTGGTGGACAAGGAAACCGTCTTTCGCGAATCCGACTTCATCACCATTCACACACCGCTGACAGCGGAAACCAGGCACATCGTGAACAAAGGAACGCTGGCGATGATGAAGCCAACGGCGTACCTGGTCAACACCGCCAGGGGAGGCATGGTCGACAGCGTTGCCCTGGCTGAAGCGCTGAAGAACGGTGTGATCGCGGGCGCCGGGATCGATGTCTACGAGACGGAGCCGCCCCGGCCCGATGATCCGTTGTTCGGCCTGCCGAACGCTATCCTCACCCCGCATCTGGCGTGGTACTCGGAAGACTCTGGATGGCGGATCAGGGAGATCATCCTTCTTGAAATCGATCGATTCCTGGCCGGGCAGCCGCCGCGTTACGTGGCGAACGCCGTGCAACTGGCCCGGACCGGTGTCGAGAACTAGAAAGGCTGCAACCGCAATGGGACTTCAATCACCTGCCGTCGCGCGCGTTAAGGACCAGTTGCCCGGGCTGCGCTCCCGCGAACTATTCAGCCGATGGGAACGCGTCGAGGCGCAGTGTACCGGCTACCAGGCGCGAGTGGCCTGGGACCAGGCCTCGGGGGTCGTCGTCACCGACGTGGACGGCAACACCTTCCTCGACTGGACCTCGGGCGTTCTGGTCACCAATGTCGGGCACTGCCATCCACATCTCGTCAAGGCAGTCCAGGCGGCGTGCACCAGACTGATGAACAACTACGAGTGCCTGAACGAGCCCCGTGTGGAGGCGGCCGAGAAACTGGTCGCGATCCTGCCGGAACACCTCGACAAGTGCTTCTTTCTCAGTACCGGGAGTGAAGCCGTAGAAGCCGCCATCCGGGTCATGAAACGGAAGACGGGCAGATTCGAAATCATCAGCTTTCACGGCGGCTTTCACGGCCGCACCTACGCCGCGCTCAGCGCGGGTGGTCTTGCCGGGCCCAAGAAGGGATATGGGCCAACCGTGCCCGGCTCGATTCGCGTTCCATTTCCCTACTGCTACCGCTGTCCCTTTCGGGCGAGTCCGGAAAACTGCGACCTGCTTTGCCTCGATTATCTCGACGATGCCGTGCGCGCGAACAGCACGGACAGCCTTGCCGGCGTCATGGTGGAGGCGTACCTTGGGGCGGCCGGCTTCATCTTCGCCCCTCCCGGATGGTTCCCGCGGCTCGAGCAGTGGATCCGCTCGCGAGGCCTACTGTTCGCGCTGGATGAAGTGCAGTCATCGTTCGGCCGAACGGGTAAGCTCTTCGCGATGGAATGGGAGGGTCTGACTCCGGACGTTGTCTGTCTAGGCAAGGGCATCGCCAGCGGCATCCCGGCATCCGCCATCGCGGCCAGAGGTGAAGTGCTCGCAGCGCTCGGCCAGGGCGAAATGAGCAGCACCATGGGGGGAAACCCCGTTTCCTGCGCCGCTGTCGTGGCGGTGATCGAGATCATCCAGCGCGAGAAACTGCATGAGAACGCGCTGCGGATCGGCCAGTTGATGAAGAGCCGCCTGCTGCAAATAATGGAAACCAGTCCCTATGTCGGCGATGTCAGGGGCGTCGGGCTGGTGATGGGCGTGGAACTCGTCAAGGACAAGAGAAGCAGGGAGCCGGCGCCCGATCTTACCCGGAAGCTCATCGATGTCGCCGCGCAAAACGGGCTGCTGATCGGCTCGGTCGGTATTTTCGGGAACGTGATCCGCGTCGCGCCGCCGCTTGTGATCAGCGAGGCCGAGGCCCACGAAAGCCTGGACATCTTCGAGAAGTCGCTCGCTCTCCTATGACGGGGAAGACGGAAATGACGGAACAGATCCCGTTGTGTGACCTGTGGGCCGCGGTGAACAGTGTCCGCGATAAGACTGAGCGCTTCCTGTGCGAGCTGATTCGCGTGCCGTCGTTGTCGGGCAGCGAGGCGGAGGCGGTTGAGCTTGCGGCGAAGTGGTTTGATGGCTTGGCCGAGGTCGAGCGCGTCCCCTTGTCGGATGACATTCTTCGAGACGAGGACTATGCCGATCCCGTCCGCGGGCTTCGGTACGAAGGCCGGTCGAACCTCCGGTTGCGTGTGCCCGGAGCAAACAGAGGCCGTTCCCTGCTGTTCAATACGCACCTGGACGTCGTGCCCGCCAGCGAAGGCCAAGATCGCCCCTTCGATCCGGTGCTGGAAGCAGGAACCGCGCGTGGACGGGGCGCGTGCGACGCGAAAGGCCAAGCCGCGACGATCTTCACCGCCTTGGCAGGTCTGCGGCGATTGGGGATTGGTCTCGACGGCGATCTGCTCGCGCACCTGGTGGTGGAAGAAGAGGTCGGCGGCAACGGCACGCTGGCTATGGTCCGGCGGGGCGAGCGCGCCGACGCCTGCATCATCATGGAACCCACAGAGATGCGGGTCCTCTCCTCGGTGCGCGGCGCGGTCTGGTTCCGGGTGGTGTGTACCGGCAAGCCAGGCCACAGCGGCCGGGCCGGCGGAACGGTGAGCGCCTTGAAGATGGCGATCCAGGTGATTGGCATCCTCGAGCGCTACCACGCCAGGCTGCTCGCCGAGTCGCGCGGCATACCGTTGTTCGACCAGTACCCCAACCCGATGCCGATTACGTTCGGAAAGCTCGTGGCCGGCAATTGGCCGGCCTCCGCGCCCGCGCGGGCCGTCCTGGAGGGCGTGCTGGGCTTCCTGCCCAACAAGACGCGCTTCCAGGTGATGGATGAGGTAAGGCAGGCGATTTTCGAGGATTCCGACGAATGGCTCCGGGATCACGTTGCCTTGGAGTTTATGTACAGGCACGATTCGCATGTTCTGGACCCGGATCATCCGCTTCCCACGGGCCTGGCGGCGGCCTGCCGGGAAGCGGGTTTGGCCGGCGAGATCGGAGCCATGACGGCCTCTTGTGATTCCTGGTTTTACAACAATCAACTGAAGATACCTTCGGTGGTGTTCGGCCCGGGGAGCCTGTCGGTCGCGCATTCCAGGGAGGAGCACATTCGTCTGGACGACGTCTGCAAGGCGGCAGTCATTCTGCTGCGCTTCGCCCAGCACTGGTGCGGGAGGGTTTGTTCGTGAAGGCGCTGGTGAAGACTCAGCGCGGGCCGGGATTCGTGGAACTTCGCGAGGTCCCGGAGCCCTCGCCGGGCTTCGGCGAGGTTCTCATCGAGGTCAAGGCGTGCGGAATCTGCGGAACCGACGTCCATGTGCTCCATGACGAGTTCCCGTACTGGCCTCCGGTGATTCTGGGGCACGAGTTCTCCGGCCAGATCGTCGAGATGGGCGCTGGAACGTCCTTGTTCAAAGTGGGTGACCGGGTCGTGGGCGAGCCCCACACCCAGGCCTGCGGGCAGTGCTATCTCTGCCGCACGGGGAATATCCAGATTTGCCGCATGAAGCGGTCTCCGGGCTGGGGCATCGATGGGGCGTTCACCCGTTACTTGAAGATGCCCGAGCGCCTGCTGCACCGCATTCCGGACAATGTCAGCTACGACACGGCGGCCATCGTCGAACCCGCGGCGAACACCGTGCATGACGTCATCGAGAGGGCCAAGGTCGAGGCAGGCGATTTTGTCGTGGTCGTCGGTCCCGGTCCAATCGGCCTGCTCGCCGCCATGACGGCGCGCGCGGCCGGGGCGCGCCGGACCGTCGTGATCGGCGCCAAGGAGGACAATGCCATGCGATTGCCAAAGGCCCGCGAGTTGGGCTTCGAGGCGCTGGCGCATAACGACGCGACAAACCCGGTCGACGCGGTCCTGGGCATGACCGGCGGCATCGGAGCCGATCTGGTCATCGAGTGCAGTGGAGCGGCCGCCGGCATCGCTTCAGCCATCGATTTGGTCCGCAAGAAGGGTCGGATTTGCGCCATCGGATTGACCGGGAAGCAGTCCATCCCGTTTCCGTGGGACAAGGCGGCGCTCAAGGTCTGCGATCTGATCTTCAATCTGTCGACCAGTTACACCAGTTGGGACCGCACGATTCACCTGATCGCGAACGGCACCCTGCCGGTCGAGAAGGTTATTTCGCACCGGCTGCCCTTGGAGGATTGGGAGCATGCGTTTCGGGAGATCGAGGCCCGGCGCGCGCTGAAGGTGTTGCTGGTTCCGGAATGAGGAGGCGGTATGCGGGACTCACGGGTAGGATTCGGGCTGCTGGGTGCGGGCTTGATCGCTCCCTTTCACGCCCGGGCCCTTCGGGCGTCACAAGTCACGGAGCTGATTGCGGTAGCGGA
>CAYZJD010000245.1:1456-7325 GCA_964478455.1 uncultured Solibacteraceae bacterium | reverse complement strand
GAGTGCGAAGCTAACTCTTTTATATCGAATGGATTACAGGCGTGACTCGGAAGTGGATGTCCTTGTGACCGCTTACCCCAGCTCTCCCCGCTTCGTGATGCGCTCAGCGTTCACGTACGGCTGCAATGCCTCGGGGATGACCACCGTGCCGTCTTTCTGCTGGAAGTTCTCGACCACCGCCACCCATGTCCTCCCCACCGCCAGCCCGCTCCCGTTCAGTGTGTGGACGAACTCCGCCTTGCCCTTGGCGGACTTGCACCGGATCCCTGCCCGCCGGGCCTGGAACGCTTCGAAGTTCGAGCACGAGGAGATTTCCTTGTAGCCGTTCTGTCCCGGCAGCCAGACCTCAATGTCGTACGTCTTCGCGGAGGAGAATCCCATGTCGCCGGTCGAGAGCGCTACCCTCCGGTACGGCAGCCCCAGCCGCCGCAAGATGTCCTCGGCGTCCGCCGTCAGCGACTCCAGTTCGTCGTAGCTCTGATCCGGCCGCGTGAACTTCACGAGTTCCACTTTCTGGAACTGGTGCTGGCGGATGATGCCCCGCACGTCGCGCCCGTGCGAGCCTGCCTCGCTTCGGAAACACGGTGTGTAAGCGCACAGCCGGATCGGCAGCCGGTCCGCGTCCAGCGTCTCGTCGCGGTAGAGGTTCGTCACGGGCACTTCCGCCGTCGGCGCCAGCCAGAAGTCGAAGTTCTCGCACTTGAACAAGTCTTCGGCGAACTTCGGCAACTGCCCGGTGCCGTAAAGGCTTGCCGAGTTGATCATGAAGGGCGGCAGAACTTCCGTGTAGCCGTGCTCGCGCGTGTGGACGTCCAGCATGAAGTTGATCAGCGCCCGCTCGAGGCGGGCGCCCGCGTCCCAGTAAACCGCGAACCGCGCGCCAGTCACCTTCGCCGCGCGCTCCAGGTCGAGCACGCCGAGTTCCGGTCCCAGGTCCCAGTGCGCCTTCGGCTCGAAATCGAACTCCCTCGGCTGCCCGCACCGCCGCACTTCGACGTTGTCCTCCTCGCCTCGTCCTACCGGTACGGACTCGTGTGGCACGTTCGGGACGCCCGCCAGCCTCTCGCGAAACTCCTCGTCCAGCTTGCTGGCCTGCTCCTCCAGGGCGGCAATCCGCTCGCCGATCTCGCGCACGCTCCGCTGCCGCTCGGAGGTGTCCACCCCCTGTTTGCGCAATTTGCCGATCTCCACGCTTTCCGCGTTCCGCTGCGCCTTCAGTTGTTCGGACTCGGTAATCGCCGCCCGCCGCTTTGCGTCCAACTCTCGGAATTCGTCCACCACCAAGGTGAAGCCGCGAGTCGCCAGACGCTCGGCGATGGCGTCCAGGTTGGCCCGAAAAAACGCCAGATCGTGCATAACCCTTCATGCTAGCAGCGGCCCATAGCGTGATGTGATAACTTGCCACCCATGCCCTCCGTGGACCCTGTCGTGTCCTGGCTGCTCGAAGGCGATCCCGCCATCCGCTGGCAAGCCTTGCGAGACCTCGCGGGCGCCTCCCCGCGCACCGTCGCCCGCGAGCGGCACCGCGTCGCCACCGAAGGCTGGGGCGCCCGCCTTCTTGCGCTCCAGGAGGAATCCGGCCAGTGGGGCGGCGGTCTCTACACGCCGAAGTGGATCTCGACCACTTACACTCTCCTCGAACTTCGCGACCTCGGCCTGGCCGAAGGTCATCCCCAGGCGCTGAAAGCCTGCCGCCTTCTGTTCGACCGCGGCCTGTGGCACGATGGCGGCTTCAACTGCTGGCGCAGCTTTAAACACAGCGAGGCGTGCGTCACCGCCATGGTTGTCTCCATGGCCGCACATTTCGCTCTGGAAGACGGGCGGGTCGAGCGGATGACGCGCTTCCTGCTCGACCACCAGATGCCCGACGGGGGCTGGAACTGCCAGTTGTTCCGGGGGGCCACTCACGGGAGCTTCCACACCACCATCTCGGTGCTCGAAGCGCTGCATCTGTACGAGGCGCGCGGTTGGCCCCTGGCCGCAGAAGCGCGCGGCGCCCAGGCCCGCGGCAGCGAGTTCCTGCTCGCGCACCGCCTCTATCGCTCGCACCAAACCGGCAAGATTGTGGACTCCGCCCTGACCCGTTTCTTTTTCCCGCCGCGCTGGCACTACGACGTTCTCCGCGGCCTTGATTACTTCCGGGCCACGAATGCGCCACGCGACCCGCGCTTGAAGGACGCCATCAACATCGTGCTCAGGCGACGCCGTCCCGACGGCCGCTGGGTCCTGCCAAACCGCTACCCCGGCCGCGTTCACTTCGATATGGAAAAAACCGGCGAGCCATCACGCTGGAACACTCTGCGCTGCTTGCGCGTGCTCAAGTGGTGGGGGGGTCAGTTCGATCTGTCCTGAGCGCAGTGTGCGAGTGGACAGATCTGACTGACCCCTTGGTTCATGCCGGCCATCAACGTGCGCTCGCCGGGAACAGTTGCACGAACCGAATTCGCCCCTGCGTACGCTCGGCGCCGGTCTGGGTGTGCGCGGCGAGCCAAGCCCGGCCGGCCTCATTCGCGCTCAGCGCTGTGACAAGGGAACCGTCCGCCCATGCCTTGCCGCGTCCTTCGTACACTGCGCGCAGTTCATTCTCGAGGCCGCCGAGGTCTCCGGCGGTCACCACTTTCCAGATCGTTTGGGGGTGGAAGTACCACATGAGCCACGCATCCGCGTGAAAACTCCCGAGGTAAATGATGCTGCCCTTCGGCCAGTCCCTCCTCATGCCGAGCGCAAACCACAACGGCAGGTTCGATTCCACGCGCGAGTGCGGATGTACGAAGAAGAGGAAGTTCCAAAGGATCCCCGCCGCCAGCAGAGCGGCGCTCCGGCGCCCCGGCCGCCACCCTGGAACTAATGCCGCCAAAACGATCAATGCCGGCAGATAGAAGAGCCTGTAGAAGGTATTCTGCGGGAGCCAGAAGAACAGGAAAACGACGTACACGCCGGTCCACAGGGTAGCCATGGCTCCGATCCGTCTCCGCTCGCCTCCTGCCGCTGAAGTCGCAAATGAGATCCGCGGCCACAGCGCAACAAACACCAGGGCCGCCGCCACCGCAAGACCGGCCGCCGCCGGGCTCGTGAAGTCCCGGAACAGGCTGACCTTCCCTCCCAGGAACAGCCGGAGGTGGCCGCGCAACGTCGCCAGCAGGTTGCGTGCGAAGTCGAACGAAAACGAGGAATCCGGCGTGTGGTACGTGATCCAACCGAGAAAACCGGCCAGGTCCCACTCCCCGTGCTTCAACACGTAACCGGCCGAATAGGCGCCCACAGTGAGAGCGGTCGCCAGTAGACTGTATGTTGCCACCGCCCGCCACCGGCTCTTTCCCCGCCCGGTGAACAAGCCCAGCAACGCGACCGGGAAGAAGAACACCGCCAGTTGATGGAACAGCATCGCCGCTGTATGCGCCAGCGCCGCGCGTACCGGCGCCGGCTGCCCGGCTCTCGTGACCAACGCAAATGCGACAAGAAGGAAAAGCACGCTGATCACGTACGCGTTTGCGTCCGTAGCGAACTTCCACCAGGTGGCCGAAAACGCGAACAGGAGCGAGAGGAACAGGCTCAGCGAGCCGCTCTGCGTCAGCCCGAGCAGCACGCGGCACAAGAGCGCAACGCTCGCCGCGCCCGCCACGCTGTTGACCGCCTGAAGCGCCGTGAGGGCCCGCACTGCAACGCCTAGTTCGTTCAGCCCCACGTAAACCGCCCGGCCGAACGGAACGTACACAAGATGATTCGGAGTCACCATCGACTGGCCGAACCAGTCCGGGTGTTCGATGTGCAACGCGAACGCGACCCCGTCCCAGTAGTAGTGGCGCGTGGGGAACAGCAGATACACCACCAGCGTCGCCAGAAAGAGCACTGCCGGGATCCTGCGGCGCATCAGGGCCATGATCGCAAAAGACCGGGCCCTCTACTCCTTGGGCTCCGACAATGGTTCAATGAATCAATGAGTCAATGAGCAAATTCCGTTACGAGGAGTTTACCTGGCCTGAAATCCGCGAGGCGGTTGCGCAGAACCGCGTCGCCGTCCTGCCCGTGGGAACCATCGAGCAGCACGGGCCGCACCTGCCGCTCGTCACTGACGTTCTGACCGCAACGGAGATCTCGCGCCGCGCGGTTGAACAGATTCCGTACGAAGCGGTCCTCCTGCCCTCTGTCCACTACGCCTTCAACGAGCACCACCTGGACTTTCCCGGCACCATCGCCGTCGAGGGCCCGACGTTCATCAACTACGTCACCGACATCGGCCGCAGTCTCGCGCACCACGGCTTTCGCAAGATCCTGCTCGTCAATGGCCATGGCAGCAACGTGCCGTTCCTCGACGTCGCCGCCCGCAACATCACCAACCGCACGGCGGCCATCTGCGCCATGGTTCCTTGGTGGAGTTTGATCCCCAAAGAACTCTTCGCCGAGCTGCGTGAATCGGACTATCCCGGCGGCATGGCGCATGGCTGCGAGCTCGAAACGTCCGTGCTGCTCTACCTGCGCGGCGATCTCGTGCAGATGGACAACGCGCAGTCCGACTTTCCGAGCCAGCGGTCGGAATTCTTCTTCTGGGACTTGCAGGCGCCGTCACCGGTCTTCTTCCAGGAGTTCTTCAGCCGCTACTCGCGCTCCGGCACGCTCGGCGACCCGACCAAGGCCAGCGCCGAGAAGGGCCGCCGTTTCGTCGAGGCTGTCGTCGAGCGCCTGATCCGGTTGATCCGCGAACTCCGCGCCCGCGCCATCGAGCCCCGTGTCGACCACCACTAGACTTCTCAGCGTTTCTCTCTGCGCCCTCTGCGCCTCCGCGGTTGACCCCTCTCCCGTCCGCTTCCGCAACGTCGCCTCCTCGGCCGGGCTGAATTTCGTGCTCGAGAATCACCCCACCCCCGAGAAACAGATCATCGAGACGATGGCCGGCGGGCTGGCGGTGTTCGACTACGACGGCGATGACCTCACCGACATCTTCTTCACCAACGGCGCCGCCATCCCCGCGCTCGACAAGAACGATCCCAAGTATCACAACCGCCTCTTCCGCAATCTCGGCGGCATGAAGTTCAAGGACGTCACCGGGGAAGCGGGCCTGGCGGGCAGCGGTTATTGTATCGGAGCGGCCGCCGCCGACTACGACAACGACGGCCACGTCGATCTGTTCGTCGCCGGCGTTCGCTCGAACCACCTGTATCGCAACCTCGGCAACGGTAAGTTCGAGGACGTGACTTCCAAGGCCGGCATCAAGAGCGGCGTCTGGGCGATCACCGGCGGCTGGATGGATTACAACAACGACGGCTTGCTGGACCTCTTTCTGGTGAACTACTTGCAGTGGAGTCCGGAGAAGGCGCCCTTCTGCGGAGACCCGGTGAACAAGGTTCGCGCATACTGCCATCCGAAGCACTTCGGTGGCTTGCCGAACGCCCTCTACCGCAACCGGGGTGACGGGACCTTCGAAGATGTTTCCGTGAAATCCGGCATCGCCGCCCACGTCGGAAAAGGGATGAGCATCGGCCTGGCGGACTACGATCAGGACGGATTCACCGACGTCTTCATCACCAACGACAAGATCCCGAACTTCCTCTTCCACAACCTCGGCAACGGCAAGTTCGCAGAGGTGGCGCTCGAGGCCGGTGTGGCTCTGGCCGACCACGCCCGCGCGGTCTCGGCGATGGGCGCCGACTTTCGCGATTACGACAACGACGGCCTGCCCGACATCGCCTTCGCCGCGCTGGCCGGTGAGTGGTTCCCGCTCTTTCGCAACACCGGCAAAGGCCGCTTTCGTGATTGGACCAGCCGCAGCCGGCTCGCGCAGCTCAGCGTGCTGAGAAGCGGCTGGAGCCCCCTTCTTTACGACTTCAACAGCGACGGCGCGAAAGACCTGTTCGTTTCCGGCGCCCACGTC
>CAYZJD010000245.1:0-1446 GCA_964478455.1 uncultured Solibacteraceae bacterium | reverse complement strand
CCACGTCAGCGATAACGTTGAGTACTTCGAACCAACGAAGTATAAGCTGTCGAATTTCCTGTTTGCCGGGGCGGGCGACGGCACGTTCCACGACGTCTCCGCCGAAGCCGGCGCCGACTTCCAGACGCCGAGGCCCCACCGCGGCGCCGCCGTCGCCGATTTCAACAATGACGGCAAGCTCGACGTCGTCGTAAGTTCACTCGGCGAACCGGCTGAATTGTGGGAGAACGTGAGCCAGGCTGAAAACTCCTGGCTCATCCTGCGGCTCCAGGGGACGCGGAGCAACCGCGACGGCATCGGCGCGCGCATTCGCGCCGGCGGCCAGCACAACCACGTGAGCGTCAACACCGGCTACGCCTCCTCCAGTCACTTCGGAGTCCACTTCGGCCTGGGCGGCGCCCGCACGGTAGACCGCATCGAAATCCGCTGGCCCAGCGGCATCGAGCAGGTGCTCACCAGTGTGCCGGTCAACCAGGTATTGCAGGTGCGCGAGCCGGCGCAATAGCCTGCAAGCAGAACAGGCTGTCCGCCGCTTCTCGTAGCGATACCATGCTCATATGAGTCGGCGTCTCCAGATTCTGGTTCCCGCGGAGTTGGACGCTCGTCTGCGCAAGGCTGCCGAGCGAAGCCGCATGTCCAAAGGGCAATGGGTGCGTCACGCCATCGAGGAGTCTCTGCTCCACGGCGCGAAAGGACGTGCGCCATGGGATCCTCTGGGCCGGTTGACCGAACTCAACGCCCCGACCGCCGACATTAAGCAAATGCTTGCCGAGATCGGAGCCGGACGGTCGTGAAGGTCTTCATTCGCTCAAACAACACCTCATCGAACGGCTTCAGGAACGCGAGATCGCACAGGATGATCTCGAAGCTCTGAAGCTGTGAATCGGTGCGGGCTTGCGCGCAACGTTTTCTTGCCCGCCTCCACGTGTTGCAGGTCGGTGGCACTGCACAGTAGCCTGCAAGAGGAAGCATGTTCCTCTTCCTGGCCTTCTTCTGGTTGCAGAGCGCCGTCCCGCAGCAACTCCCGCTGGCCCGCCAGCACCTCAAGCGCGGCCATGAGCTGTCGCAGAAAGGCGATCTGAAGTCGGCGGAGTCGGAACTCCGGCAGGCGGTGAAGCTGGCGCCGAACGATGCGGTGGGTCTGGCTCTTCTGGGCACGGTCCTATTCCGGCAGGAGAAGCTGGCGGAGGCCGGCGCGTACTTCGAGAAGGCGCTCGAGTTGGACCCCTCTGACTCCGGCACACGCTACAATCTCGCGGTCAACTACTATCGTTTGAACCGTCCCGAGAAAGCGCGCGAGGCGCTCACCGGGTTTCTTCATCACCCCGCCGCCCCTGAAACCGTGTTCCAGGGCGCCAAGGCGGCCTCCTACGCGGGCGACTTCGACACGGCCGAGAAGCTGCTCGAATCCATCCGCTCCACCTATCCTGACAAGGTCAAGTTGGG
>CAYZJD010000244.1:0-7325 GCA_964478455.1 uncultured Solibacteraceae bacterium | reverse complement strand
GCCAGTTTCTGAAAGGCCTCAATAACGACGTCGTCCTCATCCGGGTCGCCGGCCTCGGCCGGCGGCATCGTGCTAGCGGCGATCCAGACACGCGCCGACTGAAGCGAAGAGAGAAAACGGGCCACGGCTTCCGGCGCCTTCACCGCCGCCGGTTGGAAGTCGTACTTGAGGTTCCCGCCCAGCTCGACCTTTGCGAGCGGAGCGCCCAGCGCCAGATAGCGCCAGCGGCTCACTTCGCTTTGAACGAGGATGAGGTCCGGCAGCGCAAGCACGTGACGGAAGAACCACCCCAAGCGGCCGTAGCGCGGCGCGGCGCGGTCGGAAATGCGCCCGTTGACGATGAGCAGGCCACAGCCGGCGCGTTTGGCCTCCCGGTACAGATTCGGCCAGATCTCGGTCTCGGCAATCACCACCATCGACGGTCGCAGGCTCCGCAGTACCCGCCGCACGGCGAAACAATAGTCGATCGGCGCATAGAACACGCCGTCGGCAATGTGCTTCAGCCTGTCTTCGGCCAGGGCCATGCCTGCCAGTGTCGTGGTGGACACAAACAACGGCGTCGCCGGGAGCCGTTCGCGCAGCCGCCGCAGCAGCTCGACCGACGAGAGCACTTCGCCGACGGAAACTGCGTGCAACCAGACGGCGCCGGACACGGTCTGCTGATAGGAAGGAGGCAGGAAGCCGAGGCGCTGGCCGAACCGGCGGAAGTAGCGCCGGTCCTTCAGGCACCTCAGCAGGAAGTACAGTAGGAGGAAAGGGGACCCGGCCCACTGGATGGCCCGGTACAGCAGAAAGATGAGCTTCCCGTCCAAGCCTTTGGTACTTCTCCTGAGTATAGCGGCGGCCTCGGGGGCCGACAAGGAGAAGACCAGGTTCGATCCCGGGCCGGTAACCGCTTACAGCTCACGGCAGACGATCGACAAGCTGACGATCGCCGCCCAGCCCTTCGATAGCGAGGAAAGGGCGCGGGCCGCCTTTGGAAAACTGAACCCCTACCGGCACGGCGTGCTGCCGGTGCTCGTGGTGATGCAGAACGACGGCGTCCAGACGCTCGGCCTGGACCGCATGCGCGTGAAATACATCACGCTCCGCGGCGAAGATATCGAGGCGACCCCCGCCGAGGAAGTCCGCTATCTGCACGGCCCCGCCAAGCCGGACGTCTACTCTCCGCCGCTGCCCCGCCTGCCCGGCGGCGGCCGCCGCAAGAACCCGTTGGATGTATGGGAGATCACTGGTCGCGCCTTCTCCGCGCGGATGCTCATCCCGGGGGAGTCCGCCAGCGGTTTTTTCTATTTCCAGACGCGACACCACACCGGCTCGAGGCTCTACCTCACTGGAATCCGCGAAGCCTCCAGCGGTAAGGAACTCTTCTTTTTCGAGATACCGCTCGAAGCAGAGGGCGACCGGTAGCGGACCGCGAACAGCGCGCTACTTCTTCGCCTCCGCCGGTTTCGCAGCCTCTGGCTTGGGGGCCACCCCGGCGCCCCGGCGGATCGATTTGGCCGCCTCAGGCGCAGGGCCGACGCGCTCGATGACGATCTTCGTCATCCGGACCGGTTTCCGCGGCATGCCTTGGGCGTCAGCGGGCACGCGGGCAATCTGGTTCACCACCTCCTGTCCCTCGACGACCTGCCCGAAGATGGTATGGGCGCCGTTCAGGTGCGGCGTCGGCACTTCGGTGATAAAGAACTGGCAGTTGCCCGTCTTGGGGCCGGCGTTGGCCATGGCCAGTCGGCCGGGCCTGTCGAACTTCAGCGACGGATGGAATTCGTCGGGGATGGTGAATCCCGGATCGCCCGTCCCTGTCCCGGCGGGGTCGCCTCCCTGAATCATGAACCTGGGGAACACGCGGTGGAACGTGGTCCCGGGGTAGAGCGGCCTCGTGGTCATCTGCCCCGTGTTCGGATCGCGCCATTGTTTCTTGCCCTGGGCAAGGTTGACGAAGTTCTTCACGGTGATGGGCGATTCCTTCTCGTAAAGCACCACCGTGATGTTGCCCATGGTGGTCTGAATCGTGGCGTACAAGCCGGGCTCGCGCTCGGGCTTCGCCGCCGGCGTTTCGGCTGGAGGCGTCTGCGTCTGCGCCGCCAGAGCCAACGTCACCAAGGGAACAATTGCTGTCCCGCGTAGGATGCTCATGTTGGTCGATTATACTGAACGGCAGTTTGTGCTGCCGGGCGGCGCCGAGCACGGCAGCACCCAGCACCTCGGTTGCTGAACAGTGCGCGGGCTACCGCTTCGGGTAGCTAACAGACTGCGCGAGCGTAATCCTCTGATCTGCCCGGAGGCCCATCTTCTTGGCCAGCGCCTCCCGTTGCACGCCGGCCCGTACCACCGTCGCGAGCCCCTCGGAAGCGCAGTACAGGTAGACGTTCTGAGCGATGAAACCGGTGTCCGCCGCCGACAGGAAGATCTTCTCCGCTTCCGCCTCGCTGCCCATCTTCGAGAAATCTGCGACATAGACGAGATTCAGCGGCGCTTGGCTTACGAAGTCCTGCGTGCCCGTCAGCACCCGGACGTCCTCTGGCGCGACGGGGACCAGGTGATGCTCCTTGGGAGCGTAGCGGAATGCGCCGTCGGACAGCGCCACGTAAATGTCGATCTCCTGCCAGTTGTGAGCTGACGGAGCCGTCCGGCGCCCCGAGTCGGGCCGGTTGACGCCGAACGCAGCCCATAGCATGTCGGACAGAACCTGGAGCGGCAGGTCGCGCTTGTCAAACTCGCGGGAGGACTCGCGCGCCTTGAGCGCCTGCATCAGCGGAAGCCCGCCATCGGTTCGCGGCGCGGGCAGCGGCAGGGGCCGGCGTTCCTGGCCGGCTGCGCCGGCTGCGACGAGTAAGAGTGCGATGAGAAATCGTCGAACGGCACGGGTTGGCATAGGTGCTTCTCCGGAATCCCAGTTGAGGTATAGCACGCCCCACGAACTGCTGCACATGAGGACCTGGATCCTATGATTTCGGTCGATACCTGCGAAGGTACTCGGACGGGCGGAGGATGATGAGGCTGCCAACCTTGCGGTCATAGTACGCACCGAAATGCTCCACGTCCCCGGTAAGCAGGTGCGTGGCTTGGGCAGCCAGGGCCGCGAGCAGGATCGGGCGGTCCTTGTCGGGCAAGGTGACGCTTCCGGGCAGCGGAAGGTTGCTCGGGGTAGCGACCATTTCCAGCCGCCCCAGGAGATCCTCCAGCCGCCGCCGTTGGTCTTCTCCTGGCAGGTTGACGCGCGCTTCCTCCGCAGCGTAAGAGGAGGTAAGAAGGCGTACGCCCTTGAGCTGCCACAGCCTCAGCAGACCGCTGTCCGAGCGCCAGGTGGCCGAAAATAGAACGTTGGCATCCAGAAAGATGGCGTCCACGGCTCAGCGGCCCGCCGGCCGGCGGTGCGGAATTCGCGACGGATCCAATCCCATGACGCGGACTTCCCGTAACGCCCTCCTGTAATCGGCGGCGTCCACCGCGTTGCTCAGCAGGAACTGGGCCCTGCGTTCCGGGCTGTACATCTCCAGCGGCAGAGAAACGGCGGGGCGCAGCAGGATGCCGTCCTCTCGCTCCTCGGCAATGATCGGCGAGCCCTCCTCGAGCCCAAAACGTCGCCGCAACCGCGCCGGCACCACCACCGTGCCGCGCCGTCCGATCCTCGTCGTTTCCGAATGCATGATCTTCTGATATTCAGAATAGCACCTTCGACGACTCCCGCCGCAGCCTCCCCGGTGCGTCAGGGCTTCTCCGGCCAGAAGTGCTTGGAATAGCGCCGGCTGAGTTCGCGGCGCACTTGCGGATAGAGGCGTTCCCAGAAGCCGGCCAGATCCGTGGTGGTCTGCACCGGCCGCTGGTTCGGCGCCAGCAGGTGCACCACCAGCGGCTCCCTGCCGCCGGCGATCCGCGGCGTCTCCTTCATGCCGAAGAAATCCTGCAACCTCGAGGCGATCCACGGCGCCTGGCCGCGGGCGTAGTGCACCCGGACCTGCCGCCCGCCGGGCAACCGGATCCGCTCCGGCGCGATTTCATCGAGCCGCCCAGAGGCGCCGGGAGGCAAACGCTGTTTCAGGGCGCCCAGCAGGCCGCCGCTCCGGGCCGCGGTCTCAAGTTCGCCGAAGCTCCACAGCCCGTCACAAAGCGAGCCAAGCGCGGCGCGTACGTCCTCCTCGCCCAGGCGAGGCAGCGGGGAATGTCGGGTGGCGAACTCGACGCGCGCGAGAAACCGCTCGATCTCGTCCATGTCCGCGAAGCGCGCCGGCCCGGCCTCGAGCGCCTTTCGGGCCAGCAGCTCGGAAGCCCCCTTGTCGCCTGCCGCGCTGCCACGGCTCTCCTCGATGACGAGATTCTCGTATTCGAGCGAGCTGACCGCCTCGGCCCGCTCGGCCTCCCGGTTCCACTCAACGCCGCGTCGCTCCGAGACACGGTCGGGGAACAAGTCCAGGAGCCACCCGGGCTCGATCTTGCTCGCCAGCCGCACCAGCGGCAAACCGCGTTCCTTCCGCTCCTCGATGTCCACCGCAACCAGCCAGTCCGAATGCACGGCGCTTGTGGGAGCGAGCGCCGCTGAGCCTCCCCCGGCCAGCAGCAGTTCGCCGCCTTGACGGCGGCGCGCTACGCGGTCGGGAAACGCCGTCAAAATCGCGAGCAGCAGCGCCGTTTCATCATGCCGCGCGCGGCGGGCGGGACGGCAGACGCGCCGCACCTGTTCATAGACGCGGCGCGCCTGTCTGCTCCAGTCTGAGTCGAGCAGCAGCAACAGATCCGACGGGCCCGCATGGGGCGCATCCGCCGGCAGCCTCTCTCCGGCGCTGAGGAGGGCGGCGACTCCGCAGCCGCCGTCACCGGCGCCGCCGCGGTCCGCCTCGACAACAAGCCGCGCCAGGCGCGGATGCAGCGGATACCTCGCCATGCGGCGTCCCGTGTCCGTAAGAGCGCCTCGGGGATCCACGGCGCCCAGCCGGACGAGCAACTGCTCGGCGGCAGCGACGGCGGCGGCGCCCGGCGGCTCCAGCCACTCGATCGCGTCGAGCGGCCCGATCCCCATGGCTCTCAGATCGAGAGCGACTTGCGACAGCTCGCGCCGCGCGATGTCGGGCGTCTCGTGCTCCGGGCGGCGCAAGTAGTCCTCGAGCGGATAGAGCCGTACGACGCGGCCGGGACCCGTGCGGCCCGCGCGGCCGGCTCGCTGGTCCGCTGACGCACGGCTGACCCGCGCGACGCGCAGTGCCGGCAGCCCCGACCAGGGCGAGTCGGTTGCCACACGCGCCAGCCCGCTGTCGATGACCGCGGTGACCCCTTCGATCGTTACGGAACTCTCGGCGACGTTCGTCGAAAAGATGACCTTGCAACGTTCGGCCGGCGACACGGCGCGGTCCTGCTCTTCCGCCGGGAGGTCGCCGTGCAACGGCAGCGCCAGCAACCCAGCCCGCCCGGCCGGCGCGGCACAGGCCCGCATGGCGCGGCGGATTTCCGCTGCGCCGGGCAGAAACGCCAGAACGTCGCCGTCCAGACCCTCGCGGATGAGCCTGTCCAGTGCGGCAGCCACCAAATCATCGAGCGGAGCCGCGGAAACCGGCGTGTAGCTGACACTCAGATCGAACAGCCTGCCCTCAGCACGAAGGATCCGCGCGCCGCCCAGGAACCGCGCCACCGGCGCGGCGTCCATCGTCGCCGACATCACGATCAGCCGCAATTCCGGCCGGACGGTCTTCTGCAACCGCCGAAGAAGCGCCAGCGCCAGGTCTCCCTCCAGGTGGCGTTCATGGAACTCATCGAGTACAATCGCGTCCACGCCCCGCAAGCTCGCATCCGACAGCAGCCTGCGCGTTAGCACCCCCTCGGTCATGTAACGCAGCCGCGTGCGCGGCCCAGCGATTTCCTCGAAGCGCACTTGGTAACCAACCGTTTCGCCGAGGCGCTCCCCCGTCTCGAAGGCAACGCGACGCGACGCCAGCCGCGCGGCCAGCCGTCGTGGTTCGAGCACGAGGACCTCACCCGAACCCAGCGACAGCAGGGCGGGCGGCACGCGGGTGGTCTTCCCCGCCCCGGGCGGCGCTTCCAGCACGAGATTGGGCCCGCCGCGAAGACAGCGCAGGATTTCAGGAATCAGCGGATCGATAGGCAGAGGCGTGCGAGTCAACATCACATTGTCTCAGCAGCGCCGGTGCGCCGCCGCAGTGCGGTAGAATCTCCGCCATGCATCGAAGAGCGGCTCTCGTAACACTGGCCGGCCTGGGCGCGGCGCCCGCACTGCCGCCGGCGCGGCCCATTCAATTGCACGTCGACCTGGAGGTTGATCCTGCACGGGAGAACGAACTGATGACGAACTTCCACGGCATCTTCCGGCCGGCCATCAGCAGGCAGCCCGGTTTCGTCGCAGTGAAGCTCCTCAAGCTGCGCAACGTGGTGGCGGGACCTGGACCGGCCAACATGCCGTACCGGCTGATCATCAGCTTCCGGACCGAGGAGCAGCGGCAGGCCTGGGTGAAGACTGACGACCACCAGAAGGCGTGGCCCGAGATCGAGAAGACTCTGCGCGGCGCCAAGTACGCCGCTGTGTTGTACGACGAGGTCTGAGCGGCGCGAGCCCGCCCCTGAAAGGGTTTCATTCGGCTCGTAGGAACCCCGCCGAAGGTGGGGATGTCTCGGAACTGGTTACAAGCATCGAAGCCACGAACCCGTGCTGGTCGCCGGACGGCTGGTGGATCGCGTTCATCGGTTGGCACCTCCCGACACCCGCTTCCCACACCTGCGAGGCGCGGAGACCGCCATCCGTAAGGTGTAGCGCATGTGGGTTCCACAGTCCGCCCTCGGTCGCGACAGTCGCAGTGTCGACGCGAGGATGATGACGCGCGCGTTGACACGGTCATAGCGTGAGCCGTGGACCCGCTAGCTCAGATCATCTCGCCCAAACCTGTGCTGCTCACGCGCGCCCGTGGACATTCGCTGAATCGGCGCTGGAAGGCTGTCGAAGTCGGCGCGAGTCCCGACTGCCTACAGGAAGAGAGGGGGGATTCGTGCGTCATGGCTTATGGAAAAGTCTCCGGCTCAGGGAAGTCCTCGTAGCCAGCTGGCAGCACAGAGCCGACCCGGTTGACGGACGGAACATAGGAGGCACTTTGACAGGACGTGAAGGCATTGCGCATTCTCGATTTCTTGTCGAGCTTCGTGATCAGTTTGTCGTTCTTGATCCCACCAAGATAGCGGCCATCTACACCGTAGATCTCGTCGCCGTCGAACCGACCCACTTCTCTGCCGTCGTGGGTGAAGAGAGAATCGTTGCGCCGGTACCCGAAACAAGTCCCGGCCCAGGTCCAGAGCCATGTCATCTTCCGTACCCCTTCCGCAAA